>JAFAFW010000036.1 GCA_023423275.1 Pseudomonadota bacterium
ACGGCCGATAACCCCGTCTGCCTATGAACAGCGCGCACGCCACTTTCCGTCCTGTTCTGGTGCTGACCGCCCGGCCCACCGGCCCGGAAGGTATCGAAGCGAACCTCCGACAGATCGAGGTGCGCAGGAGCTGCCATTGCAGGCGCATCGAGTTTGAAAATCCCGATGTACCAGTTCTTGCGTTTGTGATGCGGGCGGACCGGACTCTGGGCGACCCACAGGATCGAACCAATCCAGGAGGCCGCGAAGTCCGCAGCTCCCGGTCCGGTCACGATCACAACAGCGGACGCGGGCCCATGGCCGTCCGGATCCGGACCACTGGCAACGCTGAGGTCGAGATCCGCATGCTCAGCGCCCGCGGCCAGGGCTTCGAGGGTTCGGGCGAGCGCGATCCGGCACTCCACCGGACCGCGACCGCTTGTCAGCAGAAGACGGATCATCGGCGGTCCTCCCGGCCGCGGAAAGGCACCTTGGCTCCTCCGCCCGCCGTCTTGAAGGTGACGAGAGGCCGAAATGTCGCGACCACGCGCGCGAGGCCAAAGTCGACGAGGTCGGCGATGACCCGATCGATGTTCTTGTAGGCGTCGGGCGCTTCTTCAACGAGAAGATTGCGGTCCTCGCAGACGATGACGCCGCCGAACGGATTGCGCTCCATGCGCGCCCTCTCCGCTTTGCCTGTCCGTATGCGGCCATGCATGGACGCCCGGTCGAACTTGCGGCCTGCTCCATGGGCCAGTGACGCCAGTGCCTCCGATTTATCCGCAGCCGTCGGCGCAACGAGATAGGACAGCGTCCCGCGCGATCCTGGGATCGGAACAAGACCACGGTCAGCGGGCGCGGTGCCTTTACGATGCAGAACCCCACCGCTGCCGATCTCGACCAGGTTGTGACTGAGATCGGCGATCGGCCGGATATCCGAACGCACGGCCACCGCCGCGCGCTCCGCAATGATCCTCCGGTTCAGGACAGCCCATCGCACGGCCACGTCGTGGTCGGAACGGTAAGTCTTTCCTGCGGCATCCGCAGGATCAAGCGCGGCGGCGCTGTCAGCAAGGTGCCGCTGCAGGATCGCATATCCCAGCCCGCGCGAACCGGAATGAACCAGCACGAAGGCGCGCTCGCGATCCAGATCAGCCTCTGCCGCCAGCTCCGGTGCGACGATCGCCTCGATCGCTTGCAGCTCGCAGAAGTGATTGCCGCCGCCGATACTGCCGAGCGCCGTATCGAACGGAGTTTCCTCAAGGCCGACGCCGGCCAGGCGCGCCTTGGCGTTGCCATCCCACGGCTCATCGAGCACGCGCAGACGCTCCGCCGCTTTATCGACGCGCAGCTTGCGAACGGCGACATCGAGGTGAAACAGCCCCATGCCGCAGCCGATATCGGACCCCACAAAGCGTGGATGAATATGCTCCGCGAGAATACTGCAGCCGACGGGACCGTATTTCCCCGCGTGCAAATCCGGCATGGCAGCCACGGCCTTGATGCCCGGCAAACCGGCAACATCTTCGAGCTGTCGAACGGCATTGCCCTCGATCCAGGCTTTGGACGAGGCGAAGGTGTGGATCGGCGCGCGGCCGCCCACGATGGGAGAAGTGCCCATGTCTGATCTTTCAGGAGTGAATTCAGGCTTACGCATCGCCTACCGGAAAACCGGCAGCGCGTGCATCAATGGCCTCAGCGCACCGCGAACGCAGTGAACGTCAGACCTGGCCCCGAGCGGGGCGGCGAGACAGCGATGTCATCGAGCCAACTCCCAAGAAAAGCGATCATTCATCTGATCGGAGCGCGCTCATACAGAAAATCGCTCCGATGTGCAATATACTTCGACGCAAGTCGCAAGCGCGGCACGCGGGGTTCCAGAGGAAGAGTGGCAAGAAAAATATGATCGTTCGCGCCTACGACATCAACATCCAGCACAACACTGTCGAACCGGGAGCCGACGACTGCGACGGCTGGTGCTTCGGACTTCCGCCGGGCATCACGCCGGAGCAATGGCCGCTGGACCCGATCAGCGGCTATCCTCTCATGCACGGCTTCACAATCCGCTTGCCGGACGATTATCGCTGTCACGGCCCGGAGATTGCCGCGCTCAGCTTCTTTGCAACGGCTGCGGATCAGAATGATGGCGGCGCGCGTGCGCGTCCTGCACTCCGCGAGGCCGTGCTCGGATCCGGAGGCGCTCCCGCCCAGCCGGAGCTGATGCCGTTCTACGCTGCTGCCCGGTCAGCTCATCCGCGCCTGCATCGGATGCAGGACATCCTCGGCTATGAGTACGCGGTCGTCCTGCTGAAGACCGAGGAGTTCGCGGGACCGCCGTGCCCGCCGCCACTCCACGAAGCCAATGCGTTCCTGCGTGCCAACGATCGCCCTGGCTGGCTGGAGTCCGGAGCGGTGAACTATTTCAAAGCGGAGGCCGTGCCCACGAATCTCGCCGAGCAGGACACGCACTATTTCAAACCGTTGTTCGGCGACTATCCTGACGGCACCCTCGGATGGAACCGCGAGCTTCGGCTGACGCCGCGCGCTCGCGATCCGAACGCCGGAAAAGCACCGATGGAGGATTTCGGAGACGGCACGCCCTCCGGTTACACCAATTACTTCTATTGGGCCGACGGCGTCGTCAAAACCGAGAACTATCACCTGCATGACTGGGCCGAAGACCACAAACCGAACCACATCGGCGGAACGATGCGGCCGATCCAGGCAACACCGGAGTTCAGCCCCTATTGCATCGGCTTTGAGGAATACTTCGGCGGCTACAATTTCGGCGGCGGCAATGCGCAGCTTGATTTTCGTGACATGAAACTGGACTGGGCATGCGGCTGACGACGTCAAGGGTGAGGCCATCGCCCTGACGCTGGCATGGTGCGCGACCGCTCGTCCGTCCCCGCCGCGCGGCCTTGCGTGATCAATCGGGCGCTCCTCTGGTCACGCATGTAGATCCACAGCCAGTTGATGGCGACGTTCAGACGGTTGCGGACGCCGATCAGAAAGTAGATGTGGGCCAGGCCCCAGACCCACCAGGCCAGCGCACCGCGCAGCTTGATGCGGCCAAAATCGATAATGGCAAGTCGCTTCCCGATCGTCGCGAGGTTTCCCGCATGCTTGTACTGGAAGGCGTCCTTTCCCGGCTCTCCACGCAGCCGCGCCTTGATCATCAACGCCGCGTGGCGGCCCTGCTGCTTGGCCGCTGGCGCAATGCCGGGAACCGGCGCGCCATCGGGTGCGGTTATGGTTGCCGTATCGCCGACGACGAAGATTTCTGGGTGGCCAGGCATCGTCAGATCCGGCTCGACCTTGACGCGGCCGGCACGATCGGCCGGTGCGCCGAGCCACTCCCCGGCCGGAGAGGCCTGGACGCCGGCGGCCCAGATGATCGTTGACGCCGGAAGGGTCTTGCCGCCGTAGGCGACGCCAGTGGCCGTACACGCCGAGACAGGGTGGCCGAGCTCGATTTCGACACCGAGCTTCTCCAGCGCGCGATGCGCATAAGCCGACAGGTCTTCCGTGAACCCGGCAAGCACGCGCGGCCCGGCCTCGATCAGAACCACGCGCGTTTGCCGCGTATCGATATAGCGGAAATCGCGAGGCAGCGTGACCCGAGCAAGTTCTGCGATGGTGCCGGCAAGTTCGACACCGGTCGGCCCGGCGCCGATGATGACGAAGGTGAGCAGCGCCGCCCGCCGTTCCAGATCGGCTTCCCGCTCCGCCTTCTCGAACGCGACCAGGATGCGGCGGCGAATGGTCGTCGCGTCCTCCAGCGTCTTGAGGCCAGGCGCGAAGGGTTCCCAGTCGTCATGGCCGAAATACGCATGTCGCGCGCCGGTGGCGAGCACCAGCGTGTCGTAGGAAAGCGTCTCGCCAGTATCGAGCATCAGGCGACGGCTCGCGATATCGATCCCCTCGACCGCTGCCAGCAGTGTCGTAACCTCGGGCCGCTTCCAGACGAGATGGCGGATCGGCCACGCAATCTCGGACGTCGCCAGAGATGCGGTCGCGACCTGATAGAGCAGCGGCTGGAAGAGATGGTGGTTGCGCCGGTCGACGATCGTGATGCGAACAGGCGCGCCAGCGAGATGATGCACGGCTTCGAGGCCGCCGAAACCTGCCCCGACCACGACAACATGATGGCGATCTGACGCTGGAACGTTCGCAGGCATCGCACTCCTTCACTTTCTGGAAGGCCGCATGCGGCGGAGGTTCAATCGCATTCGTAACGCGCGCAGCCCCCGATCGGATACGCGGTGGAAGTTATCGAAATGCAGATAATGATTTCGCGCGGTGAACTAAAGAGGGGGGTCGGCGAGAAGGCCGCGCCGGACGAGCGAGGCCCAGCCCGCTTCCGCAGTCTCGGCGAATTCGAATAGTTTGAGGTCATCGGGCGAGACCATACCCTCTTCGGCAAGGGCTTCGAAATTGATGATCCTGCGCCAATAGCTTTCCCCGAACAGCACGATCGGAGCCGGCGGCGCCTTTCGCGTCTGTTGAAGGGTCAGCAGCTCGAACAGCTCGTCCATCGTGCCAAATCCGCCCGGGAAAATCGCGAGAGCGTTGGCACGCATCGCCAGATGCATCTTGCGCATCGCAAAGTAGTGAAAGCGGAAGCTGAGCTCCGGGGTGATGTAGGGATTTGGCGCCTGCTCATGCGGCAACGTTATGTTGAAGCCGATGCTGGGCGCGCCGACATCCGCCGCTCCACGATTGGCCGCTTCCATGATGCCCGGCCCACCGCCCGTTGCGATGACATTGTCGCGCCATCTGTTCCGCGGCGCAAAGGCCCCGCCACGCTCCGAGGCAATGCTGGCGAACTCCCGCGCGATCCGGTAGAAGTCCGACCTCTGGCGCAAGCGCTCGGCGGCTTTCTTCTCGACATCCGTATGCGCGGCTTCAACGACAGCCGCGGCCTGCTCGGGCGAGGGGACACGCGCTCCGCCGAATACGATGATGGTCGACCGGATGCCCCAATCGCGCAACGCCAAGTCCGCCTTGGCGTATTCAAGCGCAAAGCGGATGGACCGCATCTCGTCGCGCAGCAAAAACTGCGTATCTTCGACCGCAAGCAAGGTGCTGCGCGAGCCGTTCCGGGCAATCGGCTTGTCCATATCGGTATCGCGGCCCTCTCGTGTGCGAAACAGCGCCCTCCGTCACGAGGGCGCCGCTGTACCGGCTGCTAGAACGCCTTCGTCACATCCGGGCGATACTTGTTCTTCGGGACGAAGCCGGAGCGCTCCGCTTCGCGCTGATTCCGGACCCAGACTTCGCGGTCGGGGTGCAAACCGCCGCCGCGCGTCGCAGGCACCGCCGTATGCCGCGCGCGATGCAGCAGGCGCGTGTCCGCCTTCCCGCAATTGGGATGGATGCCGCCATTGTCCGCGACCACTTTGTCCCAGGCCGCTTTGCGCCTTTTAGCGATGGCCGGATCGTTCAGCACCGTGCAGTTGAGTTCGTTCGTGTTCAAATCGACGACGATCTCATCGCCATCGTCGATGAACGCGATCGGACCGCCGAGCGCTGCCTCCGGCCCGACGTGGCCGATAACAAGACCAACGGAACCGCCCGAGAACCGCGCATCGGTCATCAGCGCCACGACGATGCCGCGCTCGCGGCACAGCGTGGTGATCCGCGACGTCGGAT
>JAFAFW010000041.1 GCA_023423275.1 Pseudomonadota bacterium
AACTTCGCAACGTCGATTGGCTGGAGCGCCCATTGCAGGGCGCGACACCCGCGGTCCAGGCAGCCGAATAAGGAGAGCTACCCAAAATGAAAGTCCGCGCTCAGATCGCAATGGTGCTCAACCTCGACAAGTGCATCGGCTGCCATACCTGCTCGGTGACCTGCAAGAACGTCTGGACCAATCGCGAAGGCATGGAATACGCGTGGTTCAACAACGTCGAGACCAAGCCGGGCATCGGTTATCCAAAGGAATGGGAAAACCAGGACCGCTGGAACGGCGGCTGGAAACGCAAGCGTAACGGCAAGATCGAACCGAGGATCGGCAGCAAATGGCGCGTCCTCGCCAACATTTTTGCCAATCCGGACATGCCGGAGATCGACGACTATTACGAACCTTTTACCTTCGACTACGAGCACCTGCAAAAGACGCCAGAGGTGCAGGCCTTCCCAACGGCGCGCCCGCGTTCGCTGATTTCAGGCGAGCGGATGGAGAAGATCGAGTGGGGACCGAACTGGGAGGAAATCCTCGGCGGCGAATTCTCGAAGCGTTCGGCCGACGTCAATTTTGAAGGCGTACAGAAGGAAATCTACGGCCAGTTCGAAAATACCTTCATGATGTACCTGCCGCGGCTGTGCGAGCACTGTCTTAATCCGACGTGCGCGGCATCCTGCCCATCGGGCGCCATCTACAAGCGCGAAGAGGACGGCATCGTTCTCATCGACCAGGATAAGTGTCGCGGCTGGCGCATGTGCGTTTCCGGCTGCCCGTACAAGAAGATCTATTTCAACTGGTCGAGCGGCAAGAGCGAGAAGTGCATCTTCTGCTATCCGCGCATCGAAGCGGGACAGCCGACGGTGTGCTCGGAGACCTGCGTCGGTCGCATCCGCTATCTCGGCGTTGTGCTGTATGACGCAGACCGCATCGAGGAAGCGGCAAGCGTTCCGGACGAGGCTGATCTCTATAAGGCGCAGCTCGGGATCTTCCTCGACCCTGCCGATCCCGCGGTCATTGCACAAGCGCGCCTTGACGGTGTGCCGGACGCCTGGCTCGAAGCCGCGCGCAAGTCGCCGGTCTGGAAGATGGCGATGGAATGGAAGGTGGCTTTCCCGCTGCATCCGGAATACCGCACGCTGCCGATGGTCTGGTATGTGCCGCCGCTGTCGCCGATCACGGCGGCGGCCGAAGCCGGCAAGATGGGCAGTGATGGCGAAATGCCGGACGTGCGCTCATTGCGCATTCCGCTCAAATATCTCGCCAACCTGCTGACGGCCGGCGATGAGCTGCCGGTCGCCTACGGCCTGGAACGGATGCTGGCGATGCGCGCCTACATGCGGGCGAAAACGATCGATGGTGTGATCGACGAAGCGATCGCGAGAAAAGTCGGCCTTACGGGACTGCAGATCGAAGAGATGTACCACGTGATGGCGATCGCCAATTACGAGGACCGCTTCGTCATCCCGACCACGCATCGCGAAGTCTCGGAGGATGCCTACGAACTGCGCGGTCAATGCGGTTTCACATTCGGCGACGGCTGCATGCCGAGCGACAACAAAGTCAATCTGTTCGGTGGCGTGAAGCTGAAAAACGAACGTCCGAAAGTGGAGGCGTGATCCATGAAGACGCTCAAGGTTCTTTCAGCGCTGCTGACCTATCCGACCGACGATCTTCTCGCTGCTGTCGGCGAACTGAAAGCTGTTCTCGCCAGGGAAGCCGTGCTTTCCCGGCGCGATCTCGCGTCGGTCAACGCGCTCATCGATGATCTTGCCGGGCGCGATCTGTTCGATGCACAGGAGCGCTACATCCTGCTGTTCGACCGGACGCGTTCGCTGTCCCTACATCTGTTCGAGCACGTGCATGGCGAAAGTCGCGACCGCGGCCAGGCGATGGTCGATCTGATCAAGCTTTATGAGGACGGCGGTTATACGCCAACAACTGCGGAGTTGCCGGATTTCCTGCCGCTGTTCCTGGAATATGCCGCGACCCGCGCCCCGGCCGAGGCGATCGAGCTGATCGGTCAACCCGGCCACGTATTGGCTGCGCTTCGGGAGCGGCTGGCGAAGCGTGGCTCACCCTACGAGGCCGCGTTCGCCGCGCTGGTCGCGTTATCGAAGTCGAAGCTCGACGAGACAGCACTTGCCGCATTACGCGCGGAACCGGATCCGGAACCGGACGATCTGGAAGCACTCGATGCCGCATGGCAAGACGAGGAGGTCACGTTCGGTCCTGGTGCTGCCAAGGATGCCTGCGGCGTCGACAGCCTCGCAGCGAAACTGCGCCAGGCGCGTCGCCCTGCTCCCGGCTTGGAGCCGCCACCGAACCGAGGGCCCCGCACCATCATCACCACGTCGCCAGCCCACCGCACGTAACGAGGCCAGCCATGCGTGACGTCATCTTTCATATCCTGTTCGTCTGGTACCCCTACGTCTGCCTGACGACCTTTATCATCGGTAGCCTGATCCGCTTCGACCGCGATCAATACAGTTGGAAGGCGAGCTCCAGCCAGATGCTGCGTAAGCGTCAGCTCTACTGGGGCTCGAACCTGTTCCATTTCGGAATCCTGTTTCTGTTTTTTGGTCACGCCGTCGGCCTGCTGACGCCGACATCGGTTTACACGCTCGTGATGACCGTCCCGCAGAAGCAGCTCATTGCGGTGATTGCGGGCGGTATCGCGGGCACGGCCTGCTTCATCGGTCTGACGCTGCTGCTGCATCGGCGGCTGTTCGACGCCCGCATCCGGCAAACGTCCACGATGATGGATATTGCCGTGCTGCTGATCCTGTGGGTTCAACTTTCGCTCGGTCTCCTGACGTTGCCGTTCTCGCTCGGTCACCGCGACGGCTCGGCGATGCTGACGCTCTCGCACTGGGCGCAGGGGATCGTGACGTTGCAGCCGATAGATGCAACAACGCTGCAGAGCCTGGAATGGCCGTTCCTCGCCCATCTCGTGCTCGGCATGACGATCTTCCTCGTCTTCCCGTTCTCGCGCCTCGTGCATATCTGGTCGGCCCCGGTCTGGTATCTCGGCCGCCGCGGCTATCAGGTCGTGCGCACACGACGTCCATTAACGGCGCATCGTCCTGCTGAACCGGCGGAGTGACAGCCATGACCACGCCCGCATCATCCCACGGATGCTCTGTCCGCCCCGCGATCACCGGCAAGCAGACTCCGGTCAGCGTCAATGGGGTTTCCATCTCGCGCGCGGCAATTTCGCGCGAGACCCAGAACCATCCGGCGACAAAGCCAATCGAGGCTTGGCTGGCCGCCGCGCGTGCGCTCGTCGTGCGCGAGCTGCTGTTGCAGGAGGCGCGGCGGATCGGGATTGTTCCTGAACCCATCGCCGATGCCGAAGGTCGGCGCGAGACCGACGACGAAGCGTTAATCCGCATGCTCGTCGCGCAAGCCGTCGTCACGCCCGAGGCAGATGACGCAGCGTGCCGGCGCTATTACGACATGAACCGCCGCCGCTTCCGCAGCCCGGATCTTTACGAGGCACGTCACATCCTGGTGGCCGCGCCCGCGAACGACACCAATGCGCGGCAGACCGCGCGCCAGCGGGCGATGGATATCATCGCGGCGCTGCACAGACAGCCATCCCTGTTCGGCGAACTGGCGCTGGCGGAATCGGCGTGTTCTTCGGGAAAGACCGGCGGCAGTCTCGGTCAGATCGGGCCGGGACAGACGGTGCCGGAATTCGAGAGCGCACTCGCCTCGATGCCTGTCGGAGAGATTGCCGACGAGCCGGTCGAGACGCGGTACGGATTTCATGTCGTGTGGCTCGACCATCGGATCGCAGGAAACGAGTTGCCGTTCGAGATCGTTCGTCCACGCATTGCGTCCTGGCTCGACGAGAAGGTGCGCCGCGTCGCCATACGGCAGTACATCACCATCCTCGCCGGACGTGCAGAGATCACCGGCATCGCGCTCGATGCCAGCGCTTCACCGCTCGTGCAATAGGAGGAACGTCATGCAGCTCGGCACGCTGATGGAGCGCCTGGCGCAGGAAGATGATGCCGCCGCCGCACTCGACGCACTTGGCGACATCGTGCTTTTCACCGAGGTGCAGGCGATGGGAGAGTGCTACGAGGAAAGCCCCGGCGCGTATGTCGCCAACGCCGCCCGCCGGTTCGCCGCCATGGCCAGCGACGAGGACTGGCTGAGCCTTATGACAGCGATGGAGCGCAGCCAACGCCCGGCGCACGCGGCGCTGGAGCGGATGCTGCGCTGGTCGCTGAGATGCGACGCCGCCGAGCAATCATCGCAGCCAACGGATCAATGCTCGTGCGGCGGCGGATGTGGCGGAAGCCAGCACTGATACCGACCAGAAACACTTGGAATAACCATTCATGTCTCGCCTGCATCCTCCAACGCTGATCACTGCAATCACCTACGGCGACGGCCTCCGCATTACGCCGGTCATTGATCGGATCGCCACGCATCTCGCAACGGAAGGCTTTCGGCTTGCGGGCCTCATCCAGCGCGAGGTCGAGCGTGCAGGCCGGTCGCGATGCGACATGTTGCTGGAGGAATTGTCCACCGGAGAAACGATGGCGATCTCACAGGATCGCGGCGAAGGCGCGCGCGGTTGCCGCCTGGATGTCGAGGCTCTGTTGAATGCAGTCGCACGGACGCGCAGCGCGCTCGCGTCAAAACCCGATCTGGTGGTCGTGAACAAATTCGGCAAAACGGAATGTGACGGTGGCGGCTGCCGATCCCTGATCATTGAGGCCATCGAGCACAACGTACCGGTGCTTGTTGCAGTGCCGTGGGGCAATCTCGAAAGCTGGCGATGTTTTGTCGGCGATCTGGCAGCGGAGCACCGCCTCGACGACATGCCCCAGGACGGTGCGAATCTGTGCCGGCATCTCGGGCTCGTCTGCCGTGACGACACCGCGTTGCCATTCAGCAAAGCCTTAAATCTGCTGAAAGTCGCGGCTGGATAGGAGGCCAACATGACCAGCAGTGCCGCGCAGATCCGCGCTTTCACCGGCCCGGCTTTGCTGAGTTATGGTTTTCGCCCCTTCTTTTTGTTCGGGGCATTGTGGGCGGCCCTCGCCGTCGCGCTTTGGCTCCCAATGCTGAGCGGCCATATCACGCTACCAAGCGCATTCGGTCCGATCGAATGGCACGTACACGAACTGGTCTACGGCTACGTCCCGGCGATCGTCGCGGGCTTTCTGCTGACAGCCGTGCCAAACTGGACAGGCCGCTTGCCGGTTGTGGGAACGAGACTGGCGATACTGTTCGGAATATGGGTCGTGGGCCGGTTGGCCGTCTCTGTCTCGCTGTGGATCGGGGCAGCATTCGCTGCGGTGATTGACCTGGCTTTCCTCGCCGCGGTGGTCGCTGTCGCCGCGCGTGAGATCGTGGCTGGAAACAACACACGCAACCTGAAGGTTCTGGCTGGCGTTGTCCTGCTGCTGATCGGCAATGCGTTGTTCCATCTGGAAGCCGTCGCCGGCATCGGCAATGGCGAGGGGATCCGGCTCGGCATCGGTGCGGCTGTTCTGCTGATCATGTTGATCGGCGGTCGCATCATACCAAGCTTCACGCGCAACTGGCTCGCCCGACTGGGACCGGGCCACCTCCCCGTGCCATTCGGCCGTTTCGATATGGCGGTGCTGGCGGCAAGTGGTGTCGCACTCATCAGCTGGGTGATCGTGCCCGACACGTTGGTAACAGCAGGATTGGCTTTCCTTGCCGCGATCTTGAACACCGCGCGGCTCACCCGCTGGGCCGGCGAGCGCACAGCCGCGGAACCGCTGGTGCTGATCCTGCACATCGCCTACGCATTCATCCCCATTGGGTTTGTGCTTCTGGCGCTCGGTATCTTTCAGCCGGGCCTCGTTGCGCCAACCGGCGCGCTACACGGTTGGACAGTCGGCGCCATCGGCGTAATGACGCTTGCCGTGATGACCCGTGCCAGCCTCGGCCATACCGGACGGCAGCTCACAGCCTCACGCCCGGTTCAACTCATCTACCTGGCCGCGATCATCGCCGCGCTGACCCGCATCGCAGCAGCGTTCGATGTGATGCGCGAACCGATGCTGCACCTGTCGGCGACAGCTTGGGTTGCAGCATTCGGTGGCTTTGTGATCGTCTATGCGCCTCTGCTGATGCGGCGGAGTGAATAGCACGTCAGGATCAACGTCCGCCAGCCGCATGTCAGCAGGGACAAAGCCCCACCGGTGCGGCGTGCGCCCAGTGGGAAGAAGAATTGCGGGCGTTGTGAGGCTTACGTCGCCGCCAGGCAGCGCCAGCAGGTGCTCGATTACGACGACCTGCTGCTGTATTGGGCCGAACTGATGACGGTGCCGGAACTGGCGCGCGAGGTCGGCAGCCCGTTCGATCACATCCTGGTCGATGAGTACCAGATACCAACACCTTGCAGGCGTCAATCCTGCTAGGCCTGAAGCCGGATGGTGCCGGTGGCCATCGATCCCGGCGAAGGCCTGCGCGGCAGGTGGCAGTGGACCGGATCATGAGGGGACATTTAGTAGCATCCGCCCGTTGCGTTGCGTGCCCAGTTGCATGACGGTGGCAAAGAGCATCGGCGTCGCGATAACAATATCAACCTTGAGCCCAGCCATTACCAGCGGTCTGAGAGAAGGCAGTCTTATTTTCTAGCCCGGGAGAGGACGCATCGACGTCCCTCGGCTTTCGAAATGCCTCACCGACCCCGATCAAAATTGGCAGCGTTGCATCAATGTCGGCCATCGATCGCTGTAGACCCGCCAGGTCAGTCGTCTGTAACTGTTCGGTCGCGCGCCCGATTGCCGCTGCGACCACTGCCGGTGTGAGCGGCGATAGGCCCGCTTCGATGAGCCGACTGGCAATATCGCCTGCCGTTCGCCCGGCCATGTAAAAAATTGTCGTCGCCGATGGATCGGCTATGGCACGCCAGTCGACGTCTTCGGGCAATCCGCCCGCCTTCGAATGACCCGTCACGAAGCGAACCGATTTGGCATGATCGCGGTGGGTCAGCGAGATACCCAACGCCGCAGCCATGGCGAGTCCCGCCGTGATGCCAGGTACGACATTGTATCCGATCCCGGCTGCCTCCAGCACTGCGATCTCTTCGCCGGCGCGCCCGAAAATCATGGGGTCACCCGACTTGAGCCGCACGACGCGCCGGCCGGCACGCGCCAGTTTCACCATCGTTTCATTGATCTCGTGCTGCTTGCAGCTCGATCGACCGGCGCGCTTGCCGACGAGGATCCGCTTGGCTTCGCGACGCGCCAGTTCGAGCACCTCGTCCGAAACGAGATCGTCGAACAGGATCACGTCGGCGGCCTGTAAGGCGCGCACGGCCTTCAGCGTCAGGAGCTCCGCGTCTCCGGGACCGGCGCCGACAAAGGTGACGTGACCTCGCCGGTCCTCGTCCGCCGTCGCCAGCATATGCCTGCCGAGATCATCTGCCGCCGCGCCGTCCGGCGCATGCTGGAAAGCACGGTCGACCAGCCTTTCCCAAAAAGCGCGACGGCTGGCGCCAAGCGTCAGACGCTCGGCGACACTGTCGCGCAGCTTGTGGGCCAAGGCTGCCCAGTCAGCGAGAGAGGGAGGCAGAAGAGTCTCGATGCGTCGGCGTACGGCCTGCGCCAAGATGGGCGCCGCGCCTGAGGTCGAGATCCCGACCATCAGAGGCGAACGATTGACGATCGAGCCGAACTGGAAAGGGCAGTAAGCTGGCTTGTCGATGACATTGCAGGCGGCACCTGCTTTGCGCGCAGCGGCTTCGAAGGCGGCGGCTTCTTCGTCGTTGTCGGCGGCAGCCAGTGCAACTGCCGCGCCTTTCAGGCACGCCGCATCCCATGCACGCGCATGAAGCGTAATGGCCTGTCACCGCGCAGTGGCTGAAAACAAAAAAGCTGCCGACCGCTCCTCCGCGCCCTCCATCCGGTGGCGCGCAAGAATCCGATCGGCAGCTTTGCCTGGTGCGCCCGTCATTGGACGCAGATTTCGTGACCCATCAGTGGGTCTGGCACCTTCAAAAGCACGAAGCGTGCCAATCAATTCATATCGCGATTATTCTCTCAAAAATCAGTATGTTGTCCGCGTTTCGTTGGAAATGCGCCGTTGATTGCGAGGCCAATGCTTGACTAGGATTTAGCCGGACAACGCTCAAATACTGTGCATTGCACAACCGGACTGTTACTAGTTTTCGCGCTGCAATTCAGATCTAGCCCGCGAGATAATCGCCGATCCTTTCAGGGTCGAAGACCTTTCCATCGAAGAAGCCGTCTGGTCCGAGAACGAGGCTGGCGCCAGCCGAGCCTACGGGCGTCGCCGACTGAAGCGCGCCTTCCACTTTGGCGTTGGCACCCGGAAGCGCGACGCCCAAAACCTTGAGCGCAGCGCGATAAAGGTCGGGTCTATATGTGCTTCGCGCGATCTCCTCATGAGCGGCGCTCGCCGTCACCTGTCCCCATCGCGCCATCTGGCTGTAAAACCAGAGTGCATGGCTCTTCCACGGAAAGGTGGCGGCCTTGGCGTGTGGCACGAAGAAGTCCGCGACGGCGACGTTCTCACCTTCGCCTGCGGCGATCACGCCTCGCAAAGCAGGCAGCAACCATTCGGCGGGGCAGTCGACATAGATCTGACTCGAGAGCAACAGTGCCAGCTCGTCGTGGTTGGCTGGCGTGCCGCACCACTGGGCGGCGCTGTAGAGGGCTCGCAACAGCGCCGACAGAGCCTCCTGGTTTGCTTCGGCCCACGGTGCCGCGACACCGAGCACTTTTTCAGGGCTGGATTTCCAGATCGCAGCTTTGACCGTGACAATCCTGCCGACTGCCTTCACTACCGCGGCGGTGTTCCAAGGTTCACCCACGCAATAGCCGTCGATGTGGCCGGACGCCAGTGCATCCGCCATGAACGGCGGTGGGAGGATGACGATATCGATGTCCGCGTCGGGATCTATGCCAGAGGCGGAGAGCCAATACCGCAGCTCGTAATTGTGCCCCGAATGCGGATGGACAACAGCAAAATGCAAGGGACGCCCGCCGTTCCTCGCGCGCTCGACAATCACCTCGCGCAAAGCGCCGCCCGTCGAAACCGGGTTGAAATCGGTTGCCGCGCCATGGTTTCGCATCGATCGCCAGACATCGAGCGACACCGTCACGGCATTGCCGCCGAGGCCGAGTGCCATCGGCGCAATTGTTCTCGCGGCGAGCGGGCTGAGTCCAAGATTGCAGGCAATCGGCATCGGCGCCAGCATGTGTGCGACGTTGAAATGCCCGACGGCGAGGCGATCGCGAATGCTGGCCCAAGAATTCTCGCGGACCAGCACGAGATCGACGCCTTCCTTTCTGGCGAAGCCTTTCTCGCGGGCGACAACGAGCAACGCGCTGTCCAGGAGCGGCAGAAATCCAGCCGTGATGCGATGAGGTTCGCTCATGTCTCTTCCCCCGGCTCCGGCTCCAGCAGCCCCGCCGCCGTTATCAGGCTCTGGGCAATATCGCTGATCTTTCTGTTCTGATTCATCGCCGTCTTGCGCAGCAGGGCATAGGCCGCCTCTTCAGAAAGCCCGCGCGATTTCATCAGGATGCCTTTGGCGCGATCGATAAGCTTGCGGTTTGCGAGTTCGCTGCGCGCCTCCTCGAGCTCCCGCGCCATGCGCGAAAACGCGTTGAACCGGCTGATTGCCATCTCGAGGATCGGCTTCACCCGCTCCTTGCGCAGCCCATCGACGACATAGGCAGATACTCCCGCGTCGACGGCCGCCTCAATCGAGACAGCGTCCGACCTGTCGACAAACATCGCGATCGGCCGCTTCACGGCCCGCGAGAGCTGGAACATGTTCTCCAGCATGTCGCGATTGGGGTTCTCCAGATCGATGACGATCACGTCGGGTTCGATCTCGGCAATTTGCCGGGCGATACCCGTGATGTCGTGGACGAGGGTTACATGGTCGTGCCCAGCCTCACGCAGGCCGGCTTCGATGATCGCGGCACGGATACGGTTTTCATCGATAACGAGAATGCTGAGCGGACCGCCGGTCATGTGGCCAATCTGACAACCTCAGCTGATTGTGCAATGCATCATGAGGGTCACCGCTACCATGCCCCGGGAGTGTCTGCAAAGGGTCAGACTCGTCGGCCGGTAACCGAGCCAGAGAAGATTTCATCCGAATACGGTCGTCGGCTCTGCCGGTTAGTCGTCCGGCGCGCCTGCGCCTGAGCCGACGTGCTGAAACTCAGGCCGCCATGTGGTTCAAGCAATGCGATCGGCACCTCGGCTTCGATGAGATAGGGAATGCCGGTGCACTCCAAGGCCCTGTGCGCTGGCGGATACGAGAAGATGATGCCGACAGTGGTAAGGGACTATCTGAAGCTAATTGAACGTTTCCGCCCGGAGATTCTGCCACGATCGTCAGTTCCGCCAGCAGCGGAAGAAAGCGTGGTGCCATTCCGAAAGAGGTAGCCCGAGACCTCGGCGTCCGTTGGCAACATTTTACAGAATAAATATTTTGCAAGGCAGGACCTGAAATTGATCCAAGATTATCTCGGCCACCGAGAAGTGAAGCATACAACACGCTACACACGGGTGGTTGGAGGGCGCTTCGAGGGGCTGTGGTAAGCCAACCTTTAGGGCAGGCCAGCGCGCAAGCAATATACAATACCCTTTTTGCCAATCACGGCAACGATGATCAAGTACTGTTAATCAGCTTGCCGACAGTAGCATCAACCAGCGGGAGCTCCCCGCCATGAAATCACAAGCCGAGCGCCTCTAACGAGGCAAGGTACAAACCAGAGCGCCAGGACAAGACATCCAAGAGCTGCAGCAACGGGACGATCGAAAAACGCCAACAGGTTGCCGTCAGCCTTAATCATGGATGTCAGGAAGCTCTCCTCCACCAGTGTGCCGAGCAATAACCCGAGGATAGCCGGGGCGATCGGGAATCCATTCTCCTCCATAAAATAGGCGACGAGGCCCGCAATCAACATGACGCCGATGTCGAAGACGGTGTTATTAATCGCGAAGGCGCCCACGATCGACAGAAGAAGGATCGTCGGCACGAGAATCGTGGTTGGAACTCTCAGGATCGAACGCGAGCATTTGATGAAGGCAAAGCCGAGCGGGATCATCAGTATGTTGGCGACGAAAAAGGACATCAGAACTGCATAGACGTATTGCGGATCGTTGATGAAGATTGTCGGGCCGGGGTTCATTCCTTTGATGTAAAGTACTCCGATAGCGATGGCCGTAATGGCATCGCCAGGGATACCGAACACCAGGGCCGGAACCCACGCGCCGCTAAGCGCGGAGTTATTTGCCGAGGTGCTGGCGACAATTCCCTCCAGTTCCCCTTTGCCGTAGGTCTCCGGATGCTTGGAAAGCTTTTGGCTTAGCGCGTAAGAGACGTATGTCGCAAGCGTGCTTCCGGATCCGGGGAGAATGCCGATGATAGTGCCAATAGCACTGCCGCCGAGGAAATTGCGCCAATAGAGGCTAAAGGTTCGCACGATACCGCTAAATACGTTTCCGATCCTTTGAACCGAGATCTCGGCATTGGTCCCGCGCTTTGTTAGCATACGTATTATTTCTGCAAGAGCAAACATTCCAATCATGGCGGGAACGAAATTAATTCCGCCCATCAACTCTACATTTCCGAAGGTGAAGCGCGGAAAGCCTGACGTCGCGCCAATTCCTACCGTCGATACGAGAAGACCGAGCAGCAGCGAAACGACACCCTTGATCGTCGAAGCAGAGGAAATGAAAACGGCACAAGTCAACCCGAGGACCGCTAGCCAAAAATACTCGAATGTCCCGAAACGGATTACGATTTTGGCCAGACTGGGTGCCGCAAAGACCAACACAAGACTGCCAATAATACCGCCAAGGGCTGAATAGACGAGATTGACACCGAGACAGAGCTCAGCTTTCCCCTGCGTTGTGAGCGAAAAGGCATCGTCAACATAGGCAGCGGAACCGGGCGTGCCTGGAATACGCAGTAACGTCGCCGGAATATCACCCGCGAAAATTGCCATCGCCGAAGCCGCAACGATCGCCGCGACTGCCGGTACGGGCTCCATGAAAAAGGTAATTGGCACCAACAGTGCGGTCGCCATCGTTGCTGTCAGTCCAGGGATCGCGCCGATAATGAGGCCGAAAACGGAAGCCAGAACGATGACCAAAAGCACATCGGGAGAGAGAACGAGCCCGAGCGCAACCAGATACGTATCCATCAGATTTCACCAGGCGATCGGCTGCAGTACCCCCCACGGGAGCGGCACCAACAAGACGTTATGGAAGACGATGTGGGTCGCCAGCGATATCGTTGTGGCGAACACCAGCGAAGAAACGGGCCGGCCACGCAGCCAGATGAACAACGTCGCGAGGATTATGAAAGCCGTGAGCAGAAAGCCCAGCACGTCCACGGCATACATGTAAAAGACAACTCCCCCGATACCGAGAGCGAAATTGACGACAAGTCTCGGGGAACGTGCCCAGTCTGGAAGCTGAATAAGTGGCCTCCCTCTTCTATCCGCGACCCCCTTGACCACCAAGCCGATACCGCAGCTAGCAAGACCGATCCCGATCAGAATGGGAAACAGACCGGGACCATATTCCTGACCGGGGATTGATGGAAACGTCAGGCTATAGGCGATCAATGCCACCGAGAAGCACGTGAGGGCCGCACCAATCACAGCATCATTGATGCGCACCGGATTTTCTCCTTTGAATTGCGGGCGTCTCTATTTCACGAGACCGGCGGCTCTCATTGCATCGCCAAATTGCTCTTGCTTAGCGGCGAGCGATTTGCCGAATGTCTCTGAACCAAGGCAAGACACCGCATAGCCCCGCTTGTCCATGAACGATTTGAACTCGGTACTCTGGCAAATTTTCTCTAGCGCTTTCCCGAGCTTGGCCACTATTTCCGGAGACAAACCCTTTGGCCCGGCAATGCCGCGCCAGTTGGCAATTGTCCAATTGATGCCGGCCGATTCCTTCAAAGTGGGAACATCGCGGAATGTGGAATCTCGCTCAGGGGCCATCGTCGCAAGTGGCCGCACCTCACCTGCTGCAACCAGCGTCTTGGCGTCCGACAGGCTATTAGTGACGAAATCAACGCCATCCGACGTGAGTTCCGCCAGCCCTTGTGCACCGCCTTGGGTCGGCACCCATTTGACCGCTGTCGGATCGATGCCGGCCGCCTTCAACATCCCGACCATCGCAAGATGCAGCAAACCGCCCTGGTTTGCGCCTGACGCTTTCAGCTTGCCGGGATTGGCGTGAATAGCGTCAAGAAGCTCCTTTGTCGTCTTATAGGGGGCATCTGCGCGTACGATCAGCCCCGGAGAGTCTGAGTTGTACTGTGCAATCGGAACCAAGTCCGCGTAGCTTAGCGGCGTCACCCCCTGATGCTTGTACATGGACAGTTCTGTCGTGATCACGCCGATCGTATAACCGTCCGGTTTGGCATTTGCGATTTCGGTGTGCCCCGCGACCCCGCCGCCACCGGTTCGGTTTATAACCGGAAACGGCTTGCCGAGCTCATCCTCCAGCATTTTCGAAATGATGCGCGCGGTGGCGTCGGTGCCGCCACCGGCTGACCAGGGGACGATCATATTAACCGGACGCTCGGGCCACTCGGCTAGCGCCGCTGAGGTCGTTGCGATCAGGGCGCTCCCGAGTACGAGGGCGGTACAGATCGACCGCAGATGTGTCATCATCAGGCGTTCCTCCTTTTTTGTTTTTCGTCACGCTGCCTTTTGCAGGCAGTCTTCTCCGACCAGATCGGCCAGGGGCTGTCGCACAGCGGCTTTTTGTGCCGGCGTTGCTTCTGGAAGTGGGGCCCTAGGCAGGCCACCCGGGCAGCCTTGCAGCGTCTGCACGTACTTCGTCACTGCAACGCGGTTATCGGAATAGATCGTGTTCCAGAGTCGAAGCAGTTTCTCATGGAGCTGGCGGGCGCGAACATGGTCACCAGATTGCACAGCGTTCCATAACTGCACGCAGGGTCCCGGGACTGCCGACAGGATTTGCGAGATGGCACCATGGGCGCCTAGCGCGAACGTTGGATAAAGCAGTGCGTCGATCGCGGCGTAAATCCGGTCGTCAGGACCGGCCATGATCATCAGGTCAGCCATCGTCTTGACGTCGCTTGCGCTCTGCTTCACACCGAAAACCTGAGGAATGTCGCGCATCATCCTGACGAGCAGCTTCGGCGAGATGTAGTTCCAAGGCACGACGTTGTAGACGATGATCGGGATGCCGACCTCTTCAGCAACGGTCTTGAAGTGTTGGAATGCAGACTCTTCGTCAGTCTTATAAATGTAGTGCACCGGCGTGATCTGAAGGGCGGATACACCCAGATCGGCTACAGCCTTGGCGCGTTCCACCGCCTGCCGGGTGCTATTGACGATAATGCCGGCGACGACAGGCATGCGATCTCCGACCTCCTCGCACGTCACGGACACGATTCGACGAAGTTCATCCGTTGAAAGGGCAAAGCCCTCACCGGCACTGCCACCTGAAACGATGCCGTGCACACCCTGGTCCATCATGAAACGCGCCTGGGCCCGCAGCCCCTTTTCGTCAATCTGCTCATCGGTGGTGAAGGGAGTGGTCAGCGGCGGCAAGATCCCAAAAATCTCCGAAGGGCCAAATTTCGTCTTTGAACTCATGCAGTCTGTTCCTCCCGTTATCGCTGGTCAGTCATCGGTTGTTTCCGGCAAATCGGCCCCGGACATGGTCCGCAAAGCCTTCGTGACCTCTGCGGCCGCTCGAAGCGTCTCGCGGACCATTTCCTCGTACATCTGTGAGAAGCGGCTTGATGGCGCAGCAAGCGTAATGCCTGCGATCACACGCCCATTGGGACCTTCAAGCGGGGCTGCCACGCCGGACGCGCCCTCAACGTGACCGTCACGGCTTTCAGCGTAACCAACCTCGCGGACCCTTTGCAAAATGGCGCGCAGTTTGTCCGGGTCGGTCTCTGTTGTGGGGGTCACTTTCTTGAGCTGGACGGTACGCAGATAAGAATCTATCGCGGCATCGGACTGGCTGGCGAGCAACACTTGGCCGATCGACGTACAGTACGCAGGGCGTTCGTGTGTCAGCCCACCGTCGTATCTGACCTCCTTCGGGCTCACGACCTTATCGATGTAGCGGATTGCCCTGTTGGGCGTCATAATTCCTATGAAGGCGGTTTCGCCCGTCCGCGCGACGGCGCTTTCGAGAACGGGGCGCGTGATCCTCACGAGGTGCGCAAATTCGCCACCAATCCAGCCGTCCCGCCGCAACAGTTCCGCCAACTGATATCTCGCTCCACTCCTGACCACGTATCCCCTCTGCCGAAGTGTCTCCAGCAATCCGGAGGCACTGCTCTTGGGGATGTCGAGGCTGCGCGCCAACTCGCTTACACCCATCGGCTCCTGCGCGAGCGACAGCAGTTCAAGGACATCCAAGACTCGGGCGGCAGATTTGACGGCGCTGTTCATGCTATTTGTATCGTTCACATATATGAACATCGTTCTGTATATTGATCAGAGTAAGCGCAGTGGATCCATCGTGTCAACATTCCGCCCATTGGCCTTGGACTTCAGGGAACTCTGCTTGCTGAGAGAGTAGCCTATGGCCGACGACCCGCTCTTCCACCGCGCTTATGATCAATTAGCAGGCGAAGGACGCTGGCTCGCACCCAAGGTCCTTGGGACCATTCCGATCCGTTTTCCATCGCCGAGATCGCCCTGGCGACGACGGCTGGCATGTGGACGTGAGTTTCGGAACGGAACGACCGGGTTTGCGGCTGGCGGATTTCACGAAACAAGGCTTGGAACGGACAGAAGCTCAGGGGGTGATGCGGCGTATTGAAATGAAGACCTGGCCTGCAGAGGGAGCGGAGCCTCGCAGAGACAGCGAAATGTCCATCCTGCTTACGGGTGGCCGACGCTAGCTGACAACGGTCGCGAAAGTGCGTGGCAGTATCGCCCGCCCGATGCGCCCGGTTGAACTCGATGCCAAGGTCGCGGGTTGCGCCTTGGGCCTAATCCCATCGGACAGGTACGACGCGCTGAGAACGCTGCTGACACGAGCCGACGACGCAATCCCCGCGCGCGCTTGTCGCCGTACCGCTGGACGGCCTCTGCTTAACCGGGAAACAAGCCCTAGGTTCCTGTGAAGAGGGAGAACGAGCGCATGTCGTCCGGTGCGCTCGTTCTCAAACACTGATCGCTCCGCTGACCGGTTTTGCCGCGATCAGCACTCGCCCATCCGGACCGAACGGATGATGCTCTGGCGAAGGAGCAATCTTGGAAAAAAGCGTCTCCTCGTCACCATAACGCGCAACGGTCTGCACTGAGACTGGGAAAGTCCCGGGACTCCGTGCTGTTGGATTGCATTGTGCGAGGGGCAGGACCATCGCAGGCTGCCCTGTAAGGTTTGAACCAGACTGTAAACGGCGAGAAATGGAAGACGCGGCGCCAGTATTCGCGAATGACCTCCATCATCATATCGATCCACCCGAGTTGGAGAGGCAGGGTCGCGAGTGCGGGGGAGGGCAGAAGCAGATCATAATCAGAACTGCAGAGTCAGGCTGAACCGCGCGGTTCGTCCCGGGGACGGAATGACACCGGTTGCAAGCGGTTCGACATAGTAGCGGTCAGCAATATTTTCCACGCTGAAGTCGAGCTTGGCGCGCTCTTCGAACTGATAACTCCCGAACAGGTTTACGATGGTATTGGCCGTATAGTAGACGGGCGCTACGGTCGAGTCCGGAGCCTGCTGGTAACCGCCGAGCTTCTCGCCGAAGAAATAAGCGCTGGCACCGAGCGTCAGGCGTCGGTCAAGCAGCCGTACACCGGCGGTGATATTCCCCGAATATTCCGGCGGCATGTTCTGGATCCCATAATCCTGGCCGACGCCATTCGCATTGCAAACGTTGCCGGTCCACCATTCGTTCTGACAGAATTCAGCCTTGTCATATTTTGTAAACCCGGCCTCCAGGAAGGCAAACCCGACGTCATAGGCGCCAGAAACCTCGTAGCCGTCGAACTCGGCGCGATCGATATTGATCCACGTATATCCGGGAGACCCGGGTGGTTGCCCGCGCACGATGTAGTCCTGATAATTGTTGTGAAACCGGACGGCCTTGAAACGGACCTGGTCGCCAGCCATCAGAACGTCGCCGCGCAGCACATTCACGCCAAACTCCACGTTTTTGGAAATCTCCGGATCGAGATCAGGATTAGGCAGAAGATAATTGTTCGGCGCCCCTGCTGTCGTCTCGCGCAGGCTCGGTGGACGCCAGCCTTCGACATAGGAGGCGAACAGCTGTAATCCATCCAATGGGGTCAGAGTGATCGATGCTGATGGGCTGGCCCGCTCGCCTTGCTTATGTGAATAGTCCGGATTGTCGGGAATGGCCTCGTATCGGTCGAAGCGCAGGCCGGCATCAAGCGTGAGCCATTTTGTCGGCTGCCATGTTGTGCGCGTGAAAGCGCCCAGCATCTGGCGTTCGCCCTTGGGCTCACTGACGGGGTTGCTCAGGTCGACATTCTGCCCCCCAGGGTCGGCTGCTCCATGCTCAAGGATGGCCTCCGCTCCTGTGAGCACCACAAACTGGCCGAAGGCGGTATCGAATCTAGCGCGATTGGAAATATCCCCGCCATAGGTGCGGATGCTCTTTTCGGCAGGCTCGTTGATCGTCTTCACGTCCGTCGCCCACAATCCCGCTTTAAACGCAATCAGGTCATTGCCGCTTGGATCGTAAGCGTATCTGGCGCGCAGCGTATGTGTAGTAGTCTCCGCGATGTACGGCTGCGCGGCGGGAAAGCGGATACCTGTTCCGACAGAGAATGCCAGCGCCGTTTCGTTCAGTTCGCCATAGTTATTATTGTAGTAGATATAGCCGGTCTCCAGCTTGTGGCCGTCGCCCCATTTCACGTTGCCCTTGCTAATGAACGAGATCACGCTTTGCGAGGTTCCGAACACCTCGTCGCCGTGCTTGAAGGGCGATACTTCCCTTTGCCGCGGGTTTCCTTGAAAATCCTTATCGTAGTAGATCTCGGTACCTTTCGTGCCGGCAAAGTAGTTGCCGGTGGTCCTACGGGCGAATCCGAACAAAAGATCGTAGTTTTCCTGCTTCGCAGCACTGACGACGCTGCCCGACCAAGCATCTCCGAATGCGTGTTCATCATCTTTATCGCGCATGACCTGCGTGCCGGCCGGGGGCGGGTCAATGGTATTGGAGCCAAGCCCGACCTTCAAACGTGTGCCGGTTGTCTGCCCAGGACCGACGATGTCTTCGGCTTCGAGCGTGCGCATATTGACAACGCCGCCCATGGCGCCAATGCCACCAGCTTCGCTTGAAGGTCCTTTGGTAATTTCAATGCCGCCGAGAAAATCCGGATCGACATAGACCTCGTTGCGGCTGCCTTGATACCCGCGGTAGGAATTGTTCGACTGCCGCGTGCCATCGACCATGACGGCGACGCGGTCCTTGCCTTGCAGGCCGCGGATGTTGAGATTCATCGACGGACCAACGCGGTTGCCTGCGGCGATCACACCTGGCGTCGACCTGAACATGTCACCAGGATTGATGGGCGGAACACGCTCGATCTGCTCGCCTGAAATGTAAGCGGATGATCCGGGGCTTTGATAGGGAAGATCGGCAGCAGCCGATACACCTCCACCCCCCGAAACATCGATCGTATCCAGCGGGATCGCGCCGTCGACAGTCGCACTGCCAGCGCTGTTGGGATCAATGATGGTCACCGTGTTGGCGCTGGTGTAGCGGAATGTAACTCCTGTCCCGCTCAACAGTGCAGAAAGCGCCTGATTGGGCGTAGTTGCCCCGGTCACCCCGTTTGTCGTACGGCCAGCGGCGAGGCTGGCATCATAGAGAATCTGGAGCCCGGTCTGAGCCGCAAGCCGATTGAGAGCTGGCGTCAGCGGCCCGGCCGGAATGTTGATGACGCCCGATTGCGGCTGGGATGATTGCGCCTGCACAACCGTTGCACCGAAATGTGCCGTGGAAAGAAGCGTACCCGCCATCAATGCGGCGGATAAAGCGCGATAGAGCCCACCTCGCGCGAACGCCGTCGTGTCGTCTGTCATACTCAACCCCCTACCCTACGCCCTACATTGCAGCCCCCAGAAACTCACCTGCATCGGGGGCGCTCAGTCGGTAGACGAATGAAGAAGGCGGGCTGGGACTATCTCGACAAAAATAATCAGGAATGTAGGCGTCAGATTGTGACCTGTCATCAATCGCTGATGAAGACGACCGGGCCGAACTGCTGCACGCTGACACCAAGTGAGCTCTGAATCAGAGCGAACGCCGCCTGCGGATCGGAGATTGTGAACGTGCCGCTGACACGGCGGTTCGCAGCGCCCGGCAATATCATGATACGTCCCCGGAAGTGATGGGCGATTTCACCGACGACGGTTTCCAGAGGCACGTTGTCAACGACGAGCTGGCCGCGACGCCACGCCAAGTCGGCAGCGAGATCGCGCGTTCCGACCGCACCAATCCGGCCGTCAACGGAGTATTCCACGCCTTGTCCTTCACCGACCTCGACGCCCGCCGGCCTGTTCCGGGGGGCAATCCTGACACGATGCTGCGTCACAACGACGTCCGTTGTCGTATCCGACAAGCGCACATTGAAGGCTGTTCCGAGTGCGGTCGTCTCACCTCCCATCGCTTCGACCACGAACGGGCGTTGCGGATCCTTGGCTATCTGGAAGTAGGCTTCGCCGCGCAGGAGCTTCACGACGCGCCGCGTTCCATCGAGATCGAACGCGACGGCTGATGTCGCATTCAATTGAACCGTCGATCCGTCTGCAAGTTGAATGACCGGTGTCTCGCCGATACCCGCGATCCGGTCCGCCCGCAATCGCATCGGGCCGTCCAGAGCGAAGAAAATGCCCGTAGCGGCAGCGATGGCCGCCACCGCCCCGACGATCTTCGGAGCGATCGGCCGCTCCGGCTGCGGATCGCTTGCTGCCAGCTCACTGTCGCTGAGGATCGCGGAGCGCGCATCGGTCAGCAGCAGATTAGCTTCATCATAGGCGGCTTTGTTGGCTGGATCGCGCGCGCACCACGCCTCAAATTCGGCTGCCGCCTCGGGCAGTTGCTCCGCTTCTCGATTGCGTAACGCCCAGTCGACGGCTTCCTCCCGGCGGCGACGCGCTTTCGCAGTCTCAGCTTTCGACATCCAGGCTACCTGCGTCGACGATGGTGGCGGACCTCTCTCTAAGAGACGAACGAGAGAGACAATTTAGGACGGTTCAATCCAACTCGGCCAGACGGTCGAGGCAATGGAGGAGAGCGCGGCGGAGATGCCGATCGACCATGTTGCGGGAGATCCGCAGCCGCTTGGCGATCGTATCCGGATCCATTTGATGTAGTCGATGTAGGATGAAGACTGCACGCCGCCGGCTGGGCAATTCCAGGATCGCCTCGCGCAGAACCGCGAGCCGCACACGTACTTCCAGACCGTGGTCCGGAGCTGGCGTATCCGCGGCAACCGCCATCGCCTCTGCTTCGGTTCCGGAGAACAACCGTCTTTCCCGTCCCTCTCTTCGCAGTTTGTCGATGCCGAGATTGACGGCCGCGCGAGCCAGAAATGCATAGACGGACCGCGTTGCCTTCAGGCTATCCGGTTTCTCCGCCAGCCGAACATAGAGCTCATGGACAACGTCAACGGCGCTGTCATTTGAGTGGCCGGTTCTGCGAACAGCAGCCTTGATCTCTTCGTAGTGTTGTTCGATTGCCCGATTGAGCAACGACTCAGAGTCCAATGGGATCGAGCGTGACACAAAACTCTACTCTAATCTCTGCGCGCCAGCTCTTGTCTGCCTGCGCGGGACGGACGCCACCAAGTAACCAGCTGTTAGCGCAGTCAAAAAAATCGTTCAACGACAATAGATTAGAGCGTGTCTAGGTCGCGCCTTCTAGGCTCTGGCAGAAACTATACCAAGAAAGTACAGTTTAATCTTTGGAATCCTTGCTTTTTCGGGGTGAGGAAGAAACGGGTGCGCCCGGCATCGTTGCCGGAGATTTATCCTGATTTTCGCGCATTGTTTGTCAGGCGCCGTTGCGATCCAGCAACATGAGCCTGCTCGCAAATTCTCTCCAGCCATGGCGCACGAAGAATCGCTGACGGATGCACTCAGTCAATCGACGAGTTCACGTGCTGCTCGACGCGTCCCACCACTTCCTCGCTCAAGGAACCGGCAGTGAGCGCTTGTTGGAGCAGGCCTGCAAGAATCTGCACTCCATATGCACTGAGATGATGTTCATCCACGTAAAGCGGATGCCCATCCTGAGACGTGCGGCATCGTTCCCTGTGCTCCAGATGTTGATAAAGGATGCGCACACGCGGCAGCGCGTCCAATTCCTTCAGGACCGTAACACCGCATCCTGTTCCGCCTTGAAGGTTGCGAGTGATTGCCTCTCTCAATACTTCATGGTCAGGCTGGCGCGCAATGTACGGCCCGGCGATGGTGTGCGGGCGAGAGCGAGAGGCTCCAGGTAGTAGCGGTCTAAGACATTCTCGACACTCGCGGCCCACTCCATGTTCTCGTTCATCTTATAACTGCCGAAAGCGTCGAAGATAGTATCGGGTCGCCAAATGGCGTAGTTGCTGTGCGTCGCGCCATTCGGCCCTTCGATCCCTGTCGCCCGCTGCCCGAAGAAGAACGCGCGGCCGCCGAGGGTCAGCTTTTGGTCGAACAGACGAACACCCGCCGTAACCGATCCGGAATAGTCGGGGGGCACACCCGCGTAAACTCCGATTCCGCCGAGGAAGCTATTGCAGACGACGGCCGGATTGATCGCAGAGCAGTATTCGATCTTGTCGTAGAGCGTAACATTACCCTGGGCGAACACCACGCCCGCGTCGTAGGAGCCAGATATCTCCCATCCCTTGATCGTGACGTTCATGCTGTTCTGAAACTGCGGCTTGGAGGCCGCGTTCAACTCGTAGGAGATGTAATCGGTGTAGTAGGTATCGAAGTAGGCGAGCTTGAACAGGGCCCTGTCGCCGTTCGTGACGATATCGCGCTTGAGCAAGTTGGCGCCGTATTCCCATCCTCTCGACTGCTCGGCATCGAGTTCCGGATTTGGCACGATACCGCTCTGCGTGGTGCCGATCGATTCACGAATGCTCGGTGGCCGATACCCCTCGGTGTATTGAGCGAAGAGCTGGAAACCCTCGATGGGTTCGACCGTGACTCCAGCCGTGGGGCTGAAGCCCGATCCCGTATTGCCTGACGGCTCGTAGTCGCAGTTGTTGGGATTGACGGGGCACACGCGTGACACGCCTGATGTTTCGAATTGGTCGTAACGAATGCCGGCGTTGAAAGTCACGAGATCGATCGGCGTCCACTTGCCGTTGAGAAAGGCTCCGCTCACCTCTCGCTTGCCGCCGAAGCCATAAAGCTCATCACCAGGATACTGAGTAATCTCGGACTGCGAGTGCTCGGCGCCGTAAGTAAAAAGGAAATGCCCGGCTGCGCTATCGACGCGCGACTTGTTCCACACCTCGAAGCCGTAGGCCGAGATATCGGAGTGCGGCCACGGGATGCGATTGACGCCTCGTGTCGTCTCGGTACCTTCCGTCCGCCAGGCATTGGCCGAGAAATCGATGAGCGGATTGGTGGCCGATTTCCAGCGGTAGCGAGCGTAGACACGATCGCTTTCGGCGCTGCTCAGCGGTTCCTGGATAAATGCTGATGTGGTGTAGCGGGTATCGTACGGGTAGATATAGCCATAAGTGCTCTCATATCCGATGTGACCCACCTCAATCGACTGGCCGTCGCCGAACTTGAACTTCGCCTTGAGCAGCGTCGAGGTCGTATCTTCCGAGGAATTGAGCACTTCGGCACCGGGTCGGATGCGGGAGTAGCCCTCCACCGTCGGGGGGATATTGTATGGCGGCTGATGGTATTGACGATCGATGTAGCGGAGGAACGTCGCGGGACCATTCTCACCGGCGAAATAATTGCCGAGCCGCCGCTTCGCCGCAGCTGCGACGAACTCGTAATTGTCGTCGCGGTAGGCAAACGCTGCGCTGGCCGATCCCGAAGCATTGCTGAAATCGAACAGACCAGGCCGATCAAGACTGCTATCGGCGGCTCGCGTTCCGACCGGAGCTGGATCGGCGGTGTTTCCGATCACCCCGCCCTTCAGACGCATGCCGTAGGTCTTGCCATCGAGCAGGATGTCATCGGGAGTGAGGGTCTGCATGTTGACGACGCCACCCGTGGTGCCTGATCCATACGGACCCGTCCCCGGTCCCTTTTCGATCGTGATACCGCTGATCAGATCCTGGTCGACATAGGATCGGTTGTCAGGACCGTTGTAGCCCCGGTGCAGCGTTGAATCCTGCTGCGTGCCCTCGACCATGACTTTGACGCGGTTCATGCCCTGGATACCGCGAATGTTGAGGTCCAACTGAGGGCCATTATGACTGGAATTTCCAAGCACGCCTGGCGTGTTCTTGAACATGTCGGAGGCGGTCATTGCCGGCACGCGATCAAGCGTCTCGCTCGAGATGTAAGCGTTGGAGCCCGGCGTTTGGTACGGCAGTTCGGCTGCGGCCCCGGCACCGCCGCCCGACACGTCGATCGTGTCGAGAGATATGGCGCCTGGCTCGGCTGCAGCGGCCGTGTTGCCACCACCAGCCCCTTCAATGACGATGGTTTTGGAGCCGCTCACCTTGAAGGAAAGCCCTGTCCCGGCGAGGATCTGGGATAGCGCTGCGTTCGTCGGGAGTGTGCCGTTGATCCCGGACGTCGTTAGTCCAGCCGCCAGAGACGGCACATAGCTCACCTGCACGCCAGCTTGCTTTCCGAACGCAACGAGAGCCGGGGCCAATGAACCCCCTGGAACCGAGAAATTGCGCGTGCTGCCCGATGTCGATTGAGCTGTCTGAGCCAGCGCTGCGTCGCCAGCTACAAATGATGATGACAGCATCATCGCTGCAGCGAGCGCACATCCCCAAGCTGAGCGCCCCTCGCTGCCCGGTCCCGAATTACGCATAGTACACTCCAACTCCATAGATACACGAGTGCCGCGCGTAATTATCCCCTGCAGCGCGGCTCCTGATGTGTCGACGGATCTGCGACGGAATTTTCTACAAAAATAGTCAAGAAATATTCGGAGCGTCTCAAATAGTGCTCAGTACGATGAGCCAGGGCGTGATTTCGCGAACGCGGCCGCCATATGGTTCGACAACTGCTGCCAATGCGGCGCGCGGATCCGTGAGATCGTACAGCCCGCTTACGCGCGACGTCGCCAGGTTGGTCTGTCCGATGACGACACGTGCCGACTGCCACCGGGATATTTCCGCGACGATCGAATCCACGCGGTCCTGCTCCGCCACAAGCAGGTGCTGGCGCCAGGCGGCAATATGATCGGCATCCCGGTGGCCTCTGCGACTATTCGGGCTGTCTGCTTCCGTGGCCAGCCATTCTCCGTTGGCAAGAGTGCTACGGGGCTGCCCTGCGACGTCGATCAGGATTTTACCTTTATCGGCACCGACCAGTGAACGGCCGCCGTTTTGTCTAATCTCGAACGACATGCCGGCACTTGCCGTCGCTACGATATCACCCGTTCTCGCCTGGAAAGGCCCGGACTGTTCACTCGCAACCTCAAGCAGGGCCATGCCCTCGATGAGATTGATCGATCTGGATCTTGATGACACGGCGAGCTCGAGAACGCTGTCAGGGCCGAGCACTATCCGGCTGCCGTCGGGGAGTCGGTGCTGTTCAATCTGGCCGATGCCAGAGATCATATCGGCGCCCCAGCGTCGCCAAATACGTGGCCCTTCGAGAACAGAAGCACCAGCTATGAAAACACCGGCACCAGCAAGAACTTTGCGCCTTGTGACTGCACGAGACCTCCGGCGCTTCTGGTCGGGCGTCTCGGCTCCAGTCGCTTCGCCCGTGAGCCGATAGAGACGCTTGGCACCGTTCCAAGCAGCGTGGTGAGCCTCGCTTTGAGCGCAGAATGAGAGAATTTCCTCGCGCAGATCCTTATCGTCGGGCGAGGCCTGCCATCGTAGCAGCAGGGCCATGGCTTCGTTCCAGAGATCATCGTTTTCGTCGGACATGGCAGTCGTATGCGGTCGACGCGGTACCAGGTTTTCAGACGGACGGCAGTCGCCACCGGAACGCGGCCTACATACCTATGACGGAGAAGCCAGCTCGATTTCCACACGCGTCAGCGGACTAGACCGCACCAGCTGCGCGCAACCGCTCGTGAACGATGCGATATCCGTCGAGCACAAGCCGTCCGGCGAGCGATGTCGAGATACCCAGAATCTTCCCGATCTGCACCAATGTATGGTCGCCGAGACGATGCATTTCCAAGGCCTTGCGGGTACGCTCAGGAAGTTCAGACATTGCCTGCATGGTGATCAGCAGCGCTTGACGGTCAGCCGCAATGACCTGAGGTGACGGTGAGGGATCGACCAGCGCGAAAAAATCCTCTTCCTTGAGATCGACAAAGCGCCGCTCTCGGCGCTTTTGATCTACCGCTAGGTTTCTGGCTATTCGGGAGAGATAGGCTTTATCGTCACGGATCTCCCGGCTCTGCGGTGCACCGATCACGTTGACGAACGTGTCCTGCACGAGATCCTCAGCCGTTGCGGGATTGGAGACGATGCGGTTGATCAGCCTGCTGAGACGTCCTTTCTCAGACACATAGAGATTGGCCCACTCTACAGTGCGCGCTCCCATCCCCCAACTCCATCACGCTATGGCCGAAAACGACGACCGCGCTCCCCGACAGACTGCATTTTTCGTAGCAGAAAGGAAATTGTGCCGCAAACCGAATGATTTAGAGATGCTCTAAGGGCAAACCGCATCTACCATCACCTGTCGTTCGCTTTTCGCAACGGTGGGCGTGGCCACATCAGCACCGCATCGACGCGTTTTGATGACGGAGAGGCGGCTGATCGGCCGTTTCCTCAGCGCGATTGGGCTGCGATTTCCACGGCGATGGACATGTCTAGACTATGTCGGTTGTGCAGAGAGAGCGGCCATTGACGCCATCAGTGCATCAAAATGCGCAAGTGCATCGACGATGTCCGCTTAGCCCCCATCATCGAACGGCTCGCTCCCTATCGGTTCTCGCCGGTCTATGATGGGGGCGGAGATCGGAAAGGCGCGACATCGCCCTTGAAGTCATTGATACTAATCGCCGCTTCTCAATATCTCAGAGTCACGCATGTCCTCGCTCGCAGCTATGCCTTCGGGCACCGTCGGCCAAACGTTGGCAGCGTCCGCGATCGACTTATCTAAATCGGGTTCGCCATGCAGTTAGGATGCGACATTAGCGCGAGAGTACCGTCTGATTGATTCGTAAGTCGCAGCATGACTTGCAAGGGAACATGGCGATGTTATTGGTTCATGGAAATAGGACGTATCTCATCACAGGGCACCTGTGCCTGTGCATGTGGCGATCGCGGAGCCGGTATGACGCGCCAAACCATTTTGCCCCTTTATGCCAAAATCCAGCAATTCGTTAGGGACGGCATCAAGCGGGGTACGTTCAAGCCGGGTGATCGTCTGCCGTCCGAGCCAAGCCTTGCGAAGCAATTCAAGACGACCCGCTCGACAGTTGTTCACGCGCTCCAGCTGCTTGTTTTCGAGGGGGTAATAACGCGAGAGGTTGGGCGTGGAACGTTCGTCGCGCGGTCTGCGCTTCCGACGACGCTCGAGTCGACGCGTGTACGGTCTTTTGAAGAGCAAGTCGAGGAACTCGGTGCAACCGTCGACTACAAGTTGGTGAGTTTTTCTCGCATCGCGGCGTCGGCTGAAATCGGTGCCAATCTTGCAGTTCCTGTGTCCAGCGAGATCTACAATCTCGTTCGTCTCAGGATCGTCAACGCCGCGCCAGCAGTGCTGGAGAACCGATATATTCCGCTGACTATCGGGTCGATGCTCAGTATCGACGCGCTCAGCAAATATTCAATGTATTCGATCCTCGGCGATCAGTTAGGCAGACCGGTCGCTCGTATCGACGGCATTATCCGCGTGGCAGCGGCTGTTCCGCACGTTGCCAACCTGCTGCGGATCAAGCAGGGCAGCCCTGTTCTTGTGCGCGACTACGTCCTCAAGGATGTCGAGGGTGAACCGCTGATCTGCGGGGAGGCGTTCTTCCGCGAACAGTTCCCCATCCGATACACGGTTCAGACAGAAGCTTCAGAAAGGCAGGCACCTGCGACATCGAAGAAGCCGTAGACCTCTCGAGCGTGATGCTCAGAGATATAGCCGTTAACGATATCTGCCGCGATCTGTTCGCGAGGGCGCTGTTGGGGGTCGCCAAACCCTCCGCCGCCAGATGATTGGCAGACAATGCGGTCGCCCGCCAGCAGCTCAATACCGCTGTCTCTACCGCCGACCGGCAGAACCTCACCATCGAGCCGTTCAATGATGTAGTCGTGTCCTGGCGCGCTGCCGCCGCCGCTAAGCCCATAAGGATGAACCGCGATACCTTCGCCGGCTGCATTTAGGATGGCAGGTCGCGTGCCCTCATAGCGGATTGAAATACGTCCGCCGAGCCCACCCCGGTGAAGCCCTGCACCGCCGGAATCCTGACGAAGAGCATATTCTTCGATCACGAGCGGATAGGCGGCTTCCGTCCGCTCGATGCTTGGTGACGGCGTTCCGCCCGGATTGTGGATTCCGCCGAGATTGGGCCACCCGTCGGTCTGCGCGTTTGCACCCGCTCCGCCACGATTGAAGAAGGAGTGCCAGATAAAAGACTCGCCATTCTCGCCGTGACCAGCGAGGGCGAACCTGAATCGACGCGCGAAACCCGCGATTGCATTCTCCGGAAGGGCTTGCGTCATCGCAATCAAAACGGCCTCGATGATCGCGCTTGCGGTGAGCGAGGTGCAGCCTGCTACAGGGCCGGGCTCGACAGGGTCTACGATGCTTCCTTGTCTGGTTTTGAGTTCGATTGCGCGGGTGCTGCCGTCATTCAGCACTTGGTCGTCGTCGTTCAGATATAGAAACGCAACGTTGACGGAGGCTCTCGTATTGGCGATCGGGCTATTGATGAAGCTGTTCGTCTGATCCGGGCATTGCGTTAGATCGACAACGGCGCGGCCGTCCACAATCTCGACAACGGCGCGTATCGGAATCAGATCGGCGCCGTCTTCTGTTTCCAAATAGCTGGTCGCATCGTACCGACCGGGGCGACAGCGACGCAGCAGGCTGCGCATTCCAACCTCACCTGCATCCAGAATGGCTTCTGCGCAGCTCTGGATCTCCGCAGTACCGTAGCGCTTCAGCAGGTCCTCCAGACGCCGCGCGCCAACTTCAACCGCTGAAATCTGGGCACGGAGATCGCCCTTGAGATCGGACGCTTTGCGAGAGTTCCACGCGATCAGATTGAGAATGTCTTCGTGCAGCAGGCCTTTTGTAATCAGACGTACAGGCGGCACACGCAAACCTTCGTGCCAGATCTCGCGCGCTGACGCGCTATAACCGCCAGCGGAAATACCGCCGATATCACCTTGATGCGCGCGGATCGAAACCCAAAGCTGCAGCTTTCCGTCTACGAAAACCGGCTTTGCCATCGTAATATCGGGCAGATGACTGCCACCGGCGTAGGGATCATTGGCCACCAGCACATCACCGGGCGAGAGGTCTTCGAATTCATTCGCCATGGCTTTGATCGCCCACGACATGGCGCCCATGTGGATGGGGACCCGCTCTGCCTGGGCGACAGTGTTGGCGATGCGATCGAGAATGACGCTCGAAAAATCCTGGTTCTGGTTGAGGATCGGCGAGAAGCACGTATGCGTCATCGTCTCCACCATCTCTTCGGCGATCGCCTGAAGTTTGTGGCGGATGACAGCCAGAGTCAGCGGATTGACAGTCTGCGCGCTGGCCATCAGGCAATCCCCCGGTAGATATGAAGACTTCTGAAGCTGTCGAGGTGGGCTTCGTCACCGGCATGAAGAAGGATGCTTGTCGATGCGGACTCGACAAGCGACGGGCCGGAAATCGTCATGCGCGGGAGGAGATCGTCGAACCAGTACATGGGGCAATCCATCCAATCCGATAGGTAAATCTGTCTGCTCCCGCGTTGGGCAGGTGTTCTATCGGCCTCTTCTATTGGAATTTCACGCATCGCCAATTGCGGAAGAGCGCCGAATGCTGCCAGGCGAACAGTGTCGATAACGCCGGATTCATTAGCGTGAACATGGTGATACAAGGCTTCGTAATTCGCCTCGAAACGTGACTGCAGATTTTCTACGATTTGCTCGGCGGGAATGTCTGCATCGACATCTACTGGAATACTGTAAACCTGCCGCGCATAACGGCAATCGGCGATGAAGCGAAGGCGGCTCCTGTTTTTATCGAATCCGTCTTTCGCAAGTCGGCGCTGCCCTTCTTCAGTCAACCCCGCTAGCACTGACTTGAGCCACTCGCCCGATAGATTACGGATCGGCTGGCCAATTGACCGGTGAAAATCATGGCGCACATCGGTGGCAAGAAAGCCCAGTGCCGAAAGCACGGAGGCTTCGCGTGGGATGATCGCTCGCGGGATTTCGAGTTCGCGTGCGACACCGCTGGTATGAAGGCCTCCAGCACCACCAAACGACAGCAGAGCGTAGTCTCGAGGATCGGCGCCCCGCCGTACTGTCGCGAGCCGGATCCCTTCGGTGATCTTGGACGTCGCGAGTTGATGGATTGCAAGAGCGGCAGCTTCAACGGATAGGCCAAGCGGCGATGCGATATGGGCACGAATTGCTTCGGCAGCGGCGTCGCGACTCAGTGAAAGACGGCCGCCGAGAAACGTGGATGTAGCAATGTATCCGAGAACCACGTTGGCATCCGCCAGTGTTGGCAGTTTGCCACCGCGCATAAAGCATGCCGGTCCCGGAACCGCACCAGCACTTTTTGGGCCGAGACTGAGGATGCCGCCCTTGTCGATATGGGCAATGCTGCCACCGCCGACCGCTAGAGGGTTGATCTCAATTGCGGGCACCGCAATCTTGATCTCGGCCAGATGCTTGGCCTGCTTTTCGATTGGCGTGCCATCTTCGATCACACAGACGTCGGTGCTCGTGCCGCCTGTATCGTAGGATACGACGCGGTCCAAGCCCATGTTGCGTGCAAACATCGCGGCTGCCATCGCGCCGCCGGCTGGGCCACTGGTCACGGCTCCAACGGAGCGCTGACCCGCCTCGACGGCGGGTAAAACACCGCCGGTGGATTGCATGATGAGAAGCGGCGCCTGAACGCCACTGGCTATGAGGTTATTTGAGAGGCGTTCGAGATAGCCGCTCAACCCGGGGCCTACGTAGGCATTCACCACCGACGACGACAGGCGATCGTACTCGCCTTCCTTGGCCAGGATCTCATGAGACAGCGAGATAAATGGCGACCATCCGCTCTCTTGAATGAGTTCGCGAACCCGGATTTCGTGTGCCGGATTGCGATGAGAATGCAAAAAGCAAACGACTACGGCTTCAACGTGTTGGGCGCGAAGGCTGGCAACAGCGGCTCGGACGGCGCGTTCATCCAGCGGCGTTTCGATTTTGCCGTGGGCTGTCACGCGTTCCTTGACCTCCTGTCTGAGGGGTCGGAGCACCAACGGTGGAGGGAAGGGGTCGCGCAGGCGATAGCGCGCGCTTTTCGTGCCTTCGCGCAACTCAAGCAAATCCCGGAAGCCAGCCGTCGTGATCAAGCCGACTTTGGCTCCGTTGCGTTGCACGAGAATGTTTGTGGCGACGGTGGTGCCGTGAATGAAGACGCTGGTCTCAGCGAGGAGATCCGGCAAATCGCGGCCGATTTCATGCGCGAGAAGTTTCAACCCGTCCAAAACGCCACGGCCAGGATCATCCGGTGTGGAGGGGGTCTTCACGAAGCGAATACCTGTCGCCTCATCGATAGTGACGACGTCGGTAAAGGTACCACCAACGTCTACGCCAATCCGCATTCCCCCCTCCGGACACAACTTCCTGCTTCGCATACGTACAGTTGACTAGTCAGGATTGTCAAATGATGTAACTATGGAAAGCGAGCAACGTCGCGCATCCCTGTAAATTATAGTGTGGCTCTTGACAAAAAGGAGTAGTCAACTAGCCTCAAGTTGAATGGTCAGGTTGGGTTGATGGTCTCGGTCTATCGTTGGGTAGATCTCACCGCACGCATGGGAGGGGGCAGTCTAGATGCAGCGCGCGCCGCGTCGGATCGCAGTGGGTGGGTTTCAGCATGAAACCAACACGTTTGCGTCGGCCAGGAGCGGATATGGAGACTTCCTCACGGCTGGAGGTTGGCCCGGACTGACGCGCGGCTCTGATATGCCAATTTCGCTGAGCGGCGCGAATATCCCTGTTTCAGGTGCATTGCAGCGGCTCGCGGGCCTTGGCTGCGAAATTGTGCCGCTGCTCTGGGCCGCCGCGCCACCATCTTCGTATGTTACGCAGGACGCTTTCGAACGTATCGTTGATGAATTGAGTGAGTTGCTAGCGGCCGCGTTGCCTTTTGATGGCGTCTATCTTGACCTGCATGGCGCGATGGTTCCCGAGCACATCGAGGATGGTGATGGCGAGGTGCTTCGGCGCGTGCGCGATATCGTGGGGCCTAGCATCCCAGTAGTCGCCAGCGTCGATCTGCATGGCAACCTTTCGGCGTCCATGGTGGCTAAGGCCGATGCACTTGTCTCCTATCGGACCTATCCGCATATCGATCGCGACAAGGCCGGTGCACGCGCCGTTGATGTCCTCCTGAAGCGCCTGGATCATGGGAGGCCGTTTGCGAAGGCCTTCCATCAGATTCCATTTCTCGTGCCGCTGCCGTTTCAATCGACTTTGTCCGAGCCGGGGGTGTCGCTGGTCCGCAAGGTCGAGGAACTAGAGGCTGGCGATGTCGTCAGCGTGTCATGGCTGCCGGGATTTCCTTCCTCGGATATTGCGGACTGCGCTCCTTCTGTTGTCGCATATGGACTGACCCAAGCCGCCGCCGATACTGCAGCGCAGACCTTGAGCACAACAATTCTCGATCATGAGGCGATATTCGCCCAGCAGCCGATTTACACGCCCGACGAGGCTGTCCGGCTTGCCATCGAAAAAACTGATGGCGCGCACGGACCAGTGATCATCCTTGATGCACAGGACAATCCTGGTGCAGGTGCTCCATCTGACGCGATGGGCATGGTCCAGGCTTTGCTGCGCAATGGCGTCGACGATGCCATCGTAGGGCTGGTTGTTGATGCTGAGGCCGTAAAGGCCGCGCACCAGGCTGGCGTCGGCAGTTCGCTCCATTTGACAGTCGGCGGGAAGTCGGACGGCAATCCTCTAGCCGCTGGCTTCCGCGTAGAGGCGCTCGGGGACGGGGAGGTGCTTGGCACGGGGCCGGTTTGGGGCGGTTCCCAAATGTCGCTTGGAGCCATGGCAGTCCTCAGTGTCGATGGCGTCCGTATCGTTGTGGCCTCCCGGAGATGGCAGGCAGCGGATCAATCGATGTTCCGCCACGTTGGAATAGAGCCAGCGGAACAGACCATCATGGTGCTCAAGAGTGCTGTTCATTTCCGCGCTGATTTTGCACCGATCGCACATGACATTCTTTATGCCGCGGCACCCGGGCAGGCGCTGATCGATCCACGCGCATTGCCCTGGAAAAACTTGCGGCGAGGCATGCGCCTCCTTCCGAATGGCCCGGCTTTCATGCCCAGCGGTGGGAGCGGTTCGTAGGCTGCCATGTCTCTTCTGCGGGTCGATAATCTTCAGACGCACTTCTTTTCACGTGACCGGTTCAATCGGCCTCGCGTGGCTCGGGCGCTCAATGAAGTATCGTTTACCGTCGATCGCGGCGAGATTCTCGGCATTGTCGGTGAGACAGGCGCAGGGAAATCCCTGACGGCTTACTCCATTCTGGGTCTTCTGAAGCATTCGGCACGCATCGTCGGCGGCACTATCGAGTTCGATGGAATTAAGCTGAATGAGCTGCACGATACGGAACTGAACGCGTTGCGTGGACGCAAGATCGGGCTTGTCGTGCAAAGCCCGAAGACGTCGCTCGATCCTTTAACGCGGATCGGCCGCCAATTGATGCGCGTTTACAAGCACCATGGTGGAACCGAAGATCCGCGACGGCGCAGTCTGGACATGCTGGAAGCGGTCGGAATACCGGATCCAGCCCGTCGATTCGATGCCTATCCGCATGAACTGTCCGGCGGCATGGCGCAGCGTGTTGTGATCGCTGCCGCACTCATCAACAGTCCGGATCTGCTCATTGCAGATGAGCCGACCACTGGGCTCGACGTCACCGTGCAGGCGCAGGTTCTCGATCTTCTGGCTTCGCGTGTGCGTGAGGCTGGAATGGGTACGATTCTGATCACGCACGATCTTGGCATCGTGGCGCAGTATTGCAGCCACGTCGCGGTTATGTATGCCGGGCGTGTGGTCGAGAGAGGTGCGGTCGGCAAGGTATTTCGGCAGCCGGCTCATCCCTATACGCGCACATTGCTGGCCTCCACTCCAGAGCAACTGCGTCTGGGGGGCGTGGCAATGCATAATCTGCCGCCGCCCAACCTGTTCGATCTGCCGGCCGGATGCACCTATCGCGATCGCTGCCAGTTCGCGATGGACGAGTGTCACGTTCTTCCAGACGGTCGAGAGCTTGCGCCGAACCACAAGGTGTTTTGTCACTATGTGGAGCCGGCGGCATGAGTTCGGCTCCCGTTCTCGACGTTTCGTCGTTGAGCGTCCATTTCCGTTCAGGAAGTGGCCGCAGCATCATTCACGCGGTGAACAACATCAGCTTCTCGATCAAGGCCGGAGAAGTGCTCGGTCTGGTCGGAGAAAGCGGATCGGGGAAGTCCACGATTGCGCGTGCCGTGCTACGCTTGATCGAGCCTACAGCCGGAAAAGTGTCTGTTCTCGGACGTGACATTACGCATCTCAGCATGCGTCAGATGAGACCGCTGCGATCGACGATGCAGATCGTGTTCCAGGATCCATGGGCATCACTCAATCCACGCATGACGATCGGCTCACTCATTGAAGAGCCACTTCGTCTCCACGATATCGGCACGCCGGATGAACGCAGGGATCGCGTTCACCGTTTGCTGAGCCGGATGCGGTTGGATCCCAAAATCCTGAGCCGCTATCCCGCTCAATTGTCCGGCGGCCAACTCCAACGTGTCGGGATCGCGCGGGCGCTCGTTACAGGGCCGAAGTTGCTGGTTCTCGACGAGCCGACAAGCTCGCTCGATCTATCGGTGCGGGCCGGCATTCTGACGCTCCTCTCCGAGCTGCGCGACGAATTCGGATTGGCGATGCTTTTCATCACGCATGATTTAGGCACGCTCCGTCTGATCGCAGATAATGTCATGGTGCTGTATCTCGGTGCGATGATGGAATCCGCGCCGACAGAACAACTCTACACGGCGCCCAGTCACCCCTACACGCAGGCTTTGCTATCGGCCACGCTGTCAGCCAATCCTGACATCAAGCGCCAGCGCGAGTTCCTGGTTGGTGAAATTCCCTCACCCGTCAATTTGCCGAAGGGCTGTCTGTTCGAAGGTCGCTGTCCGCTGGCCGAAGACATTTGTCGCGCTGAGCGGCCACCGATTGCTCCTGTGGTTTCCATCGAGCATCTCACGGCCTGTCTTCGATCGGATGCCGCACGCGCGCGTATTTTGGCACCCGTCGTTCCAGTTTAAGTCCGTCGACAGTGGAGAAGGGATAAAACGAATGCATGTATCACTGAAGGCTCTGGCCCTCGCGGCCGGATTGGGGGCGGGAGCACTGATGCTCTCACAGCCGACGCTTGCCGAGACGCTTGTGGTGGCCGCCGAGCGGACGCCCGAAGGTCTCGACACTGATATCCGGCTGCCGGGAACGCAGGAAGTTATCGTTCAGACCTACGAAGGGTTGCTGCGCTACGGCCGCAGCAAGGATGCCAATGGCAATGAAGTTCTCGACACCGGCAAGATCGAGCCGCATCTGGCCGAGAGCTGGAAAGTTGCCGACGATGGCAAGTCTGTCACGTTCAAGTTGCGCGAAGGCGTAAAAAGCCCGGCCGGAAATGAGCTGACGTCAGAAGATGTCGTCTGGGGCTACAAGAAGGCGATAGCCCAAAAGCGGACCGGCGCGTTTCTGATGAACGTCGCGCAGGTCGAGGACGTCGTCGCAGATAGCAAGTACGGAGTGACCTACAAGCTCAAAGGACCGAATGCATTTCTGCTGCCGATCCTGACGAGCTTCGTGCCGGGAATATACGACTCTGTCGAAGCCAAGAAGCACGCGACTGCGGAAGACCCTTGGGCCGCCAAGCACATTCAATTCAATACGCTGGGCTTCGGTGCGTACACACTGCAAACTCTGAAGCCGGGCGAGGAGGCAATCTATATTGCGAATCCGAACTATTTCCTCGGTAAGCCGCACTATGACCGCATTGTCTATCGTGCGGTTCCATCGGTCTCCAACAGGGCGCTGTTGCTGAAGTCAGGACAGGTTCATTCAGCGATCAACCTCGGCCTGCAGAACATTCAGCAGTTCGCGAATGATAAGAACTTCACGGTTCTCGATCGCCCCCGCCGCGGCGCAGCATCTTTGGCGATGAATCCGAAGCTTCCGCCGTTCGAGGATATTCGCGTCCGTCAGGCCGTGGGTTGGTCGATCGACAGGGAGTCGCTGAACAAGTCCGTATTCCAGGGCAAAGGTGTCGTCGCCAATACGCCGGTTCCGCCATATATCCCAGGGGCTGCTCAGGATCTTTATCCGACACCGACGCGTGACATCGCCAAGGCCAAGGCTCTTCTGGCCGAGGCAGGGCACGCCGACGGCATCGATGTCGAGTTGATCTATGCCGATACGTCGGGCTGGGAAGAGGCCTATGCCGTTCAGGCCGCTGCACAGCTCAAGGAGGCCAATATCCGGGTGAAGCTGGCCAAGCTGTCTCCGACCGACCTGCGTGCTCGTCAGGCCGTCAGCCGCCGCGACATCCCGTTCCAGATCGTCGAGGATGGCCCGTTTGTGATGGATGCGCTTTACACGATGTCCATCATCGCCAAGACCAACGGCAGCTCCAACCAATCGGCATACTCGGATCCGGCCCTGGACGAGAAGATCAATCAGGCATCAATGGTTATGGATGATGCGAAGCGTCTGGAACTGACGCGGGCGATCCAGAAGGAATGGCTCGACAAAATGATCTGGGCGCATGGCGTTTTCCGCCCGTTGTTCAAAGTGGTGCCGAAGCGTGTGTCCGGCTATCTCTGGCATCCCGATGAGCATGAACGCTGGGCTGATCTGAAGCCAGCGAAGTAAGGCAATCGCGATCCGCCATGACAGTCTTTCGATTCATCTATCGACGGATCGCGACCGCGCTCCTGGCAATCGTGGCGGTGCTTATCGCCACGTTCCTGCTGGTTCGCCTGACGCCGGATCCTGTGGCCACGCTGGCCGGTCCGGATGCGACAGCAGAACAGCTGCAGATGGTCGAGAAGCAAATCGGGCTCGACAAAAGCGTTCCGGAACAGTTTCTCGCCTATGCACGCAACATCCTGACCGGAGACTTCGGCCGTTCGTGGATCAGCGGGCGTCCGGTCCTTCAGGAGATTGCCGAAAAAGCGCCGTCAACGATCGAGCTGCTGCTCTGGGGCGTTGCAATCGGAACCATCGTCGGCGTGGCGATTGGGGTGCATGCCGCCTACAGCCGCGATGGCGGGTTCGATCAATTGACGCGACTGTTGTCTCTGGTCGGCTTTTCTGTGCCGACTTATTTTCTCGGCCTGATTTCTCTTCTGGTCTTCTTTTACTTCCTCGAATGGGCGCCACCCGGAATGGGCCGCCTTTCGCCGCTCTACACGCCACCGGAACATGTTACCGGCAGTTACACTATCGACGGATTGCTCGCCGGGAATTTTGAAGTGGCGTTCTCGGCCGCTTCGCAACTTGTGCTGCCGGTGCTTTGCATCGCGATCATCTGCGCGGCCCCGACGATCAAACAGACGCGTGCTCTCGCACTCGAAGTGCTCGAGGGCGACTATGTTCGCTATGGCAAAGGACTGGGCATGTCGCCTCGGATGATCCGTAGCATGGTGCTGCGGAACTGCCTGGCCCCAATCGTGACATTCGTCGGCATCGAGCTTGTCAGCCTGATGGGAACGACCGCGATCATCGAATACGTCTTCTCCTGGGGTGGCCTCGGACAATATGGCCTGTCGGCGATCATGAAAGGCGATTTCAATGCGGTGCAGGGTTACGTCTTGGTGCTCGCCTGCTTCTGCGCGTTGATCTTCATCGTGGTCGATTTGATCGTTCTCGTTATTGAACCTCGGGGCAGAGAATGACCGTCGCCGCGCAGCAGTCAGCTCCACCAACTGAGCGCCTGCATTGGGCGCGCTTTATCGCGCTCCTGAACCGAAGCCGCATCGCAACCGTTGGCGCGGTCATTCTCCTTCTGCTCGCCATCGCGAGTATTCTGATCGCATACGTTTCGCCATACGATGCCTTTGCACCATCGCCTGAGTCGATTTTCCTGCCGCCAAGCGCGCAGCATTGGTTTGGAACCGATATCAACGGAATGGATGTTTTCACCCGCGTTGTTTACGGGGCGCGGTACTCTTTCATGATTGCGATACCGACTGTGGCGCTGGCCGTGATCCTGGGCGCTCCTGCCGGCCTTTACGCCGGATATACTGGTGGCTTGGCTGATGAAGTCCTGACGCGGCTCACGGATACGATACGGATTTTTCCGGGCATCATCTTGGCGCTGGCGATCGTTGCGGCCCTCGGACCCTCGCTGCTCAATGTGATCTTGACGCTCGCAGTACTCGACGCGGCTATTTTCGCTCGCTTGGTTCGCGCGGAGACGATTGCGGTGCGCAAAGGCGGCATGGTCGAATCTGCGGTCGCGGCGGGCAATCCGAGCTGGCGGGTGATGTGGCTCCATGTGTTGCCAAATGTTCAGCAAGGCATGGTGGCGCAGATGTCTGTACGTGCGGCCTGGGCGGTGCGCGTCAGCGCGACGCTGGCTTTCCTCGGAATCGGCGTACAGCCGCCGACACCCGAGTGGGGATTGATGATCCGCCAGGGTGGCGAATACATGCTGTCGGGGCAGTGGTGGGTTGGCCTGTTTCCAGGCCTAGCTTTGCTTTTGATGGTTCTTGGTTTGAATTTCGTGGGTGACGGCTTGCAGGACGTGCTTGATCCAAGGCGTCGCGGACAAAGTGACTGACATGGACGATTGGCAACGCATTGCGGAGGCAGTCGACGCGGAAGTCGACCGCGGGCTTGAGGATCTGCTCGGCGCGATACGAATCCCGTCAGTGGTGGCCTGGGGCGAGGAGAATCTGGGGCGCTCTGCGGATTACCTATCAGCGCTTCTGAACAAGGACGGCTGGATCGCTGCGCCAGTCAAAGTCGCCGACAACACCGGCGTCTACGCCGAGATCGGCACGCAGCATGATCGCAGCATCGTCCTTTATGGGCACCACGATGTTCAGCCGCCCGAGCCGCTGGATGCTTGGACCGATCCGCCATTCGAGCCTGTGATACGCGACGACCGCATTTATGGTCGCGGCGCCGCCGACAATAAAGGCCAGTTCTTTGCCTATATCTTTGCCGTCCGTGCGCTGCGCAAGCTGTACGGCGATGTTCCGCTGCATCTGAAATTCTTCATCGATGGCGAGGAAGAGGTCGGCAATCCTCATCTCGCCGATATGATCAAGGTTCTGAAATCTAAACTAATGGGATCGGTGCTCGTCTTCACCATTGACGGGCCGGAGCATCCGACAGGCGATCCACGCATTGTTTTCGGGTTCCGCGGTGGCTTCACGCTGCGCATCACTGTGAATGCGATGGCAGCCGATCTGCATTCCGGACACTGGGGCAACATAGCCCCCGATGCAGCCATGGTGTTGACCCGGTTGCTATCATCGCTGATCGATGAGGATGGACGTGTCAGAGCCTCGGGGTTCTACGATGGGATCACTCCGCCGACGCCGTATGAGCGTAAGGCGATGGACGCCATTCCATTTGACGATGCGGCGGTGATGGAGGATCTCGGCGCGCAAGAGTTTTCAGGGCCGCAAAATGTTCGGGCGATGGAGCGGATGATGTTCCTGCCCAGCCTCGTCGTGACGGGGCTGAAGTCAGGATATGTCGGTACTGGAACCCAACATCAGAATTCAATTTCCGCCAGCGCAACGGCACAGATCGATGTGCGGACTGTCGTCGGTCAGGATCGTGCGCAGATGATCGCTGGAATGCGTGAGTTTATTCTCGCCCAATGCCCATATGCCCAGATCGAAGTACTCTCCGATAAATGGCCGTCCTCCACACCGATGGAGACGCCCTATGCTCAGGCCGTCATTCGCGCTTTTCAAACCGGGTTCGGAAAAGATCCGGTGCTGTTACCTCGGAGCGGCGGTTCTGCTCCCGACGTCCTATTCACGCGCGAGCTCGGCCTGCCATCTCTGTGGACGCATATTGCAAACGCAGATATGCGTGGTCATGCGCCGAATGAAAACATGCGTATTGACCGTATCAAGGCTGGCGCCCGGGCGTCGGCGGCGTTGATGCTGGAGTTGGCGCGCGAGTAATTCTCAGCGCGGGAACGCTGTGATCAGAGACCGAACGTCAGGAATTTTCTCAGCCGCGAGGATCAGGTTGCTGAAGCGTTCGATGTCAGACTTCGCTGCGCCATTCACTTCCATGCATCCGTTGAATTTCGCCATGACCTCCGCAGTGGTCATGGGATACTCGGGCGACCCTTTCATCACGTCCTGGGACTTTGCCACCACTTCACCGCTGCGCAGTCGAACATGCACCCTTGCGGGGGCTACGGCGTCGGCGGCGATGTCGGGAGCCTCGCCAACAGTGATGCAGCGCGCCCACGCAACGTCCTCCGCCATGACCTTTTCCGTCGAAAAAGACGGGAGTCCAATTACGCCGTCAACCAGAGCCCGCGCAAAATTGTAGGCGGCATTGAACTGTGCGTGGACAACCGGATTGGACGCGGTTTCCGGCCCGAACGGGCGCCCGACGATCTGACCATTTACGCGGCTCATCGTGATTTCCACGCTCTCGATTTGGTCAGGTGTGAGGCGTTCGCCTCGAAGCTTCAGCGCCAATTCAATCACGGTGTGATTGCAGCGGCAGCAAGGATAGGGCTTCAGGCTAATCCTGCGCGCGTGCCATTCGCTACCAAGGTCTGCAGTGAGAATATTGGCTTCGACAATATCGCGTTCGTAGAGATGAAAGAGGCCCGAAGATCCGGTCAGAAACCGATAGGGACCAGTTAAGCCGCTGCGTGCCAAATGCGCGGCAAGCACACCGGATCGGGCAGCGAAGCCAGGGCCGAGACGCTTTGCCAGCACGCCATCGCTGATTGACTGCGTCGTTCCACCCATCTGTACGAATGCCAATCCCATCGCGCTGATAAGCTGATCAGATGACAGTTGGAGCAGTGTGCCGGCGGTAGTCGCGGCGGCGAAAACACCGAACATCGTTGTAGGATGCCAACCCTTGTTTAGGCTGTCGTGACACGCGAGGCCGACGCGGCAGAAAACTTCGACGCCTAGCGTGACTGCGGCAAGAAACTCCCGCCCGGTAACATCGCCCCGCATTTCGGCTGCCGCCAGCGCCGCGGGAAGGACGACGCAGAATGCGTGGATGCGAGCGGGATCGTACTGATCGTCGAAGTCCAGTGCATGCGCAGCCGCTGCGTTACCTAACGCAGCGCTGCCAGGATCAGCACGCTCACCGGTCAGCAATAACGTTGAGTGCCCCGCTCCGCCCCCCCAGACGGAGAGAGAAGTGTTGAGCTCAGCTATGCCCGGCGCATCTCTTGCGGCGGACATGACCCCGAACGTATCGAGAAGAAGAAGTTTGATATGACTGCTCAGATCTACGCAAAATGATCGAGTTCTCAATTCAAACAGGCTCGTACAGAGATCGTGTTCGAGAGACATGAATGCTCGCGGATTAAGTGCTTTAACATCCCTATTCGCTCTACTGCCCAGCGTCAATTGCCAACGATTTTCTCATCCGCGAGCGTTGGATGATAGTACCCTGCAAAGGGTAAAGATCGATAACAACCGATCTGTCGGCTTAGGGGCAACAATCTGACGTGGTCAAAGATGAAAAACGCGTCTCTGATTCGAGACTTCCGACGTCTGTTTGTGGCCGACTTCCGCAAATGGGACGAACCGTTGGATCGGGTTCGTTCCGTCGCGCTAGTCCGACAGCCGCCATATGGCGAGCGGCGTTTGGGCCAGAAGCTGCCGTCTGGACTTCAGGTCTTTGCGCGTCGCACAGAGACGAAACGTCCCACAAGCTGCCGTCGCATGGGATGTGGTCGGGGACGCGAAACACGCCGCCGACCATGTCAACTCTCAGGGGTACGCGGATATTGCTATAGGCCAGCAACAGATCACTCGGTCTTCATAATTCCGACACCGGTTCATCGAAGGGTTGGACCGGGAGCCAGGTCACTCACTTGCCGGCTTGTGTCGATGACTTCGATGAGGGCAAGCCGATCAACAAAGCGCTCAACGACGTTGTAGAGTTAAGAGCTTTCGCCGCTCATGGGACAGGTCGCGTCACGACACGGAGAGATGCCGGTGCCGAGAGATGTCGGTCTTATCCAAGCCAAAGGAATGGACGTACAGCGTCACCTCATTGGGCCGCAGCAGCTCTTTGTTGTCCCGAAAAGCGCGATGAATGGCCGATTGAACTGCTTTTTCATCCAGTCCTTCGATCAGAATTAATCCTTCAAAGGATGAATCGTTCTGACGCAGCTGTTTTTCGGCTGTTCGAATGGATGTGCTTGGGTTGTCTGTCTCAAGTAAACGCACCGCTGCTATCCGATCCATGGCGATCACGTTATCCAGCGTGTCGAAGGCTTCGGTTGCAGCGGCTCCGCGGAGAAGAAGAGGGGCGACAAAGCCGCCTTGCCCGATGCCTTTCGATGCTGTGCAACGGCCACCGCCGCGCGCAAAATTGCCCAGGATTGGCATGATGCGCTGCGACCACGGTGTCGGTGAGTTGAGGCGGGCAAGATAGTCCGCACTTGCCATCACTTCGGGCTGCTCCAGTTCGTACAGGATGAAATAGCGCCGGACGTCAGTCGTTACAGCGCGGAACACACGCACCGCGAGAAAACCCGGGATGCTGACGCGCTCTGTCGTGTGCTCGCGGGTCAGCCAGTGAAGGTAGTCCGTTTCCTGATGCGGCTGCACATCACTCCAAATGGCTAGAAATCCACTGCCATGCATGAGCGGTTCCTTCGGTTTTTTGATTAAGTGATCAGCGACGGCAATTTTTCGGATGAGTACCGAAGACGTTTCTAGCGAGTCATGGTTTGAGCAAAGCTCCCTGGCTTTCTGCAGCATGACGCGCGGCGAGATATCCGAAGGTCATGGCTGGACCCAACGTGACGCCGGGGCCTGGGTACACGCCGCGCATGATTGAATCCATGTCATTCCCGCAAGCATACAGGCCCGGGACAATCGTTCCGTCCGGCCGCATGACTTGCGCGGACGCATTGGTCACCAAGCCGCAGCTCGCACCAAGATCGCCTGGATAGATCCTGACGGCGTAAAACGGTGCTGTTGTGAGTGGTCCAATGCAAGGATTTGGCTTGTGCGCACTGTCGCCGAGATTGCGCTGGTAGGCGTCGGATCCTTTGTGAAATTCTTCATCTATTCCCGTAGCGGTGAAGCCGTTGTGTCGAGCGACAGTTGCCGCGAGCCGTTGAAACGGCAGCTCGAGTTTGGCTGCCAAATCCTCAAGTGTATTGGCGCGGGTCACATAACCGTCGGCAATGGCTGCTTTCAGATTCAACTTCCGTGGCCGAACCATGCCGATGCCATACTTCATGATGCAAGCATCATCACAAATGAGATGGCATGCGGATTTCGCGCGCCCTTCCAATTCGTGGAACATCGCCTCGACAAACAAATGGTAGCTGGTGGCCTCATTCACAAAACGATCGCCGTCAGGATTGACAGCAATCAGCCCCGGCTTTCCGCGGTCGAGCACAAGATGGGGAAATGCCGCCTCGGATCCATCCCGGCGCCTACGTAAGGAGACTGGAGCGCCAAAGCTGTTGCGTGCGTGGCTCGTACCCAAATAGCCACCCGCAGATTGGCCGAGAACGATGCCATCTCCCGTCGCACTCTCAACGATTGGAGAATTCGCGCATAATGAAGGTGGCATCAATTCCGCACGCAACGTTGGATGGCGGGAGAACCCGCCCGTTGCCAAGACAACGCCGCAACGGCAGCGTATTTCGCTCTCCCCTTCCTGCGTACGGATGACGACGCCGGCAACGCGGTCGTGATCTTCGAGCAGCGAGCAGGCCTCGACCGAGACCCGAACCGAAACTTGTTTTTGCAGCAGGGAATAGTACAGGCGCCCCACGAGCGCATTGCCCATGACAAGACGCGCGCCTCTGCCATGTCGTATCTTGTCCATTGCAAAACGCGATAGCAACGTCGCGGAGTGGCGCGTCGAAGCCCATGATCTGCTGGCATTGAGCAGATGTCCGATATCGGCCCGATCGACCATCATGCCGCCGAACAGTGTGAATTCGGGCAAGGGCATCCGGACTTTGCTGAGTTGCGCACCCAGGATAGAACCGTCGAACGGCAGGGACTCCAGCGCACGACCACTCAATGACGCCCCGCCGAGCGTAGCCAGGTAGTCGGGATGATGTGTGTAGGCGCGGAACGCGACCGAGGAGCGTTCCTGGAGGAAATCGACCATTTCCGGACCTGCACTCAGGAAGGCATCGATCATCTCCCGTCTCATCCGGGGACCTAATGCTTGGCTGAGATAGGACCATGCGCGTTCAATGCTGTCGTCCGGCCGATCATGTCGCGTATTCGGTATCCAAACGGACCCCGCGGATCTCGCAGTCGTTCCGCCGACGTAAGGAGATTTCTCGACAACGCCGACATCGAGACCATGCAGTGCGGCAGTGAGTGCCGCCGTTAGCCCGGCCGCGCCGCTGCCGATGACAAGCAGATCGATCTCTTGGGTCGCTCGTGTCATGGCTGGATCGTGGCCTCTCGCGGCAAGGCGGTTAGTGCAAACTGCCGGCCGCCAGCGCATTCTCAACACAACCATTGATGTGCGTCGTGAGAACAGCTTTGGCGCGCACTGCATCGCGCTTGAGGGCGTAATCCAACAGCTGCTGATGCTGTCGCGGAACGACTTCGCCCCGATAACTCAGGGCGAGCACGAGGTAACGGAAATACTTATCGAAGACAGCAGCGTGCGCCTGCATCAATGCGCGCGATCCGCAATTCGAAATGAGCGCCTGATGGAACTCGCTATCGTACTGTTTCCACAGCACGTGATTGGCGTTCTTGGAAGACATGACGCGCTCCGTCGCGGCCAACTTATGATGAGCCGAGACCACGCGCCCTTCCCATTCGACGTCGCCACGCGAGAAAGACGCCATCATCGCATGCGACTCCAGAAGCAAGCGTAACTCTGCGAGTTCCTTCAGATCGTTCGCCGATACCGGCGCAACTTCGAAACCCTTTTTTCCTTCCGCGACGACCAATCCATCCGACGACAATCGGCACAGAATCTCCCGCAACGTGCTGATGCTGACACCGTAATATTCTTTCAGCGCCTCGAGCCTCAGCTTCTGAGCCGGCCGGAGCTTGCCGAAAATGATGTCGCTGCGGATGCGCCGATAGGCGTCATCGCTGATGGTCTCAGGGGCTTCAAGTCGATCAAGCACCATACTGCTCCAAAGCGTTCACGATCCTGCGCCTATGCGGTTCGCACACGTCGCATACAAACGCAACCTTGGCCCCAAGAAACTGATAATATCAGTATCATCATATGATATACGAATTATACGTTGACGTCCAAGGCGTCACATGCTGTATCGTGAGCGCTAAGAAACCGTCTGACGGGCGCGGCCGAAGCCGCTGCACCTAGAAAATTCGGACGACGAAAACGGGTTGGAGGAAACGTCCATGACACTTGATCGCCGTATGGTGTTGGCGGGTGGCGCAACCGCGTTCGCGCTCGGCGCTGCAGGAATTGCGCAAGCCCAAACAAAGCCGAAACTCCGGTTCAGCTCCGCATTTACAGAGACCGATCTTCGCACCGAGGGCTACAAGGCGCTTGCGGCTGCGATGAAGGACGATTTCGATTTCGAGCCATTCTATGGTAACACGCTGTTCAAGCAGGGAACGGAACTCGTTGCGTTGCAGCGCGAAAACCTGGAGCTCTGCAATCTCGCTCCAGCCGACATTTCCAAGCAGATCCCGGCTTGGTCTCTCATGACCTCCGCGTATTTGTTTCGCGACTACGCCCATCTCAAGAAAACGTTCAAGAGCGAGGTCGGGCAGGAGTTTATTAAGATCGCCCGAGACCAACTTGGAGTCGAGATGATCTGCCCGGTGTACTTCGGTGCACGACAGGTCAATCTGAAGCCATCAAAGAAGATCACCACGCCAGCCGACCTCGCTGGCATCAAGCTTCGCATGCCGCCTGGTGAGTTCTGGCAGTTTCTTGGCGAGTCGCTCGGCGCAAATCCGACGCCGATTGCCTACGCGGAACTCTACACGTCGCTGCAATCAGGTGCCGTCGACGGTCAGGACAATCCATTGGTTGCTGGGCGCACGATGAAGTTTTACGAGGTAACCACGCAGTTTGTTCTGACAAGCCATGTCATCGGCTACGACATGCTGACGGTGTCGAAGAAAACGTGGGAGAAGCTGGGGCCGGCCACGCAGGCGAAACTACGCGCGGAAGCCGACAAGATATTCGACGAGAACGCAGCGAAATTCGACGCTCAGGCCACAGAGGCTATCGAGTTCTTCAAGAAGGAAGGCAAGCAGGTCTACACCCCGGATCAGGATGCGTTCCGCGCTTTCGCCCAGAAACGCTACGTCGAAAGGTACGGCAAGGACTGGCCCGCCGGAGCGCTTGAGAAGATTAACGCGATCAAATAAATCGCGCCAACGTCGAGGAGAGACTCGGGCGATGCGTCCGGTCTCTCCATCTTCAACGCTCAAGCATTGTCAGGGGCAGTGATGGCGCCGGAACAACGGTTGCGGGTCGTTGCAATAGGACGTTGGCTGCGCAGGCGGGCGGAGAATATTTCCGCTCTTTTGCTCGTGGTTATGTTTCTGTCGTTCATGCTTCAGATCGTGATGCGCTATGTGTTCAACTATCCTCTCGGATGGACGGATGAACTGAGCCTGCTGTGCTGGATTTGGTGCACATTGTGGGGAGCCGCTTTTGTCCTACGCGAACGGGACGAAGTCAGGTTCGACATCATCTATAGCGCGTCGAGCGAAAAAGCGCGGTGCATCTACACGATCATAACCGGGGTCTCCATCATCGCATTATTCGCCATCGCGCTGCCTGCGGTCATCGCTTACGTGACCTTCGTGAAGGTGGAGCGCTCGGCATATCTCGGCATACGTCTCGATTACCTCTACTCGATCTATGTCATTTTCTCTGTCGGCGTCATCGTTCGATACGCCGCTCTCACGTGGCGAGCATTTCGCGGTCAGGCCCCTGACATCCAAATCGGCAGCGGGTCCGCACTGTGATGGGTCCGTTTGCCTGGTGCCTTCTCGCCATCCTCATGCTCGGCTTGCTCGGCTTGCCGATCGGCTATTCGATGATTGCCGGATCCATCCTCTACCTGCTTCTAGCGGGGCAGGATCTCGGCACCTCTGCCGAGCAGATCCTGAACGGTCTCTATAACAGCTACGTCCTGCTCGCCGTGCCGTTGTTCCTTTTCTCGGCAGAGCTCATGAACGTCAGCAGGATGACGGATCATCTGGTGCGCTTTTGCGATATGCTCGTCGGCCGGTTCCGCGGTGGCCTTGGCCACATCAATATTGTCCAAAGCATCATCTTTGCGGGCATGTCCGGTTCTGCAATCGCCGATATGGCGGGAACTGGGCGCATCAGCATTCTCATGATGACTCGCAACAATCGGTACACCGTAAGCTATGCGGCGGCCATAACTGCGGCCTCGGCAGTCATCGGGCCAATTATCCCGCCTTCCATTCCAATGGTGCTGTATGCACTGGTCTCGGATGCGTCAGTTGGCTACCTGTTTATCGGCGGCATCATACCCGGATTATTGATGGCGCTGGCACAGATGGCCATCAATACCATCCAAGCGCATCGATACAATTTTCCGGTCGAGGCACCAATTCCGCTGCGTGAGTGGCCATGCATCACGGCAACGGCAATGCCCGCACTTCTGATGCCCGTCATCCTGCTCGGCGGCATCTACAGCGGCATCGTCACGCCGACGGAAGCGGCGGCGGTGGCGGCGGCCTACGCATTCCTGGTGGCTGTCGTTTGGTATAGAAATATCAGCATGCAAGATACCTATCTTGCGGTGCTCAATAGCGCGCGTTCAACAGCAGCGATCGGTATGCTTATCGCCGGTGCGCTCGTTTTCAACTACGTCGTGACGATTGAGCAGATCCCCGAGACGGTCCGCGGATTGCTGTCGAGTTACGACTTCTCAGCAGCAATGTTCCTGCTTTGGGTCAACATCATTCTTTTGGCCCTGGGCTGCTTGCTGGAAGGAAGCACCGTTATCCTCGTCATTCTACCGATCTTCATTCCGACTGCGACGGCTCTTGGAATTGATCTGGTCCACTTCGGCGTAATGGCTGTCTTTAACATCATGATCGGGTTAATCACGCCTCCGTACGGTCTCCTCCTCTTTATTTCCTCCGCGATTTCTGGCGCACCTCTGTGGTCGATCATCCGCGACACGTTTCCATTCGTGGTAGCTATGCTCGTTGCCTTGGCGATCATTACGTTCGTACCCGAGACCGTCCTCTGGCTGCCGCGCATGATGGGATACAAAGGATAGTGCTAGCGGACATAACGTCGTCCGTGACGGCAGCGCTTCGCAACTTTTTGATAGGTGTTGGTGACATGGCCACGCGCTTGATCATCCTCAACGGCCCGAACCTCAATCTCCTTGGCGTTCGCGAACCGGAAATCTATGGACGGACAACCCTCAAGGGCATCGAAGCAGGTTGTCGGGAATTCGCGGCTTTTGCGGGTATTTCGCTCGACTTCCATCAGTCCAATCACGAGGGAGTTCTGGTGGATTGGATTCACGAGGCACGGGGCAGAGCTGACGCCCTCATCATCAATCCCGCGGGGTACTCGTTTACATCGGTGGCCCTGGTCGATGCGCTCAAGACATTCAGTGCTCCTATTATCGAACTCCATATCAGCAATATCCATGCGCGCGACGAGCTACATCGTCACTCGATATTGTCCGCGAGTGTTACGGCGGTGATCTGCGGACTTGGACCTTACGGATATGTCCTCGCCATGCAGGCCGCGCTGCATGCTCTTGCAAAGCTCCCCGACGCGCTGCCTTCTTGCTTCCGAAAGGCTTACAAATAGCTGTAGTTAAGCTGGGTACATTAGATTTCCTCCGGTGCGGCGGTAGATCAAGGCCTCCCTGTCGTGCACGGATTAGCACGTCCGTTCGTTGACGACGCTGAACAGCTTCCAGACATCACGCGATCTGGTCTACGGATCGACGGCTCCTCGAGCCTGTACTTTCGCTATTCAAGCAACAGCCGCCCTTAAAGGGCGGGAGACTGGTCACGGTAACGAGCTGATATCTGGTTTGAATTTTCCGGATTCGTGCTCCTGATCAAGAGCCGGCTAAGCCCTTGCAATCCGGCTTCCGGTGCTAATTCCAGTGCTAGCGCGGCGCTGCACTCATGGGAATCTGACAGTGTTGTTCATAGGTTGCCCTTTGAAGAAACGGTCGAGATTGACGAAGACCGCCGCCATCTTCTGGCGCATCGCGTCGCGCGTCCCAGCGGAAATGTGGGGTGTTAGGATGGCATTGGGCAACGGTAGCAGCGGATTGTCGGCCCGCGGCGGCTCGTGCTCGAAAACGTCGAGTCCGGCGGCCAGAATATGGCCGGATCGCAGGGCAGTAGCCAAAGCGTCTTCATCAATTATGCCGCCGCGCGCGGAATTAATGAGAATCGTACCCGGCCTTAGGCGCGCGATGGCCGAAGCATCAATCATCATACGGGTGTCCGGCGTCAGAGGCACGTGGATGGACAGGACATCCACAGCAGGAAGCATCTCTTCCAGCGCCGCGCGTCTGAGGCCGAGTGTGGCTTCCTGTTCCGGTGCTAACACAACTTGCGGATCGCAATAAATGCCAGAGCAGCCAAATGCCTTGAGACGCTCCGCGACCGCCTGACCGATGCGACCCATTCCGATGTAGCCGATGCACTTGCCGTAGAGCTCACGCGACTCCGCGCGCAGTGTGTTCACGTGCCACTTACCCCTGCGCAACTCGGCGTCCGCGAATGATAGGCGTTTGCAGGCTGCAAGCATCAGCAGAATGGTGTGTTCGGCGACGCCGATGGTGGTGCCTTCCAGCGTCAGCGCCAGCGGCAGGCCACGGTCGCGGATCACCTGCCAGTCGGTGGTATCCTGCCATCCGACGCCCTGATGGTGGATCACCCGCAAGGCCTTCGCCGCGTCCAGATGATGTTTGCGCAGTGGCGTGGCTGCGCAGATCACGGCATCGACGTCCGCGATGGCGGCGCAGCGTTCCGCATCGTCGTCGGTACCGAGCGTTATGACGTCGAAAGCGCCACCAGCGACTTCGCGGATCAGGGCATAGACGTCTTCCGGTGCGTGACTGAGATAGAGCACGCGCGGCCTGTTGGTGCTCATGATGTCCTCAATCGACGTAACGGACGCCATCGGAGGCCAGCACACTATCCAGCCACGCCGGTATCTTAGCTCCCGATTTTACGGCCGCGTCCATCTTGGCTTCCTTGTCGGCAATAGCTGCCAATTCCGCACCTGCAACCGAGATATTACGGCGGGGAACGACCACAACTCCGTCGATATCACCGACGATCAGATCTCCAGCATTGATCGCAACGCCTCCCAGAGTGATGGGCAAGCCGATTTCTCCAGGGCCATCCTTAAATGGCGAATTGGGATTGAGCGCTTGGGCAAAAACCGGGATGCCGACGTCGTTAAGCCCTTGAATATCGCGCACAGTGCCATCAGTCACGGCAGCAACGATGCCGCAATTCTTCGCCATGCCGAGGAGAATATCGCCCAGCACCGAAGCGGTGCTGTCGCCGTCAGCCGCGACAACCAATACGTCGCCTGGCTTGGCGAACTTTAGCGCCGCGTAGGGGGCGAGGTTATCGACCGGTCGGGTGCGCACAGTCAGCGCAGTGCCGACGAAGCGGGTTGCGGTTGTCAGCGGACGGATACAGTACGGCAGCGCACCGCGCCGCCCCTGGGCATCGACAATCCAACCTGTTGGCGCATCCTGAAACGGATTTAGCTCGGCAACGGTTGGGCGCGGAAAATCGCGCCGGATGGTCAGCTTGGCGGGTTCGGCCATTATCATGTTCTCCTGTGCGTTGCGTGGCTCACGGGTGAAGAGCTGCGCCGCTGGCGTCGAAGGCGTGCGCAGCGGAAAGGTCAATATGGAAGGTGCGTGTTTCGCCGACACGCATGCTCGTGTCAGGACCGATGCGCGCGATCAGCGGCTTGTCCAGTCCGACAGGTCGCACGGCAACGATAGTTTCCGCTCCTAACGGCTCGATCTGCGTCACCTCGGCGGCGATGGCCGCGGTCGGACCGACGCGTGGAGTTTCACTCAGATTTTCGGGCCGAATACCGAACGCGATCTCTGTTCCAGCCAGGACCGATGGCATCCGATCGGGCGGCACGTCGAAGGTGGCCGTGCCGAATTTTACGCGGCGGCCGTCGCCGCCTTCCGTCATCATGGCTTGCGCCAGGTTCATTGGCGGATTGCCGAGGAAGCCCGCGACGAAGGTGTTAGCGGGGCGACGGTAAACGTCCAACGGTTGGCCGACCTGCACAACTTTACCGCCATTCATGATGCAGATCCGCGTCCCCATCGTCATGGCCTCGACTTGATCGTGCGTGACGTAGATCATGGTCGCGCCGAGGCGGCGATGCAGGCTTGAGATTTCACCGCGCGTTGATACGCGCAGCGCGGCGTCTAGATTGGATAGCGGCTCGTCGAACAGAAATACCTTAGGATCGCGGACGATGGCGCGACCAAGGGCAACGCGCTGTCTCTGTCCTCCCGATAATGCATGCGGCTTACGGTCCAGCAGCGGAGCCAGTCCCAGAATACCCGCTACGTCGTCGACTCGGCGGTCAATCTCGGCGCGCGGCACCGAGCGGCGGCGCAGCCCGAAGGCGAGGTTGTCGCGCACCTTCATGTGCGGGTAGAGCGCGTAAGATTGGAACACCATGGCGATGTCGCGATCTTTTGCCGGGACGGCATTCACGACGCGACCGTCAATCGACAGCGTGCCCGACGAGATCGACTCCAACCCCGCCACCATGCGCAGAGTTGTGGTCTTGCCACAGCCGGACGGCCCAAGCAGCACCATGAACTCACCGTCCTGGATTTCCAGCGAAACCGCATCGGCCGCCGGTACGGGTACGCTGTCATAAACCTTCGTCAGCCGATCGAGTGTGACGACAGCCATCAGTAGAGACTCCGGTGCGGGCCCGCGGCGTCGCGGGACGTCCTGTTGTTCATTTCACGGCCCCCGCGGTCATGCCCTGGATGAGTTTTTCCGAGAAGAGTGCGTAGACGATGATGACCGGCACGATGGCGATCATCAGCCCCGTCGCGATCATGCCGACGTCTTCGAGCTGGTCGCCCATGAAGCGTTGGATGCCAAGCGGCAGGGTGCGATTGGCCTCATCGGTGATCAGCACCACTGCGTAGAGGAACTCGTTCCACAACAGGATGAAGTTGAGGATGACCGTGGTTGCGATGGCGGGCAGTGCGATCGGCAGGCTGACGCGCCAGAAGATCTCCCATTCCGAATAGCCGTCCATCCGTGCGGCATCGAACAAGTCTGAGGGAATACGGGCGAAGAAGCTTTCGAGAATGTAGATCGTCAGCGGGAGCTGGATGGCCACGTAGACAAGCGTGAGTCCGATCTTGGAATTGTAAAGACCGTACTGCACGAGAATCTGGAACAGCGAGATGATCGTGACCTGCGGTGGGAAAATGATCGTCGAGAACAAAACGAAATAGATCACGCGGTTGAGCCTGAATCTGTAGCGAGCCAGACAGTGCGCGGCCATCGCCCCGATGATCGTGAGGATGGCGACCGCAGACAAAACAATCATCGTCGAATTGGTGAAATAGACGTTGTAGTTGGAATTGAACCACGCCGCCGGAAACTTCTCCCAATGAAGGGTGCTCGGCAGGGCGAAGTGATCGGCGTGGATTTCAGTCGTCGTGCGCAGCGACATCATCGCCACCCACACGAATGGACCGGCCGCGAACGCGGTGTAGAGGGCGAGAACGGCCAGCAGGGCGGATCGCTTCAGGACAGCCATGGCACCGCCTCAGTATTCGAGCTTCGAGCGCTGACGGAATGCATATGTCAACGCAACGACCGCGATCAGTACGATGGCAAACCACACGGTGGCGATCGTAGAGGGATAGCCGAGATCGAACGTCGACCATTCGAAGGCGCGTTTATAAACGTAGGTCGATACCGTTTCAGTCGACCATAGTGGGCCGCCTTTTGTCGTAATCCAGACCAGATCGAAAATCTTCATCTTGCCGATGAAGGACAGCACCACGAGGTTCAGCACCGTGGGCCAGGTCAGCGGCAGGATCACGAAAACAAGCTTCTGGCCCCAACCGCAATTGTCGAGTTCGGCTGCCTCGATCACCTCGCGTGGCAACGAATGCAGGGCCGCCAGCAGCACGACCATGTTGAAACCGATCCACATCCAGGTGGTGATGAAGATCAGCGCTGGCAACGCGGTGTTTGGATCGCCGAGCCATGCGCGCGCCAAGCTGCCAAGGCCGAGCGCACGTAGCGCCGTGTTCACCGGGCCCCAATCGTAGTTATAAATCCAAACCCACAAGATGCCGACGACCACGTACGACATGAGAACCGGCGTGAACCACGCGACGCGGAAAAAACGCGCGCCAGGCACACGTGCGTAAAGCGCCAACGCCAAGCCGAGCGCGATGAACACTTCGAACAGCGGCGACAGACTTGCCCATGTCAGCGTGTTTTTCACGGCGCGCCAGAAGATCTCGTCGCGGACGAGCTCGGCATAGTTTTCAAATCCGACGAATTCCTCGCGCCGAGGCAGCACTTTGTGAAAGCTGTTCCAGAATGTGCGCACCACCGGATAAGCCGTGAAGGCGAGATAGATGGTGAGTGCCGGAAATAGGAACGCGAGGATCGCCCCCCAGGGGCGGGAAAGACCATCGTCGCGGATGTTTTTGGCTTCGGCGGGCATCGGTCGCAATCGGCTTTGGGCGGGGAGGCTGCTCGGGCAGCACATGTGTGCTGCCCGCAATCAATCTGGGAGGTCCGCGCGGTTGCGGCTCAGTACGCCGCCGACATCTGCTTGATAGTGCCGTCGACGTCGATGGTGCTGGCGGGGAAGGCGTTGTTGATCACCTGCGTGAACACTTCCTTCGGCTTGCCCTGCATCACCTGGATCGGCAGGCCGAAGTAATACTTCGCTCCGGCGTTGGCGGCGGCGATCATTTTGAAGTAGTCGGAGGCTTGCGAACTGGTCAGCTTTGAAGCATCGCTCTTGATGCCGGTCTGCACCTGTACGCGGTCCAGCCACTTGTTGCCCATCTCCGGTGTCGCCAGGAAGTTGAGGAATGCTACCGCTTCCGCAGGATGCTTGGTGTCGGCATTCACGACATACGATCCGCCGACGGTGATTGTCCGGCATTCTGCGCAGGCGGCACTGGGAGGCGCAGGAAATTTCATGATGCCCAGCGGGAAGTCGACGGGCTGGCCGCCCTTATCCGGCGGGTTGAACGCGCGGCTCGTGTACCAGCTGCCGTTCAGGAACGTCAGTGCGCCCGGATTGGTGTGGAAGTAAGTGTGCGCTTCTCCGAGCTTCAGCGAAGTGAAGGTTGTTGGCAGCAGCCCGGCGTCGATCAGCGACTTCAGCCAAGTCAGAGTTTCCTTCACGCGCGGATCGGTCCAGGCCAGCTTTCCGCGCAGCAACTTGTCGTAATCTTCGGTGCCGAGCTTCTTCAGCAGCGCTTCATGAGTTAAATGCGCGCCCGGAAAAGGACGGTCGCCGGCGCCGATGGACATCGGTGTAATGCCCTTGGCCTTGGATTTTTTTACCACATCGAGAAACGCGGCGGAGTCGAACTGCAGGCTTGCCGGAAGTTGGAATCCGAGGTCGGCCAGGGTTTTCTTGTTGTAATAGAGTTCAGCTGTCCAGGCTTCGAGCGGGAGCCCGTAGGCTTTACCTTTGTAGGTCCAGGCATCCTTGGCCCACGGCTCGATATTGTCCCAGTTGACATCCTTCAGGTCGAGCAGGAAGCCGTTGTCGAGATATTCGACCTGATCCGGCTCGGCATAGAAAATGTCCGGCGCCTGACCGGCGCGAAGTGCCGTTTTGAGCGCGGCATAGAGAGCATTCTTTTCGTACCAAGACGCCTTGATTTTGACGTCGGGGTTCTTTTTCTCGAACTCGGCGATAGCGTCTTCGACGTATTGGCGCTTGATCTGCTCAGCGGCCCAATGGGTCCAGAGCGTGACCTCTTTGGGTTGCTGGGCCTGGGTGGGGGCTGTCGATAGCGCAATGCCGCACGCAGCCAGCGACGCGACGATCACTCGTCCGAACATGACGTTTCCTCCGTTGCGATGTCACGCCTGCAGCCTGTGTGGCTATCTGTTTCCGGGGAGCCGGTGCGAGACGCCTGAACTGTATTGGTCGCCAGGATTGTTCGTCAACATAATTATTGATAATACTGTCGATGAAGATGCGAGGGCGGAGATGATGACGACTGCAACACAAGTGGGAAAAGCGCGCGACGGTGCCGCCGCGATAGAGGATCCGTCACTCGCTGACGTGGTGGCGCGGCTGGAATTCGACATCCTGTTCGGCCATCTCAAGCCGCGCGAGCGGCTTGTGGAGGACGTTTTGATGCAGCGCTTGGGGGCCAAGCGGCACGTGGTTCGGCAAGCTCTTACCGAGCTGGAGAGGATGGGCATCGTCGCCCGCATGCCAAATCGAGGCGCGGCGGTGCGAGATTTCACGGCACAGGAGGTGGAGGAGGTCTGTGAGATCCGCGAGCTGTTGCAGCGCCGGGCGGCGCAGCGCATGCCGTTGCCAGCAGGTAGGGAGCTGATCCGGCAGTTGGAGCATATTCAACGTCGGCATGATCGCGCGATCAGCCAGCGGGACCCGCGGGCCATCGATGCCGCCAATGAGGCGTTTCATCAGGCGATCTTCGAAGCGTGCGGGAATGCGCATCTGGCTCAGGCAATCGCCCACTATGCGTATTTGACGCGCGCAATGCGTCTCTATCCGCTCGTTGACGCCGCCCTGCTCGAAACGCTCAGGGCGGAGCACTGGGCGATGATCGAGGCTCTTCGCTCGGGGGACCGCCGCGCACTCATGCGGCTTTCTGTCGACCACATCCAACATTCGAAGAAGATTTATCTATCGGTCAGAAAGGCACTGCCGATCGGTAACGATCAGGCCCGATGAAAGATGAGCTAGTCAATCTGTGCCACAGTCATTGCACGAGTAGATGTGAGCCTAAGTCATCGACACGCACATTTGCAGCTCGCTCTATCGCGGACCCAATAGATCCGTCAACCGAGTAGTCGTTGATGTGACGGGCGAAGAGTGATGCTGGTTCGGCAGACACTATCAGAGCGGAAATTCGATAGTTCACCGGTGACAACGGGTCGGAGCGACTCTGGCTTTTCTGGTAAACCCGCGAGCATATTCGGAATCGCACTGGAATTAGATCATTGCCTAACACCAGCATATTGCACTCGTTCAGCCGACGGGCACCGTAAGGCACAAGCTGAACCGGCCAGCGGTTTTCAGATGTTGGGACGTATAAGTGGGCATCCCGTTTGCCGTCCCTATTCGAGGCAAGCGGAGGGCATGACCATTATCGACCCAAACCTCGCACCGGAGCGTCTGGCTGGATTTGATCTCGGCACCAATCTCAAGCTAGATAATGTATTTCGTGATAACGACGGCGCGCGACTGAAACTATCCTATTTCGACAATGATATCGGCTCGTTCAGTGCTGACGTCTCGGGCACCTCCTACACGAATGTGGAATTCTGCCGTACGAGTGCCAACTGCGAGAATAGCTCGCTGGCAGAGTATTATGCGACCAATCAGGTGCCGCCAAAGTACTCTGCAAGCCTGACGCTGACTCAAAGACTGCTTGACGATCATTGGACGTTGAAAGGCGAATACAGCCTGATCGATGTTTCCGGAAGCGCAGAGTTGAGTCGCGTGCCAATGGCAGATTATGAAGAGACCTTTTTCTGGAATGCGCACTCCAGGATCGATAAATTCGGCCTATGCGTGAATTGCAAATTTTAGAATATCTCGAATTATATCGTCTGACGCAAATAGACCCGGTCTGCCGCTCTAACTGTCGACAATGATATCACTCAGACTGTGTTCACGACGCTCGGCCTGCGTGTCTCGTCGGCCATCGATTTTGGCGGCTTTGACGCAGCGCTGCGCAGCATGATCGGCTGGCGACATGCCTTTGGGGATGTCAACCTTAACTCTGTCCATCAGTTCCCGGAGAGAGATAGCTTCATCATCTCCGGAGCGACAATTGCCGAGAATGCAGCAGTTCTCGAAGCAGGGCTTGATTTCAAGCTGCCTGACAATAGTGTGTTCGGTCTCCCCTTACGGGCCAGTTCGGGGACGGCTCACGCGAGAACGCCTCCAACGCTCGCCTGAAGTTGAAATTCTGATGCGCAGTGCAAGCCTGCTTATCGCAATCGAGGTTGCCATCCTCGCGATGGCGACCATCGCGAGTGCGCAAACGGCGGTGCCGGCAAGGGAGCAATCCTTCCCGGCGAAGCCCCATCGGTGCGAGAGGTCCATCAAGGCCGGATCGTTGGCTGTAATATCCAGGACAAGGTCAAAAAAATGCTCAGGGAAGGTCCTCCGGATTCTCGCACAGTCACGGAAACCGGACAGGGAGATCGCCTTCGCGATTTCGCTCGCTGGTTTCAGGAAGGCATCCGATCGCGGAGGCGCTGAAGCAGATATCGCGTCAAAGCGGAAATGAGAAAGCTGCAATCTCCACCCGGCCGTTCGCTTTCGAAATTGAAGCAGGCGGCGCAATCAGAAACAAGCGCTCTACTCTCAATACGCTCACGCTGAAGCCAGCAGCATCCACCATCAAGCTGAGTGAACCAGTCATACAGTTTTCGAGCGGGGATTCGAAGCAGACGCGAGATCTGCCAGGATTTCAGATTTCCGCGGCCTTCTTGTTCGCCGGTGGCCGCTTCGTCGAGGAGATCACGTACGACCCCTTCCTCTACTTTCACGGCGAGGAGCAGAACATCTCGATCCGCGCCTTCACTCATGGCTGAGATATCCGGCATCCCAACGGTGTGCCGCTCTACCATCTTTATAAGAAACGCGGTGCAAACGAAGCACCGCTGCACTGGGAGGGTGATTTCGAAGAAGAGCGCCGCGAAAAGTGGTACGAGCTGCGCGAGCGAGCCGATCGAAGATTGGGTGATCTCATCGAGGGAAAACTGGTGGGCGCTTATGTTTTGGAAAAGCGCGATCACTTGATGACTATATGAAAGTGAGCAACTTGCGAATCGCCGATGTATAGCGTTTCGTTAATCGAACGCTGAGAATTTCGGTTTGGGTATTGGCGTTGGGCAGGGATCGAGAAGCACCAGCATATCGCCGCAAGCCGATACAGGACAAGCCATTCCGGCGTTACGAGAAGCTGCAGGTTCGCGACCCAAAGTTTCAGATTTTCAATGTTGTTACGGGCGAGACAATAAAGCTTTCAGTGTTCACCTTCGATGACCACGTGAAGACGATGCTGCCGGCAGTGGAACGGTTGTGTAGGCTCGATACAGCAAGCAATATCTTTCGGCTCTTTGTATAGAAAAACACATTTCAGCAGAGCTAGGTTTCTTGTCCCCGCGAGCATCGAGGTGACCGAGGACCCGCTATTTGGTCCATCCTTGCCCAAACGCGCCCCAGCCGATGTATTTGACCAGCACAGCCTACTCGACTTCAATCTCCGGGCGACCTAACTGCTCGAAGGCAAATGGAAAGCTGCTCGTCCACAACAGTGCACGCGCCAGCCTTTGAGCTATTGGCCTGACTTCGATACACTTAATTTGGACGCAGACGGAATGGCAGAAGAACTGAGATACATCGCCTGGGACGGCTCCCCTGTGGTGCTTGTGGGTGACCGGGCGGCCTCACGCGACCTGGACGGCTCCTGGAAACTGAGACCGGCCGGACCGATGCTCCGCACCGCCGAACGCGACGCGCCGGAACTCTCGCGCGAAGAACTGGCCGCGAGCTTCCCCGACGCCGACCTCGCAGAAGGCGTGGGTCTCATCATTGACTTTGATAAAGGACTAACGCCTGGGTAGGAATGAGTGCATGGCCGCGTGCCTGATGATGGAGCGGGCCGCGCCTCTCGGACCTGCTGGGCGGCGTCGTCCAGCTTGGTCCGGATGATCCGGTTGGCTTCACGCCACTCTGGGTCGCCGCCCGACAGATCGCGTCGACGACGATGAGGCTCACGATAAAGGGACGAGTTCCGCTCCTGATCCTGAGCACTCTTTCACAGAATGATCTTTGCATGTCCGCTTATGCGGTCAGCCGTTATTCAACCTGCTAAATGGTCCGTGCGCGGAAACGCAGAGTTCCAGGCCTACCCAGCGGTACCCGTCATAGCACCTGCTGCAGAGCCGCTGCGGCATCGCCCATGCGCCTCGTCTTAATGCGCGGCAGACCGAGCCAGCGTGCCATCAGGCGGATTTCATCGGCGAGCGCGGCAACGAACACGTCGGCAGCAACGCCGGGTTCGCAATGCGCCGACAGCACGTGCAACGTCTCTGCCTCGCGCTCCGCCTTGAGGTCGACACGGCCGACGACGCGATCACCGAACAAAAACGGCAGCACGTAGTAGCCGTGGGTGCGCTTGTGCTTTGGCGTATAGAGCTCGATGCGTATATGCGCGCCGAACAGCGTTTCCGCGCGATGGCGATGCCAGACAAGCGGATCGAAGGGGGCGAGAAGCGCGCGCGCTCGGACCGTCTTCGGCCGACGCGCGTCGGAGTGCACATAAGCCGGTACCTTCCAGCCCTCGACCGTCACTTCACGCAGCGTGCCAGCCTCCACGAGATCGCGAATGGCTTGCCTGGTGGCACTCGAACCGAGACGATAGTAGTCGCGCACACACGCCTCGGTCCCGATGCCAAGAGCGCGAGCAGAGTGTTCGATCAGCGTTCGTTTGGCGTCTGTTTCGCTCGGTGTCGGCGCGGCCATCACGTGATCAGGCAGCACACGTTCGGGGATGTCGTAGATGCGTTCGAACGTAGCGCGCCGGGTCGCCGTCGTGAGCTGCCCGGTCCAGAACAGCCATTCGAGTGCGGACTTCGCATCCGACCAGCCCCACCATCCCGCCTTGCGATTGCCATGTGAGGAAAAGTCGCCGACAGAACTTGGGCCGCGCTGCTCGATCTCGTGCTGCACATCGCGAATGAGCTGCTTATTGGCCTGCGCGAAGCGGAAGAGCCCACCGTATATGTTCTTGCCGGCCAGAGCGTTCTCCATGCGCCAGCGGAACAGCGGCTGCATCTCGACAGGCATCAGCGAGGCCGCATGGCCCCAGTACTCAAACAGCCTCCGCTTTTTTCCGCCATAGGCAAGGTGATCGAGATCCGCGCGATCATAAACGCCGAGCCGCGCGTAAACGGGCAGCGTGTGGGCACGTGCGAGCACATTGACTGAATCGATTTGCAGGACACCGAGCTTGTCGACAAGGCGGCGCACATCGGCACGTGTGGCAACGTCGCGCACGGCTCCCTGGTCCGCGCTCTGTGCAGCTATCGCGATGCGCCGCGCCTCGCTGAGCGAGAGTGTATCCGGCCGTCGCCGGCTCATGAAGCGGCCGGCTGATCGAACAAACCCGGCAGCACGGGATCGCCGACCGCTACGCCCTCAAGGCCGAGCAGCTTCTTCTTCGTCGCCGTCCCACCTGGTGCCGAGAAGCCGCCCATCTTGTTGCCGCTCGCGAGCACACGATGGCACGGCACGATCACTGGCCATGGGTTGCGGCCCATGGCCATGCCGACCGCACGTGCCGCGCCCGGCTGCCCCACTTGCTTGGCCAGATCGCCATAAGTCACCGTTGTGCCGCGCGGTACGACCCGCAGCGCACGATAGATCGACGCGTTGAACGTCGATACGAAGGTCTCGTCGAGACGCAGCGTTTCGAGCGTAACGGCTGTGCCTGCGAGATACATCTGCAGCGCGCGAACTGCTTCCGTGGCAAATGCGGACAGCGACATCCCCGACGGTTCGATGCCGGCACGTCGTATCCGTGCTTCGGTTTCCGCACGCGTGGGTTCAGGGAGTTGCACGCGTGTCAACCCCGCCTCGCTCCAGGCAATGGCGCAAGTTCCGAACGCAGTGTCGAAGAGGTGATAGGGCATAATGCTGTCAAGCTAGCCGGGTGAGATCACCGCGGCAAACACAACTGCGCGTTACCCACACATGGCCCCTTGGCCCGCCTAGCATCGCTGGCATCGTGACCGCCTGATGCCCGGCAGCCCACGACTGTCGCATCCGGTTCGCTGTTACCCAAATAACTGCTGCAACAATCCCTCCTATGGGGGCTGTTGATGGCAGCTATTGGCCCGAAGCGGAGATTTTTAGTCAGAAACGTACCCTGACAGTCCCGGACCGGGCTGGGCAAATCCGACCGACGGCGACAAGAGCAAATGAGGAACATCGGAGATCAGGAAGATATTCACGCCTTCCGCATGCTGCAGCGGCAGGCTGTCGCGGTCGGCAATCGGCGCACGGAACTGTGGATGAAGATCGCCGATCTGGCCGGGCCATCAGGCTTAATACCACTCAAGTTACGATCTCGAACGATGGCGATCGCACCGGGCAGGAACGGTGCCGGAGCCTACACCGTTGACGATCAGGTATCGGGCGGGAGATAGCAGCGGAGCGCACGTGGCGAAGACGGATGGCGCGGCGATGATCAACAAGCGGATCGCCTTCAAGGCCGAAGTGCTGCAGGCGATCGGTTTGCTGGCGCGTGAGCGCGGACTGTCGCTGCAGGACCTCGCTGACAAGGCGTTCGCCGACCTGCTGAAGAAGCATCATCGTCCGGTCGGTCTGCAAGCGGCGTTGAAGGCGAGCCTCCGCACCCTGCCTGCCAACGATCAGCCGCAGACCCGCAAACGGCGCTAGCCGGTC
>JAFAFW010000072.1 GCA_023423275.1 Pseudomonadota bacterium
TACGACGGCTGCCGGATCGAACAGCGGGACATTGAGAGGGGGACGTCATCGTGACGACCATCGATGCTGCTGCGACCTCGCACCTGTGCAAGAAGGTGATGTTCGCGGCGCTGGCAACTGTCCTGGCAGCAAGCCTGAGTGCTTGCGGGACCAGTAGCAATATCCTCGGAGGCGGGGATAGCACGGCCACGCCGTTGGCGCAGGCAACCACTCCGCCTGCTCAAGCCTCGTCGCGGATCGCGATTGCGCCCGTGATTGGCGCTCCCGAGGCCGTGGCCAAGCAGATTACCGCCCAGCTCGGCAAGGAACTCGAGCAGAAGCGGGTGGTCATCGTCAACGCCCCGAGCGATCCGGCGGACTATACGCTCCGCGGCTACGTCGTGGCCGCGAAGGAGAAGACCGGCACCAAGGTGTCCTACATCTGGGACCTGACCGACCCGTCAGGGAAGCGCGTTAACCGCATTACCGGCGAAGAGCTGGCCGGCGGCGGTGAGGCGCGTGATCCATGGGCCTCTGTCACACCGACGATCATGCAGTCGATCTCGACCAAGACGGCGAGCGAGCTGTCGACGTGGCTGTCATCTCAGCCTCAGTCGCATTCCTCGGCGGCAATCGCGGCGGCCCCGGCTGCCACACCGGTCGCAATGACGGCACCGGCAGCAGGGGGCGCAGCCCTCGGGAATACGCCGCCACCAACGACAGCCAGCATCGGCAGCCGTGATGCCGGAGGCTTTTCCGCGGTTGTCCCGAGCGTGAGCGGAGCTCCGGGTGATGGTTCGGTTTCACTGACCTCCGCCATTCAACGTGAACTATCGCGAAGCGGCGTCTCTCTCGCTCAGCAGGCCGGCCCGACATCCTACCGTGTCGAGGGTAAGGTAAAGCTCGGCGCGAGCAAGGATGGTAAGCAGCCGATCCAGATCGACTGGTACGTAAAGGATCCTCAGGGCAAGCAGCTCGGCACCGTGTCGCAGAAGAACGAGATCCCCGAAGGCTCGCTCGACGGAAACTGGGGTAAGGTTGCGGATGCGGCGGCGGCTGCGGCCTCCCAGGGCATTCTCAAGCTCCTGCCGAAGACGACGGCAACCAACTAGCGCACGGGCCGTAAAGCTACATTCCCGTCACAAACTTGGGCCTGGACGTTTACACGTCCAGGCCCTCTTGCTAGAAGCCGCGCGTCGGCGGGAACGTAAGGCGGCAGGTAATGATGAACGATGCTGGCAAGCCGGGCGATTATTTCGACGGACTGCAGATCAAGCTTGTGGCCGGCAACAGCAATCGACCGCTGGCCGAGGATATCAGCAGAGTCTTGCGGGTGCCGTTGACCAAGGGCGTCTGCCGGCGGTTCGCCGACATGGAGATTTTCGTCGAGATCCAGGAGAACGTCCGCGGCGAAGACGTTTACGTTCTCCAATCGACATCGTTTCCCGCCAACGACAACCTGATGGAAGTGCTGATCCTCGTGGATGCGTTGAAGCGCGCCTCGGCCCGGCGCATCACAGCGGTCATCCCCTATTACGGCTATGCCCGGCAAGATCGCAAACCTGGTCCGCGCACGCCGATTTCGGCCAAGCTGGTCGCCAACCTGATCGAGCGCGCCGGCGCCGACCGCGTCATGACCCTCGATCTCCATGCCGGCCAGATCCAGGGCTTTTTCGATATCCCGACGGACAACCTGTTCTCGGCGCCGGTTATGGTACGCGACATCAAGGAGCGGTTCGAGCTGTCGAATCTGATGGTCGTGTCACCGGACGTCGGCGGCGTCGTCCGCGCTCGCGCGCTGGCCAAGCGCATCGACGCGCCGATCGCCATTTGCGACAAGCGCCGCGAGCGCCCTGGCGAGAGCGAGGTCATGAACGTCATCGGCAACGTGAAAGGCAAACGCTGCATTCTGGTCGATGATATCGTCGACAGCGGCGGCACGTTGGTTAACGCCGCCGAGGCCCTCCTCGCCAGCGGGGCAACCGAGGTGATGGCCTATATCACACATGGCGTTCTGTCGGGCGGAGCGGTCGCCAGGGTCCAGAATTCCCGGCTGAAGTCCCTGGTCATCACGGATTCCATCGAGCCGACCGAGGCCGTCAAGGCCAGCAAGAATATTCGCGTCCTCTCGATCGCCCCCTTGATTGGCGAGGCCATTGCCCGCACCTCGCGCGAGGAAAGCGTTTCCAGCCTGTTCTACTGATCGCGCCCTCTCCGCCATTCGATTGCATAAATCGGCGGCGACGGGTATAAGGCCGCCCATCTCAGAACATGAGAGACCGAGCGCCTTTCGGCACCCTTGGAGGCCGGGGCACACAGGGGGCCGTTCATGCCCCTTTTTTGCAGTTGGAGAAAAGCCATGGCTGATGTCATCGAGATCGAAGCCACGGCGCGTCCGAAAGGCGGTAAGGGGGCCGCCCGGGCAGTGCGTCGTGAAGGAAAGATTCCCGCCGTGATCTACGGCGAGAAGAAGGAAGCAGAGACCATCGCGCTCGACGCGAACGAGCTCTGGAAAATCGTCCAGAAAGGCCGTTTCCTGTCGACCGTTCTGGATATCAACGTCGGCGGCCAGAAGCGCCGCGTCCTGCCACGCGAAGTGCAGCTGGACCCGGTGCAGGACACGCCACTTCACGTTGATTTTCAACGCGTTGGCGCATCTTCCACGGTACGCGTGATCATCCCCGTACGGTTCGTCAATGAAGGCCTCTCACCCGGCCTGAAGCGCGGCGGCGTGCTCAACATCGTGCGCCACGAAGTCGAAGTCACCTGCCCTCCGGAGCGGATTCCGCACCACTTCACGGTTGACCTGGAAGGCTTGGAAATCGGCCGTTCGATCCACATCTCGTCGATCGACCTCGGCGAGGGTGTGCAGCCGACCATTCTCAACCGCGACTTCACGGTTGCCACCATCGCCGGCAAGAAGAGCGATGAGGACAAGGCCGCTGAAGGCGCCGCCGAGGGCACTGCCCCGGCCGGTGACGCGAAAGCAGCCGCTCCCGCCGCCAAGGCTGGAGATGCCAAGGCTGCACCCAAGAAGTAAAACGGCTTGGGTAGTCGTAGGATATGGCGGCCGGTTCCTCGATGAACCGGCCGTTTTTGCATTGGGCGGTCCGTCATCTTCTCTTCGGACGGCGGCCCCATCAGCCTTCCACATAGAGGCCGCAATGCATCACGTTGCACATCTGCGAGTTGTCATCGCAATTTGAACCGTTAACCTGATCGCGCGCACGCTCGGAAGCCGCTAATCTTTGGCCGAGGCTGCCAGTATGCCGGCTGGGCGAGAGTAGGAGGCACCATGGTCTACAGGGGTGGGGATCTTGAACTGCGTACGCCGCAAGGCCTGCCGGCTTCCGGCCGCGGCACGGCGCGCGAGACCGAAGGTGGCGCGAACGGCTGGCGATCCCTGTCCGATGACCGGGCCGACCATCGACCTCCGCAGGAGGAGCCTGCCGAGCCGATCTGGGTCGACGATATCGTCATGGACTGCTGCAATCAGGCATTCGAACTCGCTTCGGCTCACCGGGCGGGCGAAGTCCGGCTCGATCACCTGCTGCATGCCCTGACCGTCGTCGAGGGAGCGCTGACAGCATTGGAGCAAAAGGGCATCCGCACCGCCCCGTTGCGGCGTGAGACCGGCGCGCGGATCGCCGCCGACATTCCGCTGCCCGCGGGCGCACCGCCGCCGCGCCGCTCATCCGAGTTGCAGAAGACACTCAACCGCGCGAGCGCGTGGGCCTATGCCCGCCGCCGGCCGGTGTCGGTCCTCGATCTGATGACCGTTCTGCTGCAGGCCCCCCGCGAGTGGGCTGGCGTCGATCTCGTGCATCAATTCACGGACGACTGGTCATTCCGCGATAGCACGGAAACGCGCGAGCGGGTTCGCGTTGCGGCCCTCAGCCAATATACGTCCGAACCAGCACCGGTTCCGACGCCGCCCAGCTACGTCACGCAGGCATGGGCCACGCGGATGGAGCCGCAGCCCGCACCAATTCAGCGCGACGAGCCGCAACCGCCTCCTGAGCTTGCCAGGGCCCTGGCGCAGGTGGCGGAGCGGCTGCAATCGATCAACGTGCTGGAGCGTAAGCTCGGCGACTTCGAGCAGGTGCTATCCGGGCTCGCGGAGCGCCTGTCCGGAATCGAGCGCGGATTGCAGGATGGTGGCCGGCAGAATCTGAACGGTCTGTCCGCGATCACGGAACGACTGGGCGCGGTCGAGCAAAAGCTCGAAGGCATCCAGCCTGAACACCCCCTTGGCGCGTTGGAAGCGCGCCTTGCGGATATTGAACGGCAGGGGATCGAGACCGGGCTCCTGATCTCGGCCGCCGATGAAACCCTCAAGGCGATCAGCGCCCGAGCCTCAGATGAGCAGAACGACGTTGCGCGGCTCGCCGGGGACGTCAGGACGGAGCTGTCCGGCATGTCCACCGCTCTGGAACTGCAGCGGACGAACATCATCTCCGCGATCTCGCAAACCGTTCGCGAGAGCTTACCGCAGCAAGCGCCACATGCTCCACTGCCACCTGAGGTTCTGTCCAAGATCGCCCAGGCCGAGACAGCCTTGGGTGCACTGGATGGTCGCATCGATGCTTCAGGCCAGGCGCTGAGCCGGGAATTCGGACACCTGAACATCAGTCTCAACCGCGAACTCGGGCAGTTCCACGAGAACCTCGTGAAGCTCAACGTCAACCAGAAGACGATTGCCGAAGGCATGGATCAGTGGCGGCTCGACACTACGGCCGATCTCGGTACGCTCAACGGGCGGATCGAGGAGGTAGAGCGCACCACGGCGAAGATGTCCGACGTTCAGGACACGCTGCAGTCCTCGGTTGAGTATCTGTACCGGCGTGCCACACGCTGGCGGGATCATCGTGAGAGACTGCGCCAGAAGTTCGTAAGTGCCGGTGAACGGCTGCACTGGCTCAAACCCGCGCGACCGGTGGAAGCCGCGAAAGAGATACCATCGGCGACGCCAGAAGCAGGTCCGACCGAGGGGCATGCCTCAGCCACGCGCCTGATCGCGCGCCGCGAACGCGCGACGGAATGGCTGAACAACCGGATGATGCGTGCGCGTAACCTCACCCGGTTCCGTCAGCGGAAGATCGGATGAACGGCGGCCTGCGTTCGTTCCACATAGCCTGGGTCCCGGCCTGAGCCGGGATAATGGGTGAGACGACGACGAGCCCACCCGGAACCTGGGCGGGCAACCGCCATCTGCGCACATCTGAGAGCGTGTGCAGATACCAGGATGTTCGTGCGCCAGTTCGGGGTTATTGCGTCGCCGGCTTGCCCCAGATCGCTTCGAGGCGCGCATCGCGGCCGCAGCCGTGACGATAGACGACGTACCGCAGCGTGTTCCGCTTGGCGTAGTCCTGATGATAGTCCTCAGCCTTCGTGAAGGCCGATGCAGGCGTGATCTCGACCACGATCGGCTCCTTGAAGCGCTTCTGCAATTCGGCCTTGGAGGCCTCCGCCTGGCGCTTCTGCTCGTCGTTGTAAGTAAAGATCGCCGGCCGGTACTGATCGCCGCGGTCGCAGAACTGCCCGCCCTTGTCGAAGGGATCGACATTCTTCCAATAGACATCGAGCAGTTGCTGATAGCTGACCTTGCTCGGATCGTATTTGACTTCGACCGCCTCCGCATGTCCGGTCCCGCCCGCCGAAACCTCCTTGTAGGTCGGGTTCGCGGTCTTGCCACCGAGATACCCGGAGGTCGTCTCGACCACACCGGCGACCTTGTCAAAGTCTGATTCCGTGCACCAGAAGCATCCACTGGCGAACGTCGCAACGTCGATCTGCTGGGCAGACGCTGCCCCCGCGGCCAGGCCAAAAACAACGGCGGTGACGATACCGGCAAGGAGGGTGCGCACCATGGGCTCCAGATCCTCAGAGACTGCTCTGCGTCGGCGCAACCGTCGTGCCGGGGACGAATTTCATAGCAACGCCGTTCATACAGTAGCGCAGCCCTGTCGGTTTTGGACCATCGTCGAAGACGTGCCCCAGATGCCCACCGCAGCGCCGGCAATGAACTTCGGTCCGCAATTGCAAGAACAGCGTGCGATCTTCCCGCGTACCGATGGCGTTGTCCAAAGGCTTCCAAAAACTTGGCCAGCCGGTGCCGCTGTCATACTTCGTCTCCGACGAATACACGGGCAGGTCACAGCCCGCGCAATTATAGAGCCCGGCCGCATAGTTCTTGTCGAGCGGGCTGGAGAACGCATACTCGGTCCCCTCCTCGCGCAAGACGTAGTATTGATCCGGCGTCAGGATTTTCTTCCATTCCTCCGGCGCCTTGGTGATCTCGTAGGTTTCCTTAGGAGCGCCGGACGAAAACGCCTGCGCGCTTGCGAGAGCGCCGAGGGCCGCAGTTGCGGCGCCGAGCTTGCCGAATGTGCGACGTGTCATCATCCCTTGGCTCCCGATCCCTGATTATTTCTTTGTCGCCAAGATATGCGCCTCGGCCGCAAAGCCGTCCAGTCGCGCCTTATCACACTCTTGTGTCAAATGCGACGGTACGAGGGATGGGTTTCAGCCTGTTATCGGGACCTGCTGATCCAGAACGATCTCCTCCGGGCTGAGGCGGCAGCTATAGGCCATCATCTCGACCCCGGCGGCCTGGGCGGCGTCGAATGCCTTGCCGTAGGTTGGATCGACATCACGAGCCAGAGAGAACTGCTGCGCATCTGCCCGCTGGATCAGGAACATCATGACCGCGCGATGGCCTTCGGCAACCATGTTCGCCAGCTCACCCAGATGCTTGGTCCCGCGCTCCGTGACGCTGTCGGGAAACTCGGCATGGCCGAGCGTGCGCATCATATGCACGTTCTTGATCTCGACGTAGCACAGGCCCCTGCTCTGGCACTCCAGCAACAGATCGATGCGGCTGTTGACGCCGTATTTCACCTCGCGGCGCAAGCCGGGATAGTCCACCAGCCCCGGCACGCGGGCCGCCGTGATTGCTTCGGCAACCAACGCGTTGGGCCGATTCGTATTGATGCCGACGAGAGACGGGCCTGCTCCCAGATCCGCTTCGATCATTTCCCAGGTGTGCCGGTATTTTCGTGTCTTGCTATCGCTCTCCGACAGCCATACGACCGAGCCCGGTGCGGTCAGCCCGATCATCGAACCGGTATTCGGGCAGGTGGCCGTCACCGTCTCGCCGCTGTCGAGGACGACATCGGCCAGGAAACGCTTGTATCGGCGAAGGAGCTGGCCACGAACCAGGGGAGTTTGGAAGCGCATGGCCGGCAAGCTACGGCGGGCCTGCAGGCAACGCAAGGCGATCCGGTATATGATCAGGGCCAGACGGGCCGCATGGGAGGGTGGGAATGGAAACACGTGAGAACAACGAAGTGGTGACCGCCGCGGTCCTTGTCATCGGCGATGAGATCCTGTCCGGGCGAACCAAGGACAAGAACATCGGCTACATTGCCGATCACTGCACGGCCATCGGCATTCAGCTCAAAGAGGTCCGGATCGTTTCCGACGTGGAAGACGATATCGCGGATGCCGTGAACAGCCTGCGGGCGCGCTACGACTATGTGTTCACCACCGGTGGCATCGGGCCGACCCACGACGACATCACGGCCGACTCGATCGCCAAGGCATTCGGGGTGCCCATCGACGTCGACCCGCGCGCGATGGCCCTGCTCAAACCGTATTACGAGCGGCGCGGAGTGGAAATTACCCCAGGCCGGCTACGCATGGCGCGGATCCCGCAAGGCGCCGATCTCGTTGAGAATTCGATCTCGGTGGCCCCGGGCTTCATGCTGGGCAACGTGATCACGATGGCGGGCATCCCCAACGTCATGCAGGTGATGCTGGACGCAGTGACGCCACGGTTGCGCACCGGCCGCAAGATGCTCTCCGTCAGCATCGATCTCAATTCACCGGAAGGCGCGATCGCGGGAATCTTCGGCGAGCATCAGAAGCTCTACCCGGATGTACCGATGGGCAGCTATCCGACCTTCCGCGACAACAAGCCTTCAACCCAGCTCGTGCTGCGCTGTCTGGATGCCGATCGTCTGGCGGAGGCCGCTGAGGGCCTGAAGGCGAAGCTCACAGCGGCCGGATTGCTTTAGGTCTTTAGGTCCACGCTATCAGCTGAACCGCGCGGGAATGCCGAGCTGGGCGTGGATCGCATTGGCTTGTTGCGCGCCCATGCCCAGGGCGGACGCGAGCGAAGCGAGATATGACGCCTCCTCCTGGCTGTCGAGGTCGATGCCCATGGCCGAGACGGCATAGATCTGATTTTCCATACCCTTCGGGACCTGACGGGCAAGGCCCTGCACGTCGACGGGAGACGAAAGCTCACGGTTCACGAAAGCCATCTCTTCCGGCGAAGCATTTCCAAGAGCTTTGAGGATCTTCTGCTTCTCGCCCTCATCGATCCTGCCATCGCATTTGGCGGCTTGCAGCATGGCGCGAAGCATCAAACCGGCGGCTGCATCCTGTTGCGACGTCGGGGAGACCTGCGGCTCGCCCTGTCTCTGGAACGATTGGTTCAGAACGTCGGCAAACGAGCCACCGCTCGGTTCGCTGCTCGGCGCCCGGCTTGAGGCCTGACTTGGCGCCTGACTAGGGGCACCTCCAGACATGGCCTCCGTCAGTCCTTTGACCAGCGCATCGAGGCCACCGCCTCCTGCGGGCGCCGATGTTCCCGTGCTGGGCGCGGCTCCACCATTGCCGCCCATGCCCCGCGCGAGCTGCTCGAGCAGGCTGCCCAATCCGCCACTGGGTTGGCTATGTCCACCAGCCTGCCCCGAGCCCAAAGGACCGCCGCCTGCGTCTGCCATGTTCATCGATCCCGGACGGCCCGACTGAGCAAACACATGACTGAGGCCTTTGGCAGCCGCTACACCGATGGCAACCTTGGCCAATGTTCCGACGAGACTCATCTGGACCTCCTCATTGACTGCACGGTCGGGAAAGTGACGGCCGCGCAATAAGTTCCGCAGGGCGGCACGGCCTCACCAACCAAGTGCCGAATCATCGGAGGAATACCTACGGCTTGGCTGCTGCGGCCTCAGCGCGCTTGCCGCACAGCCGGAGTTTCCGCCACATCAGGCTCATGACACCCGCGCCAGACAGCACCACCACTGACTTGCAGCCGTCCACGTGGATGAGCCGCCTCGAAGCCGCGGTGGTCGCACCGATCAGAGCGTTCCGGCTCGCCTATCTGCCTCTGCTGATGATCTACTTCGCCTACGGCGCGCTCGGTATCACGGCCGTGGCCGATAGCTTCTGGGTCAAGCAATCCCTGACCCTGACGCCGGAGGATCTGGCTGCTCTTGCGGTGTGGCTCACCCTGCCGTGGACGATCAAGATGGTGTTCGGCGAACTGGTCGATACCGTGCCGATCCTGGGTTCACAGCGGCGGATATATGTTTTTCTCGGCGCGGCGATGGTGGCGGCGGGCCTTGTTCTGTTGGCGGGCGCGGCCGGGAAATGGGTCACCTTCGCGGCGCCGGAATCCATCTATGTGCTCGCCTCGCTGCTGACCGTGACAGGCGTCGTGCTGCAGGACGTCGTCGCCGATGCCATGAGTACCGAGGTCGTCGACCGAGAAAATCCGAATGGCACGCCGCGCGACCAACTGGAGGTCGATCGCGATCTGGGCATGGTTCAGGTGCTGGGCCGCCTGGCGTTATCGCTCGGCATTCTGTCGGTTGCCTGGCTCTCGGGATATCTGGCGCAAGTCCTGTCCTATGAGACGGTCTTCCTTATCGGCTTGATCGTGCCGCTGATCTCGGTCACCGGCGCCATACTGGTTCGCCTGGAGATTCACGATACGGTCCGGCAGACGGACTGGCGTTTGCTGGGTGGCGGCATCGCGTTTGGCGCCGTAGTGACTTTGCTCGGCGTCACAGGCGTTCCGTTCAATCAGGAGATCGTCTTCATCGTGTCGATGATCGTCGTGATCCTGATGCTGCGCCGTGTCATCGCCGAGGTCGACACACAAACGCAGCAACGCATTCTCTACGCTGCGATCGTGATCTTCGCGTTCCGGGCAACGCCGGGTATCGGCGCGGGGTATCAATGGTTCACCATCGACCGCCTCGGGTTCGATGAGGCATTCTTCGGCGTTCTTCAGCAGATCGGTGCCGTGATCGGCCTGCTGGCGGCCTGGCTTCTGTCCGACAGCATCACGCGGCAGCCGGTTGCCCGGCTGATGCTCTGGCTGACGATCCTGGGTGCCGTGCTTGCGATCCCCAACATCATCCTGGTCAACGAGTGGTATCAGTGGACCGCGGAAACGATGGGCGTCGGCCCGCGCCAGATCGCCATTCTCGATGCCGCCGCCCAATCCCCTCTGATCCAGGTCAGCATGATCCCGATGTTGACCCTGATCGCCATCTACGCACCGGCAGGACACCGGGCGACGTGGTTTGCGCTGATGGCATCGCTCATGAACCTGGCGCTCGTCGCCGGACAGCTCATGACCAAATATCTCAACCTGATCTTCCAGGTGAACCGGGGCGACTACGCGGCTCTGCCGGCGCTGACCTGGGCGGCGGTGATTCTTGGACTGCTGATCCCCCTGTTCGCCATCCTGCGCTATGGCCGCTGGGTGCGATGATCGAATCACGGCAGGCTGCCTGAGCGTTATCGCCAATGCGGCGAAAGCGTGTCGTGCGCACCACGTCGGCCGGGCAGAGTTAATAATCCTGCATGCGAGTCCTTGACGCTGCCCCAGTCATGAGCCACCTACGCACCCGATTGCTTCGGGGGAAAGATTCATGTCGTCACCATCGGCTGATGCGGCAACACCGCCGGTTGTTACGGCTGTGCGCCGGACGAGCGCGGGCCGTTCGGTTTTGATGCGCAGCCTGCTTGGAATCGTTCTGCTGTTCGTGATGGTGGTTGGCGGAGTCTGGCTGATGCATGCAAGCATCGAGGCCGAGGCCGATGACTTGCGCGGGACCCAGGTGTCCCTGACGCGGTGATTTCCTGACGCGACGTGACGGGTGGTCAGGATTCGCCGCGGTCGCTTGCGGTGAACTCGGGGTCCACATCGACCGGCGTCTTGATCGAGTTGGCGATAAAGCACTTGGCATGCGCCTCTTGGTGCAGCTTGCGTGCGATCTCGATATCGGCAGCTCGTGTGAGAGTGATGTGCGGACGCAGTGTCACCTGCGCGAACTCACCGCCACCGCTTGCGTTTTCGACCATCACGCCCTCGGCTTCGTCCAGATAATCCGTGACGACGATGCCGGCTACTGCGCAAAGATGCAGATACCATAATTTGTGGCAGGCAGAGACCGCGGCCACGTAAAGCTCTTCGGGATTCCAGCGCGTGGGATCGCCACGGAACGCGGGGTCGGAAGAGCCGGGGATGACGGGCTTGTCATAGCTGCTGCCGGCAGCAATCGCGTGGTCCCGCGAGTAGTCCTTATAGGACGATGTTCCCGTGCCGGTATTGCCTGTCCAACGAACGTCCACGCGATAGCGATGCTCACGTCCGGCCATACCTGCTCCTTCGGTTGAGACTTCAAGAGACAATACGCGTCCGCCGGGCTGACACTGCGTCAGGAGCGGCGCTTGGCTGATGCCCGAGGGTAGCCTATCACTTTGCGCCGAATGGTGCGAGGCGGGGCCCGAGGAGGCCGTCGATGCGGTTCATAATGCTGGCGCGCAATCCGAACCTCTATTCGCATCGGCGGCTCGTCGAGGCTGCCCAGGCGCGCGGCCACGACATCGACATCGTGAATACGCTGCATGTCCACATGAACATCACGTCGAGCCGCCCGACTCTGAGTTATGGCGGACGGACACTGCCGCTCTACGACGCCGTCATTCCCCGCATAGGCGCGTCCGTGACACATTACGGGCTGGCGGTGCTCCGGCAGTTCGAGATGCAGGGCGTATATCCGCTGAACGAAAGCGTTGCGATCGGACGGTCGCGGGATAAGCTCAGGGCCTTGCAACTGCTGGCGCGCGAGGGCATCGGCCTGCCCGTCACGGCGTTCGCGCATGGTCCGCGCAAAGCGGAAGTCGTCATCAAGGAAGTCGGCGGAGCTCCCGTGGTCATCAAGCTGCTGGAAGGCACGCAAGGCATTGGCGTGATCCTGGCGGAAACGGAGGCTTCCGCGAAGTCGATCATCGAGGCCTTCAGCGCGGCTAACCTCAACATCATGGTGCAGGAGTACATCAAGGAAGCGCATGGCTCGGATATCCGGGCGTTCGTGGTCGGCGGCGAAGTGATTGCCGCCATGCAGCGCACCGGGCATCACGGGGATTTCCGCTCCAACCTGCACCGCGGCGGCAACGCCGGACCGGTCGAACTGACCGAGCAGGAACGGGCAACCGCCGTGCGGGCGGCGGAAATCCTGGGCCTCAATGCGTGTGGCGTAGACCTGCTGAGATCGCGGCGCGGCCCGGTGGTCATGGAAGTGAACTCTTCCCCCGGCCTCAAGGGCATCGAGAGTGCCACCGGGATCGACGTCGCCAAGCGGATTATCGCCTTTCTGGAACGCAGTGCCGAGCCAGGGCGTACTGAAACCAAAGGAGTGGGCTGACGACGGTCGGCCGCACGTGTCGGGAACACCAGCATGAATGATACCCTGATCGCCCCTTCGATCCTGTCATCGGACTTCGCGAAACTCGGCGAGGAGGTACGCGCCGTCGACACTGCGGGCGGAGACTGGATTCATATCGACGTGATGGATGGGCATTTCGTCCCCAACATCACCATCGGCCCCAACGTCGTGGCGGCAATCCGGCCGCACTCGAAGAAGACCTTCGACACCCATCTGATGATAGCGCCGGCTGATCCTTACATCGAAGCGTTCGCCAAGGCCGGCAGCGATATCATCACGGTGCACGCGGAGGCCGGCCCGCATCTCGATCGATCGCTGCAATTCATCCGCAGCCTCGGCAAGAAGGCGGGCGTAGCGCTGAACCCTTCGACGCCGGAGAGTGCGATACAGTACGTTCTCGACCGGCTCGATCTGATCCTCGTGATGACCGTCAATCCGGGCTTTGGCGGCCAGGCGTTCATCTCCGCCATGACCACCAAGATTGCCGCCGTCCGCGACATGATCGGCCGGCGTCCGATCCATCTGGAGGTTGACGGTGGGATCAATCCGGAAACGGCAGCCCTGGTCGCCAAGGCGGGAGCCGACGTCCTGGTCGCAGGCAATGCCGTGTTCTCGGGCGGCACGTACAAGGAAAACATCGCGGCCATTCGCGCCGGCGCCGCGCGCAAGGACCAGCTCGACGCATGATCGGGCGCTGATTCCGCTGCATCCCATGGCGCAGCGGGCCGCGCCGTGCCAGCATGGCGGCATGACGCTGAAAGAACCGACATTCACCTTCGGCATCGAGGAGGAATACCATCTCGTCGACCGGAGTACCCGCGATCTGGCGGCTGCGCCGCAGGAGTTCATGGACACCTGCCTCGCGAAGCTTGGCGGTCAGGTCAGTCCGGAATTCCTGAAATCGCAGATCGAGATCGGAACCCCCGTCTGCCGTGATTTCCGCCAGGCCCGACAGCACCTCGCCGATATGCGCGGAACGATCGGTCAGGTGGCGGCGACCTACGGGCTTGCGCCGGTCGCGGCCTCGACTCATCCTGTCGCCCGGCCCGGCCAGCAAACGCCAACGGACAAGGAACGCTACCAGTCCCTCGCCCGGGATCTGCAAGCCGTCGGCCGCCGTCTCGTCATCTGCGGCATGCATGTCCATTGCGGAATTGAGAATGACGAGTTGCGCATCGATCTCATGAACCAGGTCCGGTATTTCCTCCCGCACCTGCTCGTGTTGTCGACCTCTTCACCGTTCTGGGGCGGCGAGAGTACGGGTCTCAAGAGCTATCGTCTCTCGGTGATGGATCAGCTGCCCCGCACTGGCATGCCCGGACGCCTTGCCGGCTGGGCCGAATACCGGCGCACCGTCGACGTGCTGGTCAAGGGCGGTGTGATCGAGGACGCGACCAAGATCTGGTGGGACCTGCGGCCGTCCGACCGTTTTCCTACGTTGGAGATGCGAATCACCGACGTCTGCACGCGGCTCGACGATGCGGTGGCGATCGCCGCGCTCTACGTCTGCTTCTGCCGCGCGCTCTACCGGCTACGACGCAATAATCAGAGCTGGCGCACCTATCCGGTGTTTCTGCTGGAAGAAAACCGCTGGCGCGCCCAGCGTTACGGTGTCCAGGGCTCCCTGTTCGACTTCGGCAAGGGCACGCTCGAGCCGTTCCGCGATCTCATGAACGAGATCCAGACTCTGGTTGCCGAGGACGCGGCGGCGCTCGGCTGCGAAGCCGAAGTCGCGCGTGCGGGCGCCATCGTCGATGAGGGGACGAGCGCCGATCGCCAGGTTGCCACTTATGAGCACCTTCTCGCTTCAGGCGCCTCCCCGAGACAAGCGCTCGACGGCGTCGTCGACATGCTCATTGAGGAAACCTTGCGCAACTGACGGCGCGACGCCCTGGGGCCATCTCGCCCCTGCCCTACTCCTTCAGTAGGAACTCGGCTTCGATCACGATGCGGATCTCATCGCCGATCAACGGCAAGGCGCGCGTCAGGCCCCAGGCGCTGCGCAGCACGGTGGTCGTGGCGGTGAAGCCCGAGACCCACTTGCCCTTGTATGTCGGGTTGATGGGCGCGAACGGATGCTCGCCGGTGTAGTTCCACATCACCTGCAATGTGACCGGATTGGTTACGCCGAGGATCGTGAGTTCGCCATCGACCTCGCCCGTCTTGTCGGTCGTCGGGCGGATCGACGTGCTCTTGAAGGTGATGATGGGATTTTCGGCGACGTTGAAGAAGTCCGCGCTCTTCAGATTGCTGTCGTATTCCACCACGCCCGTCGTCAGGCTTGCCGTCTTTATGGCGACATTGATCGAACCGGCGGCGGGATCCGTCGGTGTGAATTCCAGACGCCCGTCGAAATCCAGAAAGCGTCCGGACTGGCGCGACAGACCGAGATGATTCCAAGTGAAACGGACCGACGAATTCTGCTTGTCGATGACCCAGATGTCGGCAGCCGCCGGCGCGCTGATGGCCATCAGCAGCGTCAGGAAGACGGCAAGACTTTTGCGAATCCGCGCAACAGAACCAGTCAGACAGGACATCAAATTGGGTTCCCAGGGTGAAACTTCGGACGTTTCCACCCTGCGGCTCACCAAGACTTTGTGACAGGATGACGGCGGGGCTTCACAGTCCGGCCGACATCCCCCCATCGACGGGCAGTTCGGCGCCGGTCACGAAGGCGCTGTCATCGGACGCAAAGAACAGCGCGGCACCGGCAACATCTTCGCCGCGTCCGAAGCGCCGCATGGGCGTCTGGTCGATGAGCGCCTTGTTGATCGCGGGATTGCGCAACACGCGCTCCGTCAGCGCCGTTTCGATGAAGCCGGGCGACAGGGCATTCACGCGAATGCCGAATGGCGCATATTCGACCGCCAGCGCCCGCGTCAGAGACAGCACGGCGCCCTTGGTCGCGGCGTAGCCCGCAAGCTGGCGCAGGCCACGGCTGGCCATGATCGAGGCGAGATTGATCAGCGATCCGCTGCCTGAGGCCTTCAACAACTCGAAGCCGTCCCGCGCGACGCGCACGACGCCATCGAGATTGACCTCACGGATCTTCACCCAATCCGCATCCGACATATGCCGGAAATCGCCGCGGACGTTGAGGCCAGCATTGTTGACCAGCACATCCAGGCGTCCATGATCGCTCTTCACGGTGTGGAACATGGCCGACACATCCTGCCCGCGCGAGACGTCAACGCTCATGGCGCGGCAAGTGGCACCTTCGGCGGCCAAAGCATCCGCCGCCTGTCCTGCGGCGATCTCGTTGACGTCGGCCAGATAGACGAAAGCGCCTTCGGCCGCAAAGCGGCGCGCGATCCCGAGGCCAATGCCCGCGGCGGCCCCTGTTACCAGCGCAATCCGGCCCTCCAGTCGCCCCATGCCTCAAACCCCTCCTGTCGATCCGATCTTGCAGCGCAGATCGAACCGATAGGCGGCCTACCGCCCAACGGCAAGCCCCCTACCGACGCATGGCAGACACGGAACACAGGCATTCCGCGATCAGTACCGGCAACATTTGTCGACGTACGGATCTTCATAGTCGTAGCCGATGATGAACTTTACGCCGAACCGGAAGAGGTGCTGATCAACGTCGATATCGTTGCGGACCCTGATGATCGAGTCACCGTACGTGAACGGCTCCTTGAAGGAGAAGCTCTCATAGCTGGTGAAGAGATATTCGCCGAACAGGATCGTTCCGTGCCAGTCGTGTTCGAACCCGACGCCCGCGGTCCAGCCGATCAGCGAGTCGGCTTTGTTGTACCGATCTTCTGTGACGGGATCGAACGCGCCCTCGAAATTCACGCCCACGATGGCAAGACCGGCCGTCCCGTAGAGCAGCAGATCCGGCCTCACGTAAGCTCCCGCCCGCCCACGGACGGTGGCAAGGTAATCAACGTGATATTTCCGGTCGGCGCGGCTGTCGTTGAAAGTATCGACACCGAGATCACCTTCGATGCCGAGAATCATGCCGCTATGCAGCAGCCAATCGTATCCGAATGTTCCGCCAGCACCGAAGCTCGCTGACGAAACCGTCCCCTCCGCCTCGACGGGCTCATTGATATCAAAACGCGTCGACGAAACTTGGCCGTAGACACCGAAGCGCAATAGACCGGAACCCTCGAAATTCTGAGCGTGAGCTTGCTCCGAGACCCCGGCAGCCATGCAGAACGAGAGTGCAACCAAGGCACGGATGATGGCGAATGCCCTCATGACCGTCCTCATCATCTTCGCGCAGTTGCAATTACAGCAGGTCGAATCGCACAGGTAATCTACCATAGGTTGCAATTCGAGCTATGTGCCCGCGAAGCCCGTCCCGGCAGGAATTGCGCGCCGAGAGATATGATCGTCGGCCGGGCGCTTATTCAGCCGCGAGCTTCGGTGGCACCCACTTTTCACGCATCGTGACCAATTCCTCCGCGGCACTCGGGTGCAAGGCCATCGTGGAATCGAAGTCCGCCTTTGTGGCTCCCATCCGCAGGGCGATGGCGGCCATCTGCACCATCTCTCCCGCGTCGGGACCGAGGACATGGACACCCAACACCTTCTGGCTGTCCTGATCGACCACCAGCTTCATGACGGTGCGCTCCTGCCGCCCCGTCATGGTGTTCTTCATCGGCCGGAACTTCGATTTGTAGATATCGAGCGTATAGCCGGCCGCAGTCGCGTCCAGCTCGGTCAAACCCACCGTGCCGATTTCCGGGGTCGTGAAAACCGCCGTCGGGATGAAGTCGTAGTCGACCGACCACGGTTTGTTGCCGAACAGGCGATCGGCCAATGCGTGGCCTTCGCGGATCGCAACCGGTGTCAGGTTCACGCGATCTGTAACGTCGCCGATCGCGTAGATCGACGGCACGCTGGTGCGATTATCGGCGTCGACCTTGATCGCGCCGGCCTCACAAACAACGCCAACCTCCTCCAATCCGAGGCCAGCGGTGTTCGGACTACGGCCAATGGCGAACATGATTTCATCCGCCTCGATGGTGGTTCCGTCGCTCAGCCGGCCAATGAGTTTTTTCGCCGCCTTGCCTTTGCCGACACGCTCGATCTCCGTGAAAATCGTATTCGTCAGCACGGTGATGCCGCGCCGCGCGAACTCCTCCATCAGCCCATCGCGCAGATCTTCATCGAAACCGCGTAGCGGCTTCGCGCCACGATAGATCAGCGTGGTCTCGGTCCCCAAACCAGCGAAGATTCCCGCGAATTCAACGGCGATGTAGCCGCCCCCTGCAACGATCACGCGCTTGGGCAGCTTTTTCAGGTGGAAGGCATCATTGGACGTAATGACATGGTTCCGGCCCGGGAGCTTCGGATCAATATTTGGACCACCACCTGTGGCAACCAGTATGATTTTCGCGGTCACCGGCCGGTCACAGCCCATCAGCCGAACCTGGTTCGGTCCCGCGATCTCGGCGCGATGGTCGAATATCGTGACGCCCGCGCGCTGCAGATTGGCGCGATAAATCCCCTCGAGCCGGTCGATCTCGCGGTCCTTGTTGGCAATCAGCGTCTTCCAGTCGAAGCGGGTCTTGCCGACCGTCCAGCCGAAACCGGCTGCATCCTCGAAATCATCAGAGAACCGGCTGGCATAGACCAGGAGCTTCTTCGGCACACAGCCGCGGATCACACATGTGCCGCCCATCCGGTATTCCTCGGCCAACGCCACCTTGGCGCCATGGCCTGCCGCAATGCGTGCCGCACGAACGCCGCCGGAGCCGCCACCGATGACAAACAGGTCGTAGTCGAATGACGGCATCGCGTCCCTCACGTCTCAGATTTTGATGCCGCGCTTCTCGAGCTCGCGACGCATTTCCTGATGGATCTCACGGCCGATCTGCTCACCCCATTTCTGGCCGATGACCATGGTCTGCTGCGTGATGACGGGCTGGATGGCGATAAATTTCGCGCCAACCGGCGACTGATAGAAGGCGGTCAACGCCCGCAATTCTTCCAGCGTCAGTTCAGCCGCATAAAGCGCTGCGATCTGATCGACAAGCTCCTGCTTGCGATCGGACAGCCGCTTGAGCACTTCCGCCATGAGTTCGCGGATCTGCGCTTCCGCATGCGGCGCCAGCGCAATAAAGGCCTTCGTCATCTGCGCAGACATGACGGGCATGAACTGGTCGAACTGCCGTGTCGAACCCGCCGCCGTCATGAGCGCACGCGCTGCCACCAGCCGTTCCTGCGCGACAGGTGATGCCGTCTGAGCGTTCAGCGCCGGTGGAGACAGCATAAGAAATGCCGCAGCCAGCAGCATCAGAAGACTGTGTTTCTGCATCCGAACCCTCGCGAAAAACGGCCAGCCTCACCGGAAACCCCGGTAAAACCAGCCGCGCACGACGTGGAGTATCACTCGCCGAATTCGGCCTCCATCACCTCGACGCCGCCGGGGCCGGCGACGATCGCGGCATCGGCAAGGCCGAGAAACAGCCCATTCTCCACCACGCCGGGAATCAGCTTCAGCGCTTCGTCGAGGGCGTCCGGCTCATCGATCCGCCCGAAGGCGCAATCGAGAATATAGTTGCCGCTGTCGGTCACGAACGGCTGGCCGTCCGCTGCCGACCGCAGCGTGATCGTTCCACTGCAACCGGCATCCGCCGCCAGCACCTGGACCATGTTGCGTGTAGCGGCCAGCCCGAAGCGGACCACCTCCAGTGGCAACGGAAAGGCGCCGAGCACGCGGACCCGTTTGGAGACGTCGGCAATCACGACCATCCGGTCCGATGCCGACGCGACGATCTTCTCGCGCAGCAACGCGCCGCCGCCGCCTTTGATGAGCTGCAACGTTTCATCGAGCTCGTCCGCACCGTCGATGGTGAGATCGAGGTGCGGCTCCTCATCGAGCGTCGTCATGCGAATTCCGAGGCTTTCCGCATGAACGCGGGTCGCCTCGGACGTCGGCACGCCGATAACATCGAGGCCAGCTTTGACCTTGGCTCCAAGAAGGTCGACGAACTTCGCCGCCGTCGACCCCGTGCCGAGCCCGAGCTTCATGCCGGGCTCGACGAAGCCAAGCGCATGCTCGGCCGCTTGCAGCTTCCAGGCGTCGGCTGACATCAGACGCCGCCCATCAGCATGTACTTGATCTCAACGAACTCCTCGACGCCGTGATGCGAACCCTCGCGGCCGAGGCCCGACTCCTTGACGCCTCCGAACGGCGCCAACTCCGAGGAGATGATGCCCTCGTTGATGCCGATGATGCCGTATTCCAGAGCCTCGCCAACCCGCCACACGCGGCCGACATCGCGCGAGTAGAAATAGGCCGCGAGACCGAACTCGGTATCGTTGGCCATCCTGATCACGTCTTCCTCGGTCTTGAAGCGGAACAGCGGCGCGACCGGGCCGAAGGTTTCTTCGCGGGCGACCTTCATGTCACTCGTCACGCCGGTCATGATGGTCGGCTCGTAGAAGCTTCCACCGAGGCTATGACGCTTGCCGCCGAGAATGACTTTCGCACCCTTCGCCGTTGCGTCCTCGATATGCTCCTCGATCTTGTCAATCGCGGCCTTGTTGATGAGCGGTCCGATCGTCACGCCGGTTTCGGTGCCATCGCCCACTTTCAGCTTCTTGACGGCATCCGCCAGCATGCCCGCGAATTTGTCGTAGACGCCGTCCTGCACGTAAATCCGGTTAGCACAGACGCAGGTCTGGCCGGCGTTGCGATACTTGGAGGCCATGGCGCCCAGCACCGCCTTTTCGAGATCGGCATCGTCGAAAACGATGAACGGCGCATTGCCGCCGAGTTCCATGCCGACCTTCTTGACGGTCTTCGCGCACTGCTCGATCAGCACTTTGCCGATCTCCGTCGAACCGGTGAACGTGAGCATCCGCACGGTCGGGCTGGACGTCAGTTCGCCGCCGATCACGCTGGCCTTGCCGGTGATGACGTTGAGCACGCCTTTGGGGATGCCGGCCCGCTCGCCGAGTTCGGCCAGCGCCAGCGCCGTCAGCGGTGTTTCGGAAGCAGGTTTCACCACGACCGTGCAGCCGACCGCGAGCGCCGGCGACACCTTGCGGGTGATCATCGCTGCGGGGAAATTCCACGGCGTAATCGCCGCCACCACGCCGACCGGCTGCTTGATGCAGACGATCCGCGCATCCTTCTTGAAGGTCGGGATCGTCTCGCCGTTGATCCGCTTGGCTTCCTCGGCGAAGAATTCGACGAACGACGCCGCATAGGTGACTTCGCCCTTCGCCTCGGCGAGCGGTTTGCCCTGCTCGATCGTCATCAGCAGCGCCAGTTCGTCGGCATGCTCGATCTGCAGATCATACCAGCGTCGCAGGATATTGGCCCGCTCCTTGGCCAGCATCGCGGACCAGGCCGGCAGGGCCTTGTCGGCCGCCGCGATCGCCTTCCGCGTGTCCTCTGCGCTCATCAGCGGGACCTTGGCAATTTCGTGCCCGGTCGCGGGATTAGTGACCGGCAGGGCAGGCTCGCCAACCCATTGGCCGTCCACGTAACATTTGTTTCTGAGAAGGCTGATGACGGGCTTGTCCATTGGGGAAACTCCATGCAAATGGAAATCTGGGATGTCATACTACCGCACGTGCCGGCTTGTATGCTTTGATCTAAGTCCGGGCAGGCCGTGTGGCAAGCGCGGCCGTAATCCTCGACGGCGCCAGTCGTCGTCTACAGCAAGCCGGGATTCTCTCAAATGCGCGATGTCACACTGGTTTTCGATCTGGACGGGACGTTGATCGATACCGCACCGGATCTCATCCGTGCGGCCAATCACGTGTTGTCCACAAAAGGCGTAGAACCGGTTGCCGCAGCCCTTCTCCGACCGGAGATCAGCTTCGGCGCGCGCCATATCATTGCCGCTGGTCTCCGGACCCGTGGAGTTGCCTATACGGAAGCCGAGCTCGATGGCATGCTCGATGACTTCCTCGTCTATTATGCCGACAACATCGCCGTCGAGAGCCAGCCGTTCCGTGGTCTGGCCGACGTGCTCGATAGTTGCCGCGGAGACGGCGCGACGCTGGCCGTGTGCACCAACAAGCGCGAAGGGCTGTCGCGCGTCCTGCTGGAGCATCTGGGGCTGCTGAGCCGGTTCGAGGCGCTGGCCGGGCGTGACACGTTTCCCGTGTGCAAACCGCACCCGGACCACCTGTTCGGGGCCATCCGGCTGGCGAACGGCAATCCAAAGCGGGCCATCATGGTCGGCGACAGCGATGTGGACATCAGCACGGCGAAGGCCGCCGAGATTCCCGTGATCGGCGTGACGTTCGGCTACACTCATATCCCCGTCACCGACCTGAACCCGGACGCTGTCATCGACGACTACAGCGAATTCCGCAGCGCCGTGGATGCAATCCTGGCCCGCATCTAGTGTGCAACATCCGAAATCGGGTCGCGGAAGTCCGGGCGGTTTCATAAGCTGTTGCGCGGCTCCTCCCTCCACTGACAGATCCGATGCCCCTGACACAATGGCTGCTGCTGGCATTTCTCTCGCTGCTCTGGGGTGGCTCGTTCCTGTTCGTCGGCATCGCCGTACACGAGTTGCCGCTGCTTACGCTGGTGCTGGCGCGAGTCGGCCTGGGGGCGATGGTGCTGGTCCCGGTCATTTACGCTATGGGTCTGCGATTGCCATGGGGGTGGAGCGCGTGGCGTCCGTTCCTGGTCATGGCGCTGTTGAACAACGTCATTCCGTTTCTTCTCATCGTGCGTGGACAGAAGGAGATCGCAAGCGGAATCGCCTCCGTTCTGAATGCGACCACGCCGCTGTTCGTTGTTATCGTCGGGCACTTTTTCTCGGCCGATGACAAGGCAGATACGAGACGTATCGCAGGTGTTCTGGTCGGCATTTGCGGTGTGGCGGTTCTTGTCGGCCCGGAAGCCCTGTTCGGAAAGCCCGCCAGCCTTGTCGGCATGATCTGTGTGCTCGGCGCCGCCCTATCCTACGCCTTTTCGGGCCTATGGGGCCGCCGGTTCAAGTCCATTCCACTGCCGGTGACAGCGGCGTGCCCCTTGATCTGCTCGACGATCGTCCTTTTGCCTGCAGCTCTCGCGATCGATCAGCCCTGGATGCTGCCGACGCCAAGTGCGCCTGCGATATGGTCCGTGATCGCCCTCGCCGTCCTGTCGACAGCGCTCGCCTATCTCGTGTTTTTCCGGATCATGGCGGTCTCTGGCCCGGCAAATACCTTGCTGGTCACGCTGCTGATACCGGTCAGCGCCATCGCCTTCGGAACGACCATACTGGGCGAGACATTGCTGGCCCGCCATGTTGCCGGCGCCCTCATCATCGGCGTGGCACTGTTGATCCTCGATGGCCGTATTCTGAGGCTTTTCAATCGGCCCGACAGGTCGACCGCTCAGTAGAGAACCTGCTTCAAGCGTGCCACCATATCGGCCTGCGACTCGACCGGTTCCGTACTTTTGATCTGGTCGTGGATCATTTCGATCAAGGACGGCAACTGAGAGCGCTCAATCTGCACGGTGGGGTCCCAAAGCTTCGCCCGCATCAACGCCTTGGGACAATGCAGGTAGGCCTCGCGAACGGTGACATTGATGACCAGCCTCGGCAGCTTGCCTGAGCGTGCAAACGGAGCCCGCAGTTCCTCGTCAGTCCGCAGTTCCGCTTCGCCGTTGACGCGGAGCACGTCGTCCACGCCGGGAATCAGGAACAGCAGCCCGACGGCCGGATCAGCGATGATATTGGAGAGCGTGTCGAGCCGATTGTTCCCCGGCCAGTCGGGGACGGTCAGCGTGGTTTCATCGATAATCTGGACAAAGCCCGGTTGATCACCCCGCGGAGATGCGTCGGCCAGCCCATCGCGGCCCTTGGATGAAATCACCAGGAATGGCGACAGCTCGATGAATCGCCGGCAATGCCGGTCAATGTACGAAAGCTGCTTCTTCAGCGCCCGTTCATGGGCGGCTGGATAGAGGCCGCGCAATTCCTCAAGCGAAGTGATCCGACTCATGATCGCTCCCCGTGTTGGAGTTTTTCGTTCCCAATCCTAGCATACTTATCTCAGCTCGCTGCGGTCAGAGCCTGCTCAAGATCCGTGATCAGGTCGTCCACCGCTTCGACGCCGACCGACAGCCGAAGCAGATCAGGCGGGCATGGCGTCGTCGGTCCTTCGACGCTTGCGCGATGCTCCAGCAGGCTTTCAACACCGCCAAGCGACGTCGCGCGTTTCCACAGCTCAACATTCGCGGCTGTTGCAATGGCGGCCTGCTCACCACCCGCGACGCGGATCGACAGCATGCCGCCGAACCTTCCCTGCATTTGACGCGCCGCAATTTCATGACCGGGATGCGTCGGCAGGCCGGGATACAGAACTTCGCGGATGAGCGGATGCTTTGAGAAATGCTCGGCAATCGACATCGCCGCATCACATTGCGCACGCACGCGAAGATGCAGCGTGCGCATGCCCCGCTGAAGCTGAGCTGCCTCGAACGGTCCGAGGATGCATCCAAGATGGCTTCGTACACCGGCGGTACGCTCAAACAGAGCGTCGGCCGCGCGAAATGCCAGAGCACCAGCAATCACATCCGAATGGCCATTCAGGTACTTGGTCGCAGAATGCATCACGACGTCGGCCCCGAGAGCCAGCGGCTGTGTCAGCACCGGCGTCGCGACGGTGGAGTCGACCGCCAGCGCCGCCCCGGCTTTATGCGCGATATCGGCCGCTCCCCTGATATCCGTAATCGTCCACAGTGGATTGGCCGGTGTTTCGACCCAAATGAGTCGCGTTTCGCCCGGCCGCACAGCGGCAGCAATAGCCTTGAGATCGGCACCATCGACAAAGCTGACTGACAGGCCCATGGCAGGTGCATCGTCGAGCAGCCACTTGCGCAACCCCCAGTACATCACCTGCGGCGCAACGATGCGGGCGGGACGCGGCAGCGCCAACATCAGCGATGTTGCCGCCGCCATACCTGAACTGACCAGCAGGGTACGTTCCGCGCCTTCGAGAGCGCCCAAAACCGCCTCGGTCTGCCGCACGGTGGCATTGTCGGCACGCCCATAGGAATATCCCTTGCGATACTGATTGTCCGGGTCGCGCAGGTAGGTCGTCGCCACGTGGATCGGCGGCACGATGGCACCTGTTGCGTCATCGATCAGCCCACCGGCCTGGGCGGCAATAGTTTCAGGCTTATAGATTTTCTTCATTGCGATCAGCCTCCGAGGCGCGCGCCATCTGCGGCGACCCTAGCAAATCCTCGCCGCAAGCGATAAGCGATCCGACATGACACAGCGTAGCATCCTCATTACCGGCTGCTCCTCGGGCATCGGCTTGGCCTCGGCGCATATGCTCAGATCGCGCGGTTGGCGCGTTCTGGCGACCGCCCGCCGACCGGAAGACCTAAACCGGCTCCGCAATCAGGACGGCTTTGAAGCGCTGCACCTCGAACTGGCCGATCCCGCTTCTATTGCAGCGTGTGCCACCGAAGCTCTCCGGCTGACTGGCGGGAAGCTCGGCGCGGTCTTCAACAATGCGGCGTACGGACAACCGGGTGCGGTCGAGGACATCACCGCGGATACCTTGCGCCGCCAGCTTGAGGTCAATGTCATCGGCACACACGATCTCACACGGCGGCTGATCCCCGCCATGCGGGCCAACGGAGCGGGGCGGATTGTCAATTGTTCGTCGGTGTTGGGAATGATGGCGGCGCCGTTTCGAGGGGCCTACTGCGCCTCGAAATTCGCGCTGGAAGGGCTCTCGGATTCGCTACGTTTGGAGCTGTCGGGAACCGGAATTTACGTGTCTCTGATCGAACCTGGTCCCATCCGCACGCGGTTTGTGGACAACGCCCTGACCGCCGCGAAAGCTAGCGTCGACATCGAGGGTTCGGTACATCGCGAGCGCTATCACCGGATGATCGCGTCGCTGGCCAGCGGCGGGAAGCAGACCTTCAAACTGGAACCGGAGGCGGTCGCCCGCAAACTGGTGCACGCCGTGGAGAGCCCGCGCCCAAAGGCCCGCTATTACGTGACGGTGCCGACGCATCTTGCCGGTGTTCTGCGCCGCTTGCTGCCGACGCGTTTGCTGGACATCGCCGCGGCGCGAGCCTGAAGGACTGCACGTCATGCGCATCGCCTGCCTGCATACCGCTGACAGCAATATCGCAGTCTTCGAGGCTGCAGCTCGCCAACTTGGATTGGTGGACGGCGCCTTACATCACGACGTCCGGGCAGATCTTTTGGCCACCGCGGAACAGGCAGGCATGGTCACGCCAGAGATCGCTGCCCAGACCGCTGAAGCACTCGTACGATTGAGCAATGGCGCTGACGCCGTAATCCTCACTTGCTCGACCTTGGGGCCAGTCGCCGAAACCGCCGCCTGCGAATCCGCGATCCCGATCTCCAGAGCTGATGCCGCGCTGGCGCAGCGGGCCGTCAGCGCAGGTGGCCGCGTTGTCGTTCTGTGTGCCGTGGAGACAACGGTGCCGCCGACCACGCAGCTCTTCACCGAAGAAGCAAAGGGAACTCCTGCATGCGAGATTGACGTTCGCCTTGTTGCGGGGGCCTGGGCGCTGTTCAAGGCGGGTGATTTGGCCGGATATCACGCCGCGATCGCTGCCGCCGCGGATCAGGCATATGTCGAGGGGGCCACGGTTGTCGCGCTGGCGCAATCTTCGATGGCGGGAGCAGCGTTACTGGTCAAATCCGGGCGGACACCACTCACCGGTCCGGAAACAGCTTTGGCGACTGCCGTCGCTGCAATCCGGACTTCATCTCATGCGCGATGATAGGGATGTCCGGTGAGGATGGTCGCGGCGCGGTAAAGCTGCTCGGCGATGAGCACGCGCGCCAGCATATGTGGCAGCGTCATCTGTCCGAGTGACAACTTGAGATCGGCCCCGGCCAGCATCTTCTCGCCGTGACCGTCCGGTCCGCCGATCACGAAGGCCAGCGAGCGCACGCCCTTCTCGCGCTGGCCGCGTAAGTACTTGGCAAAGGCGTCGCTGGAAAACTGACGGCCATCCTCATCGAGAACGACCTTCGTTTCGATATCGCCGGTCTTGGCCAAGAGCCGGTCGGCTTCTTCGTTCTGGCGGGCGGCAACGTCGGAAGCCCGGCTTTCACCGATTTCCGTCACATGAACCGGGCCCCACCCCAGCGCACGTCCGCTGGCCTCCAGCCGGCTGCAATAGCGATCGAACAGATCCCGTTCCGGGCCGTCCTTCAGGCGTCCGACCGCTGCAATCACGAGGCGCATGGCAATTCCGTTCGCGGAAACAGCCCGCGCCCCGTCTTACGCAAACCGCTCAGCCGCTAATGCGCGGCGTTATCCGTCGGGCGGTCCGCCGACCACATCTTCTCGAGGTTGTAGAACTCACGCACCTCGGGACGGAACACATGCACGATGATGTCGCCAGCATCGAGCAGCACCCAGTCACACGCTTCCAGGCCCTCGACGCGGACCTTGTTATGGCCGTGTTCCTTGAGATGATTCCGAACCTGCTCGGCGATGGCGCCGACGTGTCTGTCGGAACGACCGGTCGCGACCAGCATGAAGTCGCCGATGGAGGACCTGCCCCTCAGATCGATCGTTACGATATTCTCGGCTTTGGCTTCATCGAGCCAATGAACGACCTTCGGGAGAAGAGCTTCCGAGCCCATTCCTTCGGAAACGAGCTCGACTGGAGGCGCACCCCTGCGGGCGCCCTCAAGAGCGGTTTGCATCGTTTGGTGGGTATCCTTTTCCCATTGATCCCGTGTCGGGAGCTGCCGCGTTCGATCGTGATCCTGTTGGCTTCAAGTCAAAGTCCCTGCGGCAGCGACTCAATTAGCCCGCCTGGGCGAGCGCGTATAGAATAAGGTGTTTCAACTCTTGATTTCAACTGGGGCGTCAACGCGTCCCCGCCTCCGTGTTTTTAAGGCACCGTCCGCACCGCTGAGCGCTTGGCCCGCAGCGCCGTGGACGACAGTTCGGACAACGGCCCCGTTAACAATGTCCAGGCTGGCGGTGTCATGCTGGGCAGCAGCGGAGCTAACGCCTCCGGCACATAGGCGGAGCGGAAGGCTTGAGCCGCCTTGCTCGCCATTGCCCGATGCCGCCATCCCGGACGATCCACAACCGCCACGGGCATCATGCGCATGATTTCCCGCCACTGCTGCCAGCGGTGGAAACCGGCCAGATTATCGGCCCCCATCACCCAGACGAATTTTGCCTCGCGGTAACGCCGGGTCAGGAACGCCAGCGTCGCCGCCGTAAACGGTGTGCCCAGTTGAGCCTCGAAACCCGTCACCGTGACACGCGGGTCGGTCAGCATCTCCCGGCAGGCGGCAATACGACTGTCGAGAGAGGGCAGCTCACCGTTCGATTTCAGCGGATTGCCGGGCGTTACCACCCACCAGAGCTGATCAAGGGCCAGCCGCTTTAACGCCGTCGCGGTGATGAGCACGTGTCCGGCATGCGGCGGGTTGAAGGTGCCGCCCATGACACCGATCCGCTGCCCCGGCGACACCGCGGGCGTGCAGATGCGGACGGAACCGAACGAGAGAGCGGCGCTCCGGCGCATCCCTATGACCTCGCACGCGGCGGAGCGAGCCTCATGCCGGCCTCGTCTGGCCAGAACCGCGCACCACGTATTTGAAGCTGGTCAACTGCTCGACACCGACGGGGCCGCGCGCATGCATCTTGCCGGTGGCGATGCCGATTTCAGCGCCGAAGCCGAATTCGCCTCCGTCAGCGAACTGGGTCGAAGCGTTATGCAGGACGATGGCGGAATCGACCTGGGCGAGGAACTTCGCCGCCGTCGCCTCGGAACCCGTAATGATGGAGTCGGTATGCTGCGAGCCGTATTTGGCGATATGCGCGATGGCGCCATCGACGCCGTCGACCAGCTTCACCGAGATGATGGCGTCGAGATATTCGGTCGACCAATCGTCCTCGGAGGCTGTTGTTACGCGAGCATCGACGCGCTGCGCCGCCTCGTCTCCGCGCACCGCGCATCCCGCATCCAGCAGCGCCTTGACCAGATTGGCCAGCACGCCCTCAGGCGCTGCGCGATCGACCAGAAGCGTCTCGGTCGCGCCGCATACGCCGGTCCGGCGCAGCTTGGCGTTGAGCACGATTTCGCGCGCCATGCCGAGGTCGGCGTCGCGATCGACGTAGGTGTTGCAGATGCCTTCCAGATGCGCGAACACCGGCACCCGCGCCTCATCCTGCACCCGGCCGACAAGGCTCTTCCCGCCGCGCGGTACGATGACGTCGATGTTTCCGTCGAGCCCTTTCAGCATAAGTCCGACGGCCTCGCGATCCGTCGTCGGCACGAGCTGGATCGCGGCCTCGGGAAGTCCAGCCCCCCGCATTCCATCGACCAAGCAGGCATAAAT
>JAFAFW010000055.1 GCA_023423275.1 Pseudomonadota bacterium
CGTCCTGACGCGGGAAGCCGTTCGACACGCCGCCGAGCGAGTTCACCACCGACCGCAATGCGCGGTCGTTCATGTCCATGACGCGGCGCCATGCGATGCGGCGGGTGTCGATGCCGAGGCTGTTGCCCCAGTAGATGTGATTATCCAACATCGCCGCGAGCAGGTTATTTGCCGAGGTGATGGCGTGGAAATCGCCGGTGAAGTGGAGGTTGATGTCCTCCATCGGCACGACCTGGGCATAGCCGCCGCCAGCCGCACCGCCCTTCATGCCGAAGCACGGACCGAGCGAAGGCTCGCGCAGACAGCTCATCGCCTTCTTGCCGATGTAGTTCAGGCCATCGCCGAGACCGACCGTCGTGGTGGTCTTGCCCTCGCCGGCAGGGGTCGGACTGATCGCCGTCACCAGGATCAGCTTGCCGTCGTTCCTATCCTGCTGAGCGTTGATGAAGTCGAACGACACCTTCGCCTTGGTCGGCCCGTACGGCAGCAGGGCATCGGCTGGAATACCGACCTTCTGACCGACCTCCGCGATCGGCTTCATTTTGGCATCACGCGCAATTTCGATATCTGACCTGACACTCATTGAGACTTCTCCCTGGAGGTAATTCGATTATCGCATTCAGTCTTGGACGGATCAGGCGGCAGGCTTTGGAGCTGGAGCGCTGAATGTATCGCCGACGGACAGGCCGGCACTTCCGGCATACTCGGCGGCCGCCACCTTTTGACCACCCGCAGCCCTGAGACGCTGAATGAGAATGGAGCCATCCTTCGCAGCAACCTCGATCCCGTCATCGGAAACCGCGAGAATTTCACCCGGTTTACCTGATTTCGTCCCGCGGCGGCTGTCGTAGATGTCGATCCTGGTATCCTTGATCGTGCTCCACGCGCCGGGAGCAGGATTAGCGGCGCGAATGGTATTGTAGATATCAGCCGCCGACTTCGACCAATCTATCTCGGCGAGACCTTTTTTGAACCAGCTCTCGTATGATCCGGCCTCGAGATTCTGTTTATGCTTGAGCAGAACACCCGCCTTGACGAGTTCAAGACCTTCCATCATGGCATCGACGCCCATCGGGAACAGCTTCTTGAAGTAGACGTCGCCAAGCGTTTCATCCGGCCCGATATCGACGGTTTTCTGCAGCAAGACCGGACCTTCGTCGAGACCTTCATCCGGCCAGAAAATCGTCAGGCCGGTCTTGGTGCTGCCCATGGCGATCGGCCAGTTGATCGACGACGGACCGCGATGCAGCGGCAGCAGCGACGGATGATACTGGAATGTTCCCAGCCGCGGCGCATCGAGCACAGGCTGCGGCACGAACAGCAGCACGTAGGCCATGAGACAAACGTCGGCGTTGAACGACTTCATCAGTTCAAGCGCTTCCGGCGTTTTCCAGGACTTGGGCTGATGGACCGGCAGGCCTTTTTCCTCCGCGAACACCGCCAGCGGATCGCGAGCCTTGCCCTCCTTGTCGGGCGCGCAGCAAACGGCAACGACGTTCTCGCCGCGGGCCAGAAGCTTCTCGAGCACCGCTTTGCCGAACGCTTCCTGACCATGGACAACGATACGCATTTTGATTTCCTTCTGTTCTTTCTGTTTGGGGATCTTCCCGATCCTCGGCATTCAGATCGGTTTCAATTTCTTACGTCGAAGCTTTGCGATGTGATCTGGATCCCCGCCTTCGCGGGGATGACGAGTAGGATGAAACTCAGCGCTTCAATCATTTCTGCCGTCATTCCCGCGAAGGCGGGAATCCAAGTTACCTTTCCATCCAAGATCTTCTCTCACGCTGCAAATCTGCCGGTCCTTCGCGCACAACGCCCCAAAACTCATCGAAAAGATCGACCCATTCGGGATTCATCTGTTCGATTATTCTGATCTTCCAGGCACGATTCCATTTCTTCAGTTGCTTCTCGCGTCGAATGGCTTCTGGCATCGCGGCGTGCATCTCGTAGTAAACGAGGTGATGCACGCCGTAGCGCTTCGTGAAACCTTCAACGAAATCCTGCTTGTGCAGTGAAACGCGATCCTCCAACGAACTCGTGACACCGATGTAAAGGGTGCCATTGCGGCCGCTCGCCAGAATGTAAACACAAGGGTTCACGTCCCGCGTTCCGCAAATAGAACCCCCGTTGCTCCATTGTGACGTGATCTGGATCCCCGCCTTCGCGGGGATGACGGATCACCCGTTACTCCGCAGCAATCGGTTTCTTGGGCGGCTCGGTCGCGCCGGCTTCCTTGATCGCGGCGACTTCCTCCGCGCTGTAGCCGAGCACACTCGAAAGGATCTCATCCGTATGCTCACCGAGCAACGGAGACCGCTTCACGTCCGCTGGACTGTCGGACAGCTTGATCGGATTACCCACCGACAGATACTTGCCGCGCGTCGGATGGTCGACTTCGACCACGGTGCCCGTAGCACGTAGCGACTGCTCCTCGGCCAGTTCCTTCATCGACAGGATCGGTCCGCTCGGAATGTCGAGCGGATTGCAGATGTTCATGACCTCGAACTTTGTCTTGGTCATCGTCCACTGTTCGATGCGCTCGAAAATCTCATTGAGTCGCGGTAGACGCGCGTTCGGCGTCGCGTAATCGGGATCGGTCTTCCAATCCGGTTCGCCGATCACGTCGCAGATCTTGGCCCAGATCGGCGCCTGCGTGATGAAGTAAATGTAGGCGTTAGGATCGGTCTCCCAGCCCTTGCACTTAAGAATACGGCCCGGCTGACCGCCACCGGAATCGTTGGCGGCGCGTGGCACGGCTTCACCGAAGTCGATGCCCTCGCCGAACTGGCTGTATTCCTTGAGCGGGCCGTGCGTGAGGCGCTGCTGGTCGCGCAGCTTCACACGGCACAGGTTGAGCACGCCATCCTGCATGGCGCAGGTCACGCGCTGGCCCTTGCCGGAATGCGTGCGATGGTAGAGCGCTGTGACGATGCCGAGAGCCAGATGCAGACCCGTGCCGCTGTCGCCGATCTGCGCGCCGGTCACGAGCGGAACGCCGTCGCGGAAACCGGTGGTCGAGGCCGCGCCGCCCGCGCACTGCGCGACGTTCTCGTAGACCTTGCAGTCCTCATACGGCCCAGGACCGAAGCCCTTGATCGAGGCGACGATCATCTTCGGATTGAGCTTGTGGATCGTCTCCCACGGGAAGCCCATCCGATCCAGAACACCCGGGCCGAAGTTCTCCACCAGCACGTCGCACGTCTTGATCAGGCGTTCGAGAACCTCCTTCCCCTTCGGGTTCTTGGTGTCGAGCGTGATCGAACGCTTGTTGTGGTTCAGCATCGTGAAATAGAGGCTGTCCACCTTCGGGACGTCCTGAAGCTGTCCGCGTGTGATATCGCCTACGCCAGGACGCTCGACCTTGATCACGTCGGCGCCGAACCAAGCGAGAAGCTGCGTACACGTTGGACCGGACTGCACGTGCGTGAAGTCGAGGATTTTGACGCCTTCCAGGGCTTTCATGTCGTGCTCCCTTATTTCTTTTTCAGCGCGCTTTGCGGGTTGAGGTTGCCGATGCGGCCGCTTTCGCTGCCGGCGGCGGGATCGATAACAGCGTTGATGAGTGTTGGCTTGCCGGAGTCCATCGCCGCATTGACGGCGCGCTTCAGCTCATCAGGCGAGGTCGCGTTGACACCAACGCCGCCGAAGGCCTCCATCATCTTGTCGTAGCGCGCCCCCTTGACGAACACGGTGGTCGCCGGATCGGAACCAGCGGTGTTGACGTCCGTACCGCGATAAATGCCATCGTTGTTGAAGATCACGATGCAGACCGGCAACTGATAGCGGCAGATGGTTTCGACCTCCATGCCGGAGAAACCGAACGCCGAGTCGCCCTCGATCGCGAGCACTGGCTTGCCGGTCTCGACAGCCGCGGCAATGGAGTAGCCCATGCCGATGCCCATGATGCCCCATGTGCCGACGTCGATACGCTTGCGCGGCTGGTACATGTCGATGATGCCGCGCGCGAGATCGAGCGTATTGGCGCCCTCATTCACCAGGATCGCGTCCGGACGCTCCTTGACGATCGTCCGCAGCACGCCGAGCGCGCCGTGATAATCCATCGGCGAGTTGTTGTTCATGAGACGCGGCGCCATCTTGGCGACGTTCTCTTCGCGCTTCGCCTTGACCGCGTTCGTCCAATCGGCGGGCGCGGCCGGCCACTTGTCGCCCATGCCATCGAGCAGCGCGGCAACACACGAACCGATATCACCCACCACCGGAGCCACGATCTCGACGTTCGAGTCCATCTCCTTCGGCTCGATGTCGATCTGGATGAACTTCTTCGGCGCCGTTCCCCACGCCTTGCCCTTACCGTGCGACAGCAGCCAGTTCAGGCGCGCGCCGATCAGCAATACGACGTCGGAGTCTTTCAGCACTGTCGAGCGGGCGGCACCGGCGCACTGCGGGTGCGTATCCGGTAGAAGGCCCTTGCCCATGCTCATCGGCAGGAACGGGACGCCGCTCTTCTCAACCAACGCATGGATCGCATCGTCAGCCTGAGCATACGAAGCGCCCTTGCCGAGAATGATCAACGGCCGCTTGGCGCCCTTCAGCACATCGAGCGCGCGCTTCACAGAATCCGGTGCGGGAAGTTGTGCCGGAGCAGCGTCGATGACTTTGACGAGCGATTTCTTGCCGGCTTCCGCATTCATCACCTGGCCAAACAGCTTGGCCGGCAAATCGAGATAGACACCACCCGGACGTCCCGATACCGCGGCGCGGATGGCGCGGGCAATGCCGATGCCGATGTCCTGCGCATGGAGAATGCGGTAGCTGGCCTTGCACATCGTCTTGGCGACGGCAAGCTGATCCATCTCCTCGTAGTCGCCCTGCTGCAGATCGACGATCTCGCGCTCGGATGAGCCGGAAACGAGGATCATCGGGAAGCAGTTGGTTGTCGCGTGCGCGAGCGCGGTCAGACCGTTGAGGAAGCCCGGCGCGGAGACGGTGAGGCAGACGCCCGGCTTCTTGGTCAGATAGCCGGCGATCGATGCCGCATAACCGGCATTCTGCTCATGCCGGAACGACAAGACGCGGAGGCCCTCGGCCTGCGCCATGCGACCGAAGTCCGTGATAGGAATCCCCGGAACGCCATAGATCGTTTCGACGCCGTTGAGCTTGAGCGCATCGATGATCAGGTGGAACCCGTCCGTCAGCTCCTGCTCTTCTCCGGACGCACTCGCATCGGTGCTCTGCACTGTTGACATTTCACTCCCTTCCTCAGGTCATTCGTTTGCTAGTCGATGTCGACGTAGCGATCGACGTGATCTCGCAGCCGCAGCGTATGCTCGCGCACAAGCCGCTCGGCGCGTTCGGTATCCCGCGCCTCCAGGGCCGCGACGATTTCCTTGTGATCCACGATCGAACGCTTTGCCCGATCCTGTTCGAAGATCGTCCGCTGCCGGATGGCGCGGACGTGAAAGAACAGCCGATCCGTCAGTTCCCGGATCAGCTCGCATTTGCCCAGGCCGATGATCGCCTGATGAAAGCGGATGTTGGCGTCGGAATATTCTCCCATTTTCCGCGCGATCTCGTCATCGTTGAACGCATCGACGAGATCGTGAAGCCGCGCGATTTCCTCGTCCGTCGCTTCCTTCGTCGCCAGTCGAGCCGCCATGCTTTCGAGCGCCGCCCAGACCGTGATCATCTCCAGGATTTCAGCTTTCGTTTTGCGCACAATGTAGATGCCGCGCCGCGCAACGATCCGCACCAATCCTTCCTGATCGAGCTGCGCCAGTGCTTCACGCAGCGGGGTGCGGCTGACACCGAACTGCGCGGAGAGCTGCCGCTCATCGAGGCGAAGCTCCGAATTCTGATCATAGATGTTCATATTGTGGATGGCGGCGCGCAAGGCCTCGTAGGCCTTCGACTTGAGGCTCTGTGCCTCCCCGAGGGGCGTTATCCTGAGCTGCGTGTGTTCCATCAGGGTCCAATACAAATGCGGGCCCTCACCCGCGTCTGGTATACCATACACCAGAGAGCATCACGCGAGCAAGACGGCGGCTGGCATACCATGTACCAAGCAAAAAAGGTGCATACTTTTTAGGGAGCTTTCGCGGCACCGTAGGAATTTCGCGACGCCATGGAAAAGGTCCACTGACCTTTTCCGCGGACTTTATCCGCACCCGCATCGGAGACACCGATAGACTCATTGCGCAGATCTATCACTCGGGTATATGGTATACCAGTCGTTGGCCATCGTTTACTTACGAAAATGATGGGTAGACGGCGCAAAAACGGAGCCAAAGAGCTCCAACGGCAAAAACTTTTTGAGGAAGCGTCTTTTGGAAGAAATCGCCTCACTCATGCAGGGGTTTGCCGTTGTGCTGACCCCCTTCAATCTGCTCCTGATGATCGTCGGCATTCTGCTCGGAGTGATCATCGGAGTCCTCCCTGGCCTTGGTGGCGCCAACGGCGTAGCCATCCTCCTTCCCCTCACATTCTCAATGCCACCGACCTCGGCAATCATCATGCTGAGCTGTATCTACTGGGGGGCGCTATTCGGCGGTGCCATCACGTCGATTCTGTTCAACATACCCGGCGAACCATGGTCCGTCGCGACAACATTCGATGGTCATCCGATGGCGCAACAGGGCAGGGCCGATGAGGCGCTGACCGCTGCCTTTACATCCTCATTCGTCGGCGCCATCGTTGCCGTTGTCGTGATTACGTTTCTGGCACCGATCGTGGCCCGCTTCGCCTTGAGATTTGGGCCGCCGGAATTCTTCGCGGTGCAGTTTCTCACGTTTGCAAGCTTCATCGGAATGGGCAGAGGATCGCCATTCAAGACACTGGCAGCGATGTGCCTGGGCTTCGCACTCGCCGGCGTCGGCCTGGATAATGTCACCGGACAACTCCGAATGACATTCGATCAAGAAATGCTGCTCAATGGCTTTGGCTTCCTGGTCGCGGTCATCGGACTTTTCGGCATCGGCGAAATTCTTTCATCGATGGAAGACGGTTTGAGCTTTTCCGGCGCGCAGGCAAAAATCCGTCTCAATGCCGTTCTGCAAACATGGAAGAAGATGCCGCGGCTGTGGTTCACCTTCCTGCGGAGCTGCGTAATTGGCTGTTGGATGGGGATTACGCCGGGCGGAGCAACACCGGCCTCATTCATGGGATACGGTCTCGCCAAGCAATTTTCGAAGAACGGCAAGAACTTCGGAAAGGGTGAAATCGAGGGCGTCGTCGCGCCGGAGACGGCGGCGCATGCCGCAGGCACCAGCGCGCTGCTGCCCATGTTGACGCTCGGCATTCCGGGATCTCCTACTGCCGCAGTATTGCTCGGCGGCCTCCTGATCTGGGGCCTCCAGCCTGGTCCGATGCTCTTCGTTGAGCAGAAGGATTTTGTCTGGGGCTTAATCGCCTCCATGTATCTCAGCAACGTCATCGGGCTGGTGATTGTTTTAACGTGCGTGCCGCTTTTTGCGGCGATTCTTCGCATTCCATTCTCGATCATTGCGCCCGTCATCCTGGTGATCTGCGCCGTTGGCGCCTACACCGTCAACAACGCGATTTTCGACGTTTGGATGATGGTCGTGTTCGGCGTCGCGGGTTACGTATTCGTCAAATTGGGATATCCCTTACCGCCATTGGTCCTGGCGCTCGTGCTCGGCGACATGGCAGAGGGATCCTTCAGACAATCGATGCTCTTAAGCCAAGGCGACCTCAGTATCTTCTTCTCGAATTGGCTGGTCGGTAGCATCATGGGCCTCGGCTTTGTGCTGCTATTCTGGCCTGCCCTGCGGTGGCTGTTTTCTCTCGGCAGAGCAAAACCCCAGCCTGCTTGATGCCGGCTGGGAAAATAAAAAGGGATGGCGTGGGACACCCACGTCGGTAAGGCCCAAAAGGGCCGATAAAAAACGAAAACGACAAAAAGAAATTTTGGGATCTGGAAACGCTAAGGAGAACAATAAATGCAGAAACTCAAACTCATCATGGCGTCGCTGGCTGCCGCTTCCATGGCAACCACCATCGCTACACCTTCGTCTGCGGCGTGGGAGCCCACCAAGGCGGTCACGTTCGTCATCCCGGCTGGAACCGGCGGCGGCGCGGATCAAATGGCGCGCCTGATTCAGGGCATCGTGACGAAGCACAACCTGATGAAGCAGCCCATGGTGGTCATCAACAAATCGGGCGGCGCGGGTGCGGAAGGCTTCCTCGAGATCAAGAACAGCGCCAAGGATCCGCACAAGATCATCATAACGCTTTCCAACCTGTTCACGACGCCACTCGGAACCGGAACTCCTTTCAGTTGGAAGGATCTCACCCCCGTTGCAATGCTGGCACTCGACCAGTTTGTTCTCTGGGTGCCAAGCGATGCGCCCTATAATACCGCTCAGGACTACATCAACGCGGTGAAAACTGGCGATGACAAGTCGTTCAAAATGGGCGGCACGGGCTCCAAGCAAGAAGATCAGATCATCACCGCGGCCCTGGAGCAGCAGACTGCCGGCAAGAAGTTCACCTATATCCCATACAAAGGTGGCGGCACGGTCGCTGTCCAGCTCGTCGGCAAACACGTAAATTCGTCGGTCAACAACCCGATCGAAGCCGTGCAGCAGTGGAAGGCGGGAGCGCTGAAACCGCTTTGCATCTTCGATGGCAAGCGCTCAACGTACACGGAAAAAGTGACAACGGACAAAGCCTGGAGCGATATTCCGACCTGCACGGAGGCTGGACTGCCCGTCGAATATCAGATGCTGCGCGGGATTTTCACGTCGAAGGGCGCGACAGACGAACAAGTCGCTTTCTACGTCGATCTCTTCAAAAAGGTCATGGCTACCGACGAATGGAAGAAGTTCATGCAGGACGGTGCCTTCAACCAGACCTTCATGACCGGACCGGAATACGCAAAATGGGTCGAGTCGAATGAAAAGATCCACTACGACCTGATGAAGAATGCTGGCTTCCTGGCCGCCGGAAAATAGACGATTTCCCAGGCCGGCCCACCCGTCGGGCCGGCCTGTAATACCCGCGTCCGAACTCCGGCCTTACCTGCAGCATTGCAAGAGCACTCTGATGAACAACGAAAAGAATGAAACTGACGAGCCGAGACTCGTATCCAATCGTACGATGGATATCGCGACAGCTCTGTTCTTTTTGCTCATGTCGGGAATTGTTATCTACGACAGCAATCGTCTCGGGTTCCACTGGGAAGAAAATGTCGGGCCAGCCTCCGGTTACTTTCCGTTTTACATAGCAGTGTTGATGAGCATTGCCAGCATCGCGAATCTCGTGCGCGCCTTACGTGGGCAGTCTGAAAACGGCGCCGACACCTTCGTCACAACGCCAGCCTTCAAGCGCGTTCTCGCCGTCCTGATCCCTGCGATCATTTACGTGGCGGTGATCAATTACATCGGCATCTACGTCGCGTCAGGTTTGTTTATTTTCGCATTCATGATCTTCCTGGGGCGTGAGTCGATATTCAAGGCCATCGCTGTCAGCGTCGCGGTGCCCTTAGCCCTGTTTTTCATGTTCGAGATCTGGTTCCTCGTGCCCTTGCCGAAAGGACTACTCGAGGCGATGCTGGGCTACTGATTTCGCCTTGAACCGGCAGTTGTTGCGCGGGCGGGTCCTTGTGGTCCCGCCGCGCCTTCAGAGTTGCGGCCGCCTTGGTTTGCGGCCCGTCAAATTCCTCCATGGTCCAACCGGCTAAAGCCTCAGATTTTTTGGGGACCTGGATCGCACCATTCCGTTTGTCATCCCGGCCAAAGCGAAGCGCAGAGTCGGGATCAGCGACCAAAAAAATCATAACTGGGTCCCGGATATTTCGCTCACGCGGAGTTCCGGGATGACAACAGACGTTTCCGAGTGAACCGGAACGACGACTCTAGACGTGCCCCGTGCTTCGTCCGGACTTGCGAATAATCAACCAGCCCGTGGCGAGCACCAGCGTCGCGCCGATCACTTCGAAGATCCGCGAGACGCCTTTCGGCGTCAGTTCGAACGTCTGAGCCAAACTATCGACCAGCGGCGCGAGCGCAGGCTCGGTCGCGGCCAGTTCTCCGCAAATCCAGCCCAGCAATGCCGCGCCAGCCCAGATCAGGATCGGGAAACGGGTCAGCAGCGACATGATCAGCGTCGATCCGCCGACGACCAGTGGAATACTGAGCAAAAGCCCGAAGATGATAAGGCTGCTGTTTCCGCCGGCAGCAGCCGCAATCGCCAGCACGTTGTCGAGGCTCATGACGAGGTCGGCAATCGCGACGATCTTGACAGCCTCTCGAAGGCTGCTGCCTGTCTTGACGTTCTCCTCACCGCCCTCGTCGGCCGTCAACAACTTGACGGCAATCCAGGACAGCAGCGCAGCGCCGAACAGCTTCAGATACCGGATCCCCAGCAGGTTCTGGATGATCAGCGTGAAGAAAATGCGCATGACCACCGCCACTCCGGCGCCGAGGACAATACCTGCGAGGCGCTGTTTTTGCGGCAACGATCGGCACGCCAGGGCAATGACGACGGCATTATCTCCGGAAAGCACAATGTTAATGCCGACAATGCGCAAAACGCTGATGACCAGAACGGCGTCCAGACCAAGGAAATTCTGGAGATAATCCGCAAACTGCTCCCCCAGAGCAGCCGCAGCAACGAGCGGGTCCATTCCAGATCTCCCCTATCGCACCCTAGCAGATGTTTGAAAAACCGGGCTTCGCTCGGCCGTTTGAATAAGCATCGTCATTGGACGTTTTCGTCTTAAACTGCAAGCCAAGCCAAATGTCATGGACGTCGCGTTCTCGACACGCCGACAACTCTGGCATATGGTATTTGGCATGCCAAGAGGTGCTGAGCATCCACGGCATGGCCGGTTGAAGAAGATGAGGTCGAAAACGACCCCCTGGCCATCAAGTTGCAGGAGGAACGCCAAGGTGAACCTGCACGAGTTTCAGGCCAAGGAGTTGCTCGCGCAATATGGTGTGCCGGTTCCACGCGGCCGCGTTGCCGCCAACGGCACGGAAGCTGAAAATTTCGCGCGTCGCCTGGGACCTGGCCCGTTCGTCGTCAAAGCACAGGTTCGGGCTGGCGACAGGAAAGGCAGCGGCGGCGTCCGCTTCGCCTCTGACCCGGCCGCGGTCGGCCGCACGGCCGCCGATCTGATCGGGCGGCCACTGATCACGGCGCAAACCGGACCTCGTGGGCACCATGTCCGCTGGGCCTACGTCGAGACTGCTGTTCCGTTTGTGCAAAGCCTCTATTGCGCCATCTTGTTTGATGACGCGCATGGCGAATTCGTCCTGCTTGCGGGCAACAACGATCACACGTCCGGCAACCGACACGAGCTCCGCCCGGCAACGATCGCACGTACGCCGCTTATCCTTTCGCAAGGAAGCGTGAGCGGTGATTTTGATCAAGCCGCACGTGCGACCGGCATCAACGACGCGCTGGCTCCGCGCCTGGCGAAGCGCATGATGCAGCTCGCAGATGCTGCGGTCGCACTTGACGCCACGCTCATCGAGATCAACCCGCTGGCCGTTACCTACGACGGCGACCTCGTCGCACTCGATGCCAAGGTGACGCTCGACGACAACGCCCTCTTCCGCCATCCGGACCTCGCGATGCTGCATGAGGTCAGCGAAACCGAGGAGGGCGATCCGGTCGAATTGGCGGCGCAGCGTCACCAGATCAATTATCTGCAGCTCGACGGCAGGATTGGTTTGATCGTCAATGGCGCAGGTCTTGCCCTCGCCACACTGGATGCGCTGGCCGACGCCAATGGCAGCCCTGCCAATTTCATGGACATCCGCACCACGGCAACCAGCCTCGACATTGCTTACGGACTGGAATTGATTGCCGCCAATCCGCAGGTGCGTGCGATCCTGGTCAACGTGTATGGAGGCGGCATGCAGCGCTGCGATACGATCGCCGACGGCATCGGCATCGGTCTGCGCCGAACAGGACAATCCCTCCCGCTCGTGGTTCGGCTCGCCGGCAACAATGCGGAATTCGCAGCGACGCGGCTGAGCAGCTATGGCGTCGCGTTCACGCAAGCCACCGATATTTGGGATGCCGTCCAAAAAGTCGTGCAGTTCGCAGATCGATAGGAGGCACCATGGCAATCCTGGCCGGCCCCAAAACGCGTGTCATCTGCCAAGGCCTGACAGGCCGCGCCGCGACCTATCACGTGGCGCGCATGATGGCATACGGCACGACGATCGTAGCCGGTGTGACCCCAGGCAAAGGCGGCCAGCGCCATCTCGACGTTCCGATCTTCGACACCGTTGCCGGAGCCGTTACCACAACCGGCGCCAATGCCAGTCTTGTCTTTGTCCCGCCTCAGAACGCTGCCGCCGCGATGATCGAGGCGATCGAGGCTGGCATCGGCCTTCTCGTATGCGTCACGGAACGCGTGCCCGTGCTGGACATGATCCGCGTGCGCCAAGCACTCATTGGCTCGGCGACGAAGCTCGTGGGCGCCAACTCCCAGGGCATACTGGTTCCCGGCGTCACGCAGCTTGGCGTGATGACCACCGTACACGCGCGCAAAGGACCGGTCGGTATCGCCTCGCGCTCAGCCTCCCTGACAAGCGAAGTGGTCGCGCAAACGACACATGCGGGGCTCGGCCAATCGACGACGGTTGGCGTCGGCGGCGATCCGGCGCATGGAATGAGCTTGGCGGATTGCGTCGACCTGTTCCTTGACGATCCGCAGACCGAAGCGATCGTCGTGATTGGAGAGATCGGAGGTCGTGAGGAAGAAGATGTTGCATCGCTTCTCGCGCGCAAAACAATCGACAAGCCGGTCATTGCCCTCATCGTCGGACGCCACGCCCCGCCCGACCGCCGGATGGGTCATGCCGGCGCGCTGATCGCGGGCGCATCGGGGAGTGCGGATGCGAAGATCGCCGCGTTACGGGACGTCGGAGTTCATATCGTACGGCGCGTCGATCTGGTCGGTGTGACGACGCGCCAGGCCTTGCTGCATCGCGCGGCCATGGATTGCGTGTGACACAGCTTGAAGGTCGCGTTAGCCTTTCCTCGACGACAATCCCGTCAGGAGATCTGAGATGGCCGCAACTGCCGCCGTGCCCACGGTGCAAATCGACAATGAGAAGGTCCGTGTTACCGAGTGGCGTTTTGCACCGGGTGCCGAGACCGGCTTTCATATTCACGGCATGGACTATGTCGTCGTACCGAGCGGTGACGGCCGGTTGAAGCTTGTCTCTCCGGAGGGCGAAGAAACGTTCGCAGATCTCAAGCACGGCGTCTCGTACTTTCGCCCCGCCGGTGTGCATCACAACGTCATCAACGCGAATGCATTCGAATATGCGTTCGTGGAGATCGAGCTGAAATCCTGACGTTTTGCGCACTCTGGCCCCCAGCGCCTGGGCAAGACCCGCCGAAGCCGACGGCATTGCGCTTCGCGCGGCTTGCCATCAGACCCCGCTCGGAACGAAGACGCAACGCGGCACGAAACTGCCGTCTCCGTTCTTCCGCACGCACACGTGAGTGTCGTTGTCGCGCGAAGGCCGCTGCGTAAATCCTTTGGGAATCTGCACCTTCACGTCCCCTGCTGTCAGCCGCATCCCGCCGTCCGACGTCGGCTCGACCTGGTCGACGCGCATGCAGTCCCTTCCGTCGCAACACTCCACGGGATACCAGCTATGGGCCGAAGCATCGGCGGCCGCGCCACACAGTCCGGCGATGAGCATCCCGGTACGTAGTAAATCAACACCGATCATCCCGATGAAACTCCGGCGATCCTGAACCGACCGGAGCTTAACGAACTGGCATTGGGCGGGTTCCGATCGCCGCTTTCGAAGATCGTTCGCGTCGCGACATGCAGACGCTTGCTCTCCATTTGGCGCACTCGCTGATTGCTTCGTCGCCTGAGAGCCACACTTTGGCCGCCGCCGGGCATGGGCGCGCCTGTGGACAATTCGGCGAAATACCCGACGCCGGCAGCGAACCAGCCGGCAGAGCAATCGCGAGCATGCCGCAGCTGTAACGCAAACAGCGTTCTGTATCAGATTGTTGACAGTCCATCGGCGGCGAACCTCGCGCAATTTTGGCGAGATTAGGACGGTCGAGATGCCGGATGTCGCACATGTTTGTATCGATTTCATTGCGCAAACGAGCGTCGGAAATCCGCTCTCGGCCTCACGTTGCCTACTTGCACCACCGGCAGGTGCCCGGCATTGTGCACCCGCCAGCTCATTGGAGGGGTGGCGAAGCTCTGGCGTGTTTCACGTTGGAGTTTGAGGGCGAAAAGCAACAGAGGTGGTGCGGGGCCGCCTCTGTTGCTTGCTCCTTGAATTTGGACTTGCTCATGCTTTAGTCGGAGAGGTCCGTCACCGCTTCTCGCCATGCTCATCGCATGGTACGTGTCTCAAGAATTGGGACAGGGCGCCCAGGAAACTGAGACGGGGAATAATCGACCAACAATCGCCGCACCCCACCGAAGGGGCATTTCACGCTTTTCGGTTTTTGCATGCATCCAGAGGTTATCAAAAACTTACGCGAGTTCTTTGAAGCCGAGCTTGGCACACGCCTGATGCCCGGGGCGCTCGTCCTGAGCGGCCCTGCCGCACAAATCGATTTGCGTGCATGTGCTGTCCTGTCCCCGCTTCTCCAGCGGATTTTTGCGAGCAGCAGTGGTCCGGCTCCAACCCGCTCACATGAGCAGGTGTCCATCTCCTGGCGGCGCGACGAGGAGGGTCGTTGTTTGATCGAGTGGGCAACGGCAGGCGGACCGGAAGAGGCCCCCAGCGCCAACGGCCATGCATCTTCCGCACATCCGATTTCAGATCCGGCGGCGAGCGAACGGACGATCGGTCTCGAAGCCTGTGGCGATGCGATGCGTATCGCCGTGCCTGCAGCGCATGTTGCGTTCGGCGACACCGTGACCGCTGAGCCTGCCGTCGATCCGTTGCAGGGCCAGACCCTGCTGGTGGTTGAAGATCAACTGATCATTGCTCTCGATCTCGAGATGGTGCTCAGACAGCATGGCGCGGCCGATGTCCATGTCTTTGGCACGGCAGACGAAGCGTTGCAGTTGATTACTCAGGCTCCACCGGATGCGGCTGTTCTCGACATCAACCTCGGAAGCTCCACCTCATTTCCTGTCGCCAGAGAGCTGATGCGCCTCGGTGTGCCGTTCATTTTTGCATCGGGATACGGCAAGGAGGCTGACCTTCCCGCGGAATTCCAAGCTATTCCGCTGATCGGGAAGCCGTACAGCGCCACGGCGATCAGTCACGCCCTCGCAACATTGACCGCAACGGCTGCGTGAGAACATCAAAATGCATTGGGGGCCGGATACGCGATCCGACCCCCACATTTGCTCTCAGACCTTGCGTTGAAAAGGTCTGTTATTTCAGGACGCCAGCTTCCTTGTAGAACTTCTCCGCGCCAGGATGCAGCGGCACGGCCAGACCAGTCAGAGCGTTCTCTTTCGTGATCAGCTTGCCCTTGGCGTGGCCGGCATCGAGAACCGCGCGGGTCTTATCCGACCACATCGCCTTCACGACATTGTAGACCACGTCGTCCGAGATCTTCGCCGACGTTACCCACTGCGCACCGACAGCGAGCGTCGGGGTCGCAGGCACGTCCTTGTAGGTCCCAGCCGGGACCTCATCCTTGGCGAAGAAGGGCGCGTCCTTGATCAGCTTGTCTGCAGCATCGCCAGAAATCGGCAGCAGTTCGACGCCGCCGCCTGACGTCGCGAGTTCCGTAATCGAAGACATCGGATAGCCGCCTGTAATGAAGAACGCGTCGACGCCACCGTCCTTCATCTTCTCAGCCGCCTGGTTCGGCTTGAGATATTCCGGGCTGATGTCCTTCTCGGTAATGCCATACGCCGCGAGCACCGCCCTGGCGTTGATGAGCGAACCGGAACCGGGCTCGTCAAGCGAAACGCGCTTGCCTTTGAGATCAGCGACCGATTTCAGACCGGATCCCTTGCGAACAACGATGTGTACGGATTCCGGATAGAGGTTTGCGATGGCCCGCAGGTCGGCAATCTTCGGCTTTCCGTCGAAGACGCCGGTCCCGGTATAGGCCCAATACGCGACGTCAGCCTGGCTGAAACCCGACTCCATGTTGCCGCCGGAAATCGCGTTGACGTTGGCGACCGAACCGTTCGAGGCAACCGCTGTCGAAACCAGCTTCGGTGGCGCAGAAATCGCATTCGCGATCATGCCACCCACGGGATAGTAGGTGCCACCCGTGCCACCGGTCCCGATGCGGAAGAATGCAGGCGTCTGCGCGAGCGCTGCGGTGATACCAGTGGCAGCCAGAATAGCTCCGGCAGCCAACAAACCACGACGGGAGATCATAATAAACTACTCCTGGATAAGCCCGTGATACGGGCAATTCTGAAGCCCCAAACGTATGGAGACACCCCTAGTGTGTCAAACGGAAGAACCTTCCGGAAGACACCGATTGGACTTTTGGATGAGTGCCGTCCACTCGGATCAGAAGGTGCGAACCGGGCGCCATCCGGCAGCAATCGCTTCTTCCTCCGAGCAGAACCAGCGTTCGCCCTTAGCCGCGTTGATGCGTACGGCACGATATGATCGATTCCATGGCAGATGGTATGTCCGCCCGGCTTTGGTGATGTTGCCCTTGATCGCGCAACCACTGGGAGCAGCGGACTCAGCCGTCGACCAGCGCGCGCTACGATAATCCCACGCCGGCTCGTTTCCGGCTTGCCAGATCCCAACCTTCAGATTGCGTGCCTCGGCCTCGACCCCCGTCAGGCGGCGCGAGTACCGCACGAAGGCCCAAGCGAGGCCGCGGCGCACCATCTCGGCGTTGATTTCCGTCTTCCCCGACCAGCAGATGGCCAAGACCCGATCGTATTTATCAATGCCTGAGCTTTCGCAACGGATATCATCCCCGGCGACAAGATTGGTCAGCTCGCGACTGGCGGCTTTCCCGCATGACCAATCGCGTTCGCGGGCATCCTTGCAGGACTGGCCCGCCTCGGGAGCATCGATCCCCTCCAGTCGAACGCGCGTATCTCCGACAACCAGTGTATCACCATCAATGACGCGGACAGGCCCGGAGAATAGCTCACGCGCGGGCTCCCTGGCCGCCTGGGACAAATCCGCCGGTGAAAGGGCAGCAAGAAGAATGGCCAGAAGCCCCGCAAGCGCCAGAGCTCCCAACGGCCGCACCGCATGTCGGCGAACAGATTCACGCATAAGTTGAATCTGATCTGAGTCGTCAGGCGGGGTCGAGGCAAAGCAGTGATTTCCGAGGGCGACTTAAGGTCGATTTGGCGGCGATCGTTGTAAATGCGCACGATCGCACGCGAATCACCGCCATGCGTGTCAAGAGCTGCGCGCATAAGGACGCTCCGGTTGTAGCAACGCGATCAATGCTCCCGCGATCAATATGCCAGCGGACGCTCCCAGTCCCCACGCGAGACTTCCGGTTTTGTCGGCAATCGCTCCTGTCACGATCGGCCCGATAATCTGCAACGCTGCAAACAGGAGCGTAAACGCTGCGACAGCCTCGCCCCACACGACAGCCGGCAGAGATGTCTTGATGAAAGCAGTGATCGCTGCGGGCACCATGAAGAAGAAGCCGAACATCACAGCCGACACGATCATCATCGGCAAGCCCGCCGATAACAGCGGCAACAGCGCACCGATACCGACGGCAAGTTGGATCACGGCAATGGAGGTTCCGCCCTTCCACGACGCGATCGGGCGCGCCCAAACGCGGAATGAAACGGTCGCTGATACGGCAAGCGCAATCCACATGCCCGCCACTTCCGCGGCGCTGGCCCCATGCTCGCGCATCCACGCGACAACGAATGTCATGTAGGCAAAGTAGCCGAGCGCATAGAAGGCATAGCTCAGGAAAATCGCCAGCATTGGCGTCCGTGCCCAGGGATGCGGCGATTTTTGCGCCGGCGGCGCGTGAACGCGTCGCGCACTGGCCGACGTCAGGATGCTGACCAGACCCGAAAACACGCCGATGCCGATCCAGGCCCACGGCCAGGCAGCATCGCCGCCGAACGCAAACAGCCAGGGAAGGGTGAGACCGGGGAGCAAAAGCCCAACACCGCCGCCGGAGAAATAGATGGCGATCGCCGAAGCGGACAGGCGCGGATGCCCTGGAAAGACACTCGCCGCCAGCACGCTGCCGGAGATGAAGACGGCCGCACCGCTGATCCCGGCGATCGTTCGCACCAGGATCATGGACGTGAAACTGTCCAAGAACCCGGTCAGAAAAACCGCAGCGGCCGTAACCCACATCCCGACAGTGAAGAGCACGGAAGGCCCAAGGCGGCGGATGCTCGCCAGCGCAATCAAGGAGCCGATCAGATAGCCGATCGCGTTCGCCGTATTGAGCGCACCGGCCTGGGTATAGGTCCAGCCGAGATCGGCCCGCATGGCAGGCAGGATCAACGCATAGGAAAAGCGCGCCAGACCGTTGGAGACCGCAATCCCCAGCGCCAGGCCTCCGGCGGTTAAATAGCCGCGGCGTATATCGGCATCGTCAAGCGTTGGACTATTGTTCATGAGCATGCCGGAGTCACCGGCAATCCTGTAACCTGAAGGGGCCGGAAACTTGGACCCGGCGCGCCGAACTTGCAACGAAACGCGCGGCGGTAGATGCTCTGAGGATGCATGGGTGAGACTCATAAGCAGCAGATCATGGCAGAACCTGAAACGACACAGCCGGCAACCGTACGCACGAACGCGCTGCGCACGGCTCAGCAATGGCTGCAGCGCGATGGACGCGTAGCGCTGGCTACCGTCGTCGACACGTGGGGATCGGCTCCAGTTCCGGTCGGTGGGCAGCTCGTGATCGGAACGGATGGCGCATTCGAGGGCTCGGTTTCCGGCGGCTGCATCGAAGGCGAGGTCATCACCGAGGCTGAAGACGTCCTGAAAGACGGCCGTCCGCGCACGCTCTCCTTCGGTGTTACGGACGAGAGCGCCTGGAGCGTAGGCCTTCCCTGCGGCGGCCAGGTCAAAGTTTTCGTGGAACGCCTCGATCGCGAGCACGGCGGCCAGGAACTCGTCGAGCGCGTGGTCGGCGCCAGCGAGAAGCGTGAAGGCCTCGTCCTGCGCACGCGTCTCACCGATGGTAAGCGCACCCTGTTCGACCGCGAGACGCAGGACCTCGATCCGGACGTCGCAACGCGGTTCCGTTCCGGCGAGAGCAAACTGCAGCAAACGGCCGAGGGCGAGATTTTCATCCACACGCTGTTGCCACCGGCGCGCATCGTCGTGATCGGGGCGACGCACATCGCGCAGATCGTCTGCGAACTGGCACGGCTCACGGGTTACGAAATCAAGGTGATCGATCCGCGGACGGCCTTCGCCTCACCGGAACGCTTCCCGGGAGTCGAGATCCTGCCGGAATGGCCACAGGATGTCCTTCCGCGCATCGGACTGGACCCGTATACGGCGCTCGTCGTCGTCGCCCACGTCAGCCACATCGACGACGAGGCGCTGAAATACGCGCTACGCGCCGATTGTCTTTATATCGGTGCGCTTGGCAGCAAGCGAAATCACGCCAAGAGAACCGAACGCCTGCTCGCCGCGGGCATGACCGAAGCGGAGATCGCGCGGATCAAGTGTCCCATCGGCCTGGATATCGGGGCGCGGACGCCAGCCGAGATCGCCGTCTCTATCATGGCCGAAGTCATTCTCGCGGTGCGGGGCCCGAAAACGTCAACGCGCGGGACGTGCCTCAATGGCGGACAGGATTGATCCAACCGATCGGCGAACCATCGCAGCCGTCATTCTTGCGGCGGGATCGTCGCGTCGCTTCGGCGAAGCCAACAAGCTGCTCGCGGACGTCGCAGGCCGGCCTTTGATCGCTCACATCGTTGCAACGTTCCTGTCCGCCCAGGTTCCCGACATCATTGTGGTGACGGGACCTGATCCAGAGGCCATCCAATCCGCCCTCGCGAACGCGTCCATCCGCTTCGTGCATAATCCAAACCATCTTTCCGGCATGGGCAGCTCGGTGGCAACCGGAATTGCTGCGCTCTCTGATCAGCACAGCGGGGCACTCGTCTGTCCCGGTGACATGCCCGGGATATCCGGCTCGTTCGTCGATGAGCTGATTGGCGCCTTCTTCGCGGCAGGCGCAAACCGGGTCATCCGGCCGCTGCTTGCTGACGGCCGGCCCGCGCATCCAGTGCTTTGGCCCGCGCGCCTGTTTCCCGTGCTGGAAAAACTCAGCGGCCCCGAGGGCGGCCGGCAGGTTCTCGATGCCCTGGCCACTGACGTCATGACGCTCAAGTCCAATAATGCGGATGCGGCTCTCGACATCGACACCCAGGATGATCTCGATGCTCTCCGCATCCGGCTGCAGAAGCAGCATAGCAGTTAGGCGTCACAGGACTTGACGCCGCACGCGGCAACGTCGAAAGCCAAAGCAATAATTCACTCGGGGCGGAAATCCGGCGGGGCATGTCCAAGGATCTGTTCGACAACTTCATGCTGAGGACGGTGCAGATTCCCGGCACCGCCTCGCAGATCCCGGCGTGGCGCATCGGTTTGACCGTGTTCTCCATGCTGGCGGCCCTGGTCATTGCTTTTCTTCCGCCACCGGCCGGATCGGCACCCCAGGCGATGATCGCCCTTGGCCTGATCGCCATGACCGTCATGCTGTGGGCGACCATGGCTGTCCCACAGCCCGCCGCAGCCATGTTGTTCGTCTTTCTGGTCCTCGTGACACAGGTCGTGTCGCCTCAGGCCGCGCTGTCCGGTTTCATGTCAAGTTCGCTCTGGTTGGTGTTCGGTGGATTGCTGATCGGAACGGCGGCCGAGCGCACGGGCTTCGGACGCTATATCGCACGACGTTTTCTCGGCGGGTTTCACGGCTCGTACGCGTCCCTTGTGTTTGGCGTTCTGGTCGGCTCGACCGTGCTCAGCTTTCTTGTGCCCTCCAACATGGGGCGCCTCGCCATCACCGTGCCGGTGGTGATGGCCCTGGCGAAAGATGCGGGCTACGAGCTCGGCTCGCCCGGCCATATTGGCCTCGTGATCACCGTGGTGATCGGCAACTTCACCGTCGCGCAGGGTGTGCTGTCCGGCAACCTCCTGAACATCATGATCGTGGGCGCTGGCGAAACGCTGTACGGCCTCAACATCTCCTACATGCACTACATGCTGATGTGCGGGCCGATCCTGGGGCTTGGTAAAGCCGGATTGGTCTGGCGGATCGTGACATGGTTCTATCCTGCCCCGACGCCTGCGAGCGCAGCCTCCTCCGGCACCATCGATCCACTCAGTCCGGAGGCGCGCCGCGTTTCCATCATCTTAGGGATCGCCATTTTGCTGTGGGCGACCGACTTTCTGCATGGCATCAAGCCCGGCTGGATCGCACTTGCCGCCGGTGTTCTCTGTCTCATCCCGGGCATCGGCGTCATGCCTCCGCGCGAAGTATTCAACATTCGCAGGCTTCTCATCATCTTCTGGGTCGGCACAGTGTTGAGTCTGGCCGCTGTGTTGACGGAGTCCGGCGCGAGCACACTGATCTCTCAGGCCCTGACCGGCCTTGCGGGTATCGAAGGACGCTCTGCAGCATTCGGCTATTTCACGATTGCCTATCTGTCATCGCTGATGGCCATGCTGTCGACATTCGGCGGTGCGGTGCCGACCATGGCTGCTACCGCCTCCGAAGTCAGTGCCGCAACAGGCCTGCCACTCGAAACGGCTGTGATGTCGATTGCAGCCGGAATGTCGGCGCTGTTCTTCCCCTACATCGCCGCGCCGATTGTCGTCGGCCTGATGATGGGCAAGGTCAGCCAGCGCACAGCGACACACTTCACGCTGACACTCGCTTTCCTTTCCTGGCTCATCGTCGTTCCGTTGAATGCCATATGGTGGTGGCTCATCGGAGCGATGGGGTGAGAGTTGTGGAAGGCGCCCAACTCGCCGCATTCAAGCCGAACTGACCCCCACGGTCATCCCCGCCGCGACGGAATCCAGGATCCTCGTTCGATCGCATGCAGAACCGTGCATGAATGGCCGCCTGCACGGACCATGACCGCGTAGAAGGGTTGGTGAAAGCACTCCAGTCGTGCAGCAATTCCAAGGAATTGCCTCAGTGTGCCTCTTCCCAATTCGCCGCCGCCTTCGCATCGACCTTGAGAGGCACGCTGAGCGCGATAGCAGGTTCTGCGCTCTTTTCCATGACCTGGCGAACAGTCTCCATCGTCTTGACGATCTCCGCCTCCTTTGCCTCGAAGATCAGCTCGTCGTGGACCTGCAGCAGCATCCGCGCGCTGCCGAGGCCAGCCGCCTTCAGGGCTCCCGGGATGCGGACCATCGCCCGGCGAATGATGTCGGCGGCCGAGCCCTGGATCGGCGCGTTGATCGCTGCCCGTTCCAGAAACCCGCGCATGGACGGGTTACGCGTATTGATCTCAGGATAATGCACGCGCCGGCCGAAGATCGTCTCCACGTAGCCATGCTCGTGCGCGAACGCCTTGGTGCGATCCATGTAATCGCGGATGCCGGGGAAGCGCTCGAAGTAGGTTTTGATATAGGCTCCCGCTTCATCGCGCGGGATGCCGAGCTGGTTCGCCAGACCGAATGCCGAGATGCCGTAGATGATGCCGAAGTTGATCGCCTTGGCGCGACGCCGCACCTCAGCCGGCATGTCCTTCACCGGCACGCCGAACATCTCGGACGCCGTCATGGCGTGAATATCCAGCCCGTCGGCGAAGGCCTGCTTCAGCGCGGGAATGTCGGCGATGTGAGCCAGCACACGCAACTCGATCTGGCTGTAGTCGGCCGATACCAGTTTCATGCCCGGCTCGGCGATGAACGCCGTGCGGATGGCGCGGCCTTCCTTGGTGCGGACAGGAATATTCTGCAGGTTCGGCTCGCTCGATGCCAATCGGCCGGTCGTCGTTGCGCCGAGCGAATAGCAGGTGTGGATACGCCCCGTCTCCGCGTGGATGTAACCCGGCAAAGCGTCAGTATAGGTCGATTTCAGCTTGGCGAGCTGCCGCCACTCCAGCATCGTGTTGACGAGCTTTCGCGCATGTTCGGGCAACTCCTCATTCTGCGCCAGCTCATCGAGAAGGTTGGCCCGCGTCTCCCACTGGCCCGATTTCGTACGCTTGCCTCCGGGCAGTTTCAGACGGTCGAACAGCAACTCGCCGAGCTGACGCGGCGAACCCAGGTTGAACTTGTGACCAGCGAGCTCGTAAACTTCCTCTTCCAGCCGCGCGATCGATTGCGAGAACTGTCCTGAAAGCCGCGACAAGGTATTGCGATCAACCTTGATGCCGGTTCGCTCCATGCTGGCGATCACCGGCACTAGAGGACGTTCCAACGTCTCGTAAACTGTCGTCATGCGCTCTGCGGCGAGCCGCGGCTTGAACCGGGTCCACAAGCGCAATGTCACGTCGGCATCCTCGGCCGCATATTCCGTGGCCTTGTCGATCGGCACACCGGCAAAGGTCTTGCCATTCTTTTTCGCGCCCGGAGCGTGCTCGATCACCTTATCGAAGGGGATCGCGGCGTGTTTCAGATGCCGTTCCGACAGCACGTCCATGCCATGATTTCCGCGTCCGCCGTCAAGCGCGTACGACAACAGCAGCGTATCGTCGAAGGCCTGCAACTCAATGCCGTAGCGGCTCAGCACGAGCCAGTCGTATTTAATGTTGTGGCCGACCTTGAGGACCGAGGCATCCTCAAGCAGCGGCTTCAAGGCATCCAACGCCCCGCGCAGCGGGATCTGCTGCGGGCCGCTGCCATCGCCGAAGTCGAACGCATCCGTCGCCGGCTTGTGTGCCAACGGCACATAGCAGGCGCGGCCCTGCGGAAGCGCCATGGAAATCCCGACAAGCTCCGCCTGCATGGGGTCGCGCGAGGTCGTCTCCGTATCCATGCTGAAATAGCCGAAGCTGCGCGCATCGGATATCCAACGTTCCAGCCTGTCGAGCGTCGTGACGGTCTCGTAGGTCGAACGATCGATCGGAGGCACCAGGGATGCGTCGGCGGCAAAGACAACGACAGCTCCGGGCGTGCCGGCGGCGGCCTGCTCCGGCGCTTTGGCGACATCCGTCTCGCCAGCACCTGCCTTGCGGGAGATCGGACGATGCAGTGATTTCGAGGAAGGCGCTGACTTCTCGGGCATCGGCGGAATCTCGGCACCGAGCTTTTCGGCGATCCGCCGCGTCAGCGTGCTGAACTCCATGCGGCGCAAGAAGCCTAGGAGATCATCGGCCACCGGGTCCTGAATTCCCAGGCGCTCCACGGCTACTTCTACCGGAACGTCGATCTTGAGCCGTACCAGCTCCTTCGATACACGCGCCTGCTCGGCGAATTCGGTCAACCGCTCGCGCCTCTTGGGCTGCTTGATCTCCCCGGCACGCGACAACAGCGTATCGAGATCACCATATTCGCGGATCAGCTCGGCCGCCGTCTTCACGCCGATACCGGGCACGCCGGGAACATTGTCGGTGGCATCGCCAGACAGCGCCTGCACCTCGACCACCTTGTCGGGCTCCACCCCGAACCGCTCCAGGACTTCGTCGCGGCCGATGCGCTTGTTCTTCATGGTGTCGAGCATGACGATGCCCGGTTGGATGAGTTGCATCAGATCCTTGTCGGAAGAGACGATGGTGACATCTCCGCCCTTCTCGATAGCCTGCGTGGCATACGTCGCGATCAGATCATCCGCTTCGTAGCCGTCCTGCTCGACGCAGGCGACGTTGAACGCCTTCACCGCCTCCCGGATCAAACCGAACTGCGGGACCAGTTCCTCCGGCGGCGGCGGCCGGTTGGTCTTGTAGGCTTCGTAGATGGCAGTGCGGAATGTATCGCGCGCGGTATCGAAGACGACCGCAATATGCGTGGGCCGGTCAGACAGCTTGGCTTCGGCCATGAGCTTCCACAACATGGCGCAGAAGCCATGCACGGCCCCGACCGGCAACCCGTCAGAGGGGCGCGTGAGCGGCGGCAGCGCGTGGAAGGCGCGGAAGATGTAGCCGGAGCCGTCAACGAGGTAGACGTGGCTGCCCTTGACGATGGGAACAGGCTCTCCATCGGGCACGGTACAGGCGGCGGCGCGGGCGGTGGATTTCAAAGCGGTTTCGAGGGTCATGGGCTGAGTATAGACGGCCGCGCGCCGCCGGTCAGCATCGAGGCAAACGAACGATGCTGCAGGAGCCGCTTATCTGCAGCCACGGCAACGCCATCGGCACGCGACGTTGCTACACATCCACAGCTCGATGCGGGAAAGCAGTCCCGAGAAGAGCGACACCCGAAAGCGCGAAACATTTAACTGATTCTTTTCCACATCGCAATCTGTGGTTGAATTTCAACTTGTTCACCCAAAATTCACCGCCGATATCGGCTTTGATTGAGAAAGCGCGAAATAAAATGCAACCTATAGTTGATTGAATCGACGGAGGGGGCAATCTCGATGACCGACGACCTCGCGCTAACGCACGACCCGGACGACAGCTCACATACCGCAGAGGACGACTCGCGGCCCAACACGAAATTCGACTGCAAACGCACGGAACTGATGGAATTGCTGAGGGACCCCGACACCCGGCGCCGGTACATTGATGAGTTCATTCAAGGGGATCTCGAAACGCTACTGATGTGGTTTCAGGATACCAACAGACCCAAACGCCAAGGCCCGAAAGCGAATAGAATTCACAGGCCCTAAACTGGAGATTGCGCCCGACGGAGATTAGGTGGCAACTGGCGGTGTGCAGGATCGCGGTTGTCTAGCGTCGGGGCAATGTCGTGAGTAAAGCGTACACGAGAGAAGATCTGATTGAACTTCTGAAAAACAAAGAGGTCAGGCGCCGATACGTCGAAGAATGGATCGAGGCTGATTTCGACAAACTTCTCGCTTGGATGGACAAGACCACCAAGCGGACCAGGGTAAGCAAGAAAGCCTCCTAGCCTCCGGCAATCCATTTGTGACTGGCGGTCGACGGCCTCATTGGAGTGCATCCGAAAGCCGGGTGGACTGTCGGGCGCACGGACGCGTGCCAACGTATCGGCTCTCAGGCCCAGAGTCGGTTCAACGATTGCCCGGACCGGCGAACGCCCGCTGGTTTCTTCTGCGGCATGCCGCTGTGGCTGGATGCCGTCAACATGCCCCGGCCTCGCCGTTTGCGACCTGTGCCGAGCCGTTCACGTGTCCTTGCCATCGGGCGCGAGAGCACCTATGGTCCGCGCGTTGGCGTCCTTGGGTGACTAGATCCGCGAGAGATTTCACTCCTTCGCGGCACTCGTGGTGAAAAAGCCCAATGACTTGAGAGCACCCGTAGCTCAGCTGGATAGAGCGCTGCCCTCCGAAGGCAGAGGTCAGAGGTTCAAATCCTCTCGGGTGCGCCACGAAAAACCCCAGAAAAATCAGTGCTTTAGACGATGGCCGGACAAACGACCATCTGTCCGGATCACTGATAAGAATCTCACGAAGTTTAGAAGAAACCTATGCGAGAATTTATGCACGGATTCGCGGCCGAATTGCCCGGCCTTGCCGTCGGCATGTTGCTGCTTTGGGGCCTCGCTTCTATGTGGGGCGATGCGTTCAAAGCGTGGTTCGCAAGCCTGCCGCTCTAACCGAACGGGTTCGGCGCAGCGAATAGCGCCATGCGCCGCTGCTGGTCGGTGCATGTTCGTCTGCCTCTCAAGCAACGAGACAGAACATGAAACAGAAGCATGATGCCTCGATCGTAAAGCCAGTCTCCGCGTGCCTTGGAACAAAGACAAACCCGTTGGCGCAAAGCCGCCGCTACGGCCCAGTTACGTCTGGTCGATCAGAACGAAGCTGAAGATTGAAGGCAAGAAGAGGGATATCGCCCTCTTCAATCTGGTAATCGACAGAAAGCTGCGCGGATGCGCAACGTGGTCGCCGTACGCGTCGATGACGTTGCCCTGAGCGGCTCTCCAGTGCCGTTCTTACGAAATTTCTTACAGGGATTTGGCGCACGCGCATTGATCGTCTTGCCTGAGGAGCGTACCGCGGTGGCTCCAGGCGACTGCGTCACAGTTGTTCCGTTTGAAACATTTCTTCAGTAAGTAAGCTGGCATCCGCTCAAGTCCGCACGCGTGCTGCTCCCCATCTCAACGGTGCACCAGTCCTTTGAACCTCAGACATCTCAGCTACCTGGTCGCCTTGGCCGACGAGCGCAACTTTCACAAAGCAGCTCAAGCCTCGCACATCGCCCAGCCCACGCTCTCGGCTGCACTTCGGCAGCTTGAAGCCGAATTCGGCGTGCCGCTCGTTCGCCGCTCCAACCAGCGGTTCGAAGGATTTACAGAGGAAGGCGTGAGGGTTCTCGATGTTGCCCGACGGATGCTGGCCGACTCCGAGATCCTGAAACAGTCGCTGCGCACACCGCGCGGACGGCTGACGGGTCATCTTCGCATCGGCATCATTCCGACTGCGGAGCCGTTGGCTGGCCAGATCACAGCCGCCTTCCACGCCCGGCAACCCGATGTCACGATTACGCTGTTGAGCAAGACGTCGCGAGAAATCGAACGCGGCATCACGGAGCACGCGCTTGAAGCCGGCATCACTTACGTCGAGCGTTCGCGATCCGGCCAGTTGCTCGCCCAGTCACTCTACAAGGAAGGTTACGTCGTCATCGGCGCGGAACAGCTCCTTGGCCAAACGCGGACGCGGATCACGTGGCGGGAGGCAGCGTCATTGCCGCTGGTGCTGCTCAATCAGGAGATGCAGAATCGGCTGCTGATCAATGAAGCCTTCCGCAAGGCCGGTGCCGAACCGAAGGTCATGGCCGAAAGCAGCACACTTGTCGGAATCTTCAGCCATGTGCGGCAAGGCATGTGGTGCGGGATTGTACCCAATACCTTTGCGGCCCTGCTTGGACCGGTCGGCGGAATTCGCGTGCTGGCGCTGACCGAGCCAGTGACGGAGCACGCTGTCGGAATCCTCACATTGGCGCGAAAACCGCTGCCACCTCTCGCTCAGGCGCTGATCGAAGTCCTGCAGGAACTGCCGGCGATCGGAGGCCGTGCCAAGCTCCGCGGCTGATAGATTTTATCGATCACGGTGCCGGGAGAACTCATTTGCCCTGCTGCCGTGCCGCTCCCATTAGTGCTCCTCGCAGCATTCAAGGCAGGAGCAGATAATGCTTGATGGCGAAGTGATGACGGTGCCGGCAGGGCGTCTGCTGATCCATGGCAACTGGGTTCATGCAGCCAGCGGGCAGAGCTTCGCGACCATCAACCCGGCTACGGAAGAGCACATTGCCGACATCGCGGAGGCCGGCCCCGCCGATATCGACGCCGCGGTGGCATCGGCGCGTCAGGCGCTCGACGGGCCGTGGCGGCTGATGACAGGTGCGCAGCGTGGCAAGCTTCTCCGCCGCCTCGCCGACCTGATCGAGCAGGATCTGGAAAATCTCGTCAGGCTTGAGGGCATCGACGCAGGAAAGCCACTTGCTGCAACACGTCGCCAGGATCTCCCGGCCGCAATCGATTGCCTGGAGTACTACAGCGGCTGGGCTGACAAGATTGCCGGAGAGGTTGTGCCTGCACGCGTCGATGCGCTCACGTACGTGACACGCCAACCGGTCGGCGTCGTGGCCGCGATCGTGCCGTGGAACTTCCCATTGATGAATGCCGTGTGGAAAATCGCGCCGGCACTCGCATGTGGCTGCACGGTCGTACTCAAGCCGGCGGAGTTGACGCCACTATCGGCTCTGCGCCTTGGCGAACTCGCCTTGGCCGCCGGAATTCCGCCGGGTGTCCTCAACATCGTGCCGGGTTTCGGAACGGTCGCTGGCCAAGCGCTCATCGAGCATCCGGGCGTGGATAAGATCTCCTTCACGGGATCGCCTCAGGTCGGCAAGCACATCATGGCGACCGCTGCCCAGCAGTGCAAACACGTGACGCTGGAGCTCGGCGGCAAGTCGCCGAACATCATTTTTGAGGATGCCGACCTGGATGCCGCCGCGCACGCGACGGGATCGGGCATATTCTTCAACGCTGGCCAGGTGTGCTCGGCGGGATCGCGCGTCCTGGTCCAGGAGAGCAAGTACGACGAGTTGGTCGACCGCCTCGTTGCCCGTTCTCAGCGCATCCGGATTGGCAATCCCTTCGACCCGACCACATCGATGGGGCCGTTGATTTCCGCGATCCAACGGGAGCGGGTTCTCGGTCATATCGCGCGGGGCCGCGATGGCGGAGCGCGCGTGGCTTCTGGCGGTGAGGCGCACGGCGACAGCGGGTTCTTTGTTCAGCCGACGGTCCTGGCCGATGCCACGAACGCAATGAGCGTTGCGCAGGAAGAGATCTTCGGCCCTGTGGCGACGGTCATCCCGTTCAAGGATGATGCTGACGCGGTTCGCATTGCCAACGACAGCCGGTATTCACTGGCCGCCGGCCTGTGGACACGCGACGTGACGCGGGCGCATCGCATCGCCCAGGCTCTGCGCGCCGGAACGGTGTGGATCAACACGTTTGGCCCAACCGACACGCGAATGCCATGGGGCGGGTTCGGCGGCGATTCCGGCGTCGGCCGCGATCTCGGACGGACGGCATTGGACAATTACACGGAACAGAAGGCCGTCTGGCTGCATCTCGGCAAAGCAGCCTAGCGGCTTGATTTGAGGCAGCGCTTCCGCTGCTCCCCACGTTTCTGCAGAAGAAACCCTGTATCGCGCCGCCTTCGCGTGACCGGCGGCGCATCGGTCTGTGCGGGCGCCAGCCGCCACTGCCGTATCAATCGATTTTATCGATTGTAATCACTCACACAATGCGTTGGAACCACGACGCCGAGCCGCCGACATTCCGGGAAACTGAATTCCGGAAATGGATGCTCATGTGCAAAGAAATGCTGTATCTACCTCAGTAGACGATCTCGCCCCGCTATCGCCTGCCCGCGCCCTGACCTTTCACATCGGCAATCTGGGCTGGGGCGTACTCCTCACCATTACCATAGCCTTGGTCGCGCTTTTGATCCGGGAATTGCCCGGGATGTCGGCAGTGAGCCCAATGATCCTCGCGGTCATCATTGGCATGGCCGTCAATGCAACGATTGGCCTGCCTGAGAGAGCCCGGCCAGGCATTGCAATTGTTGTCCGAAGAGTGCTGCGGTTTGCCATTGTTCTGCTTGGGCTTCAACTGACGATTGGGCAGGTGGCGAATGTCGGGCTCACCGGACTCGCTATCATCTGCGCCTCGGTGGCCTCGACAATGGGCTTCACAATCTGGCTGGGCCGCATACTGGGCGTGGATCGCGGGCTCAGTCATCTCATCGCCGCGGGAACCGCGGTATGCGGCGCTTCCGCGATCGTTGCAGCAAACAGCGTCACCCGGGCACGCGGAGAAGATGTGGCGTACGCGCTGGCATGCGTCACCCTGTTCGGCTCGATCGCGATGTTTTCCTATCCGCTTCTCGCAGACGCCCTGCGCCTTTCCTCGGAGGCCTACGGTCTGTGGACGGGAGCATCCATCCACGAGGTTGCTCAGGTTGTCGCCGCCGCGTTTCAGGGTGGGCCAGAGGCGGGCGAGATAGGAACCGTCACCAAGTTGTCCCGCATCATCTTCCTCGCGCCGATCATTCTGGTCTTGGCGGCCGTCGCTCCGCGTGGCGATGCCGGTGAAGCTCCGGTGATTCCGATCCCGTGGTTTGTCTTCGGCTTCATCGGCATGATGCTCCTCAACAGCATCGTCGAGGTCCCGGTTGATCTACAATCTGCTGCAGGCTCTGCCACCTCCTTCATGCTCGCCATGGCATTGGCAGCAATGGGATTGCAAACCAACATCGCGCACCTGCGCAACAAAGGACTCAGGCCTCTCCTGCTCGGGTTCGGTGCGACCATCTACATCGCGGGCATCAGTCTGACATTGGCACTGCTGTTCGTGTAACAATCGGTTCCATGACACTCGAGCAGCTTCGAATTTTTGCCGCGGTGGCCGAGCACGAGCATATGACTCGCGCTGCGCAACACCTCAACCTGACGCAATCGGCGACCAGTGCAGCAATTGCCGCCCTTGAGAACAGATATGCGACGAAACTGTTTGATCGTGTCGGCCGCCGTATCGCTCTGACAGAGGCGGGACGTCTGTTTCTTGTTGAAGCCAAAGCTGTTCTGACCCGAGCAGCGACGGCAGAAACAGTCCTTGCCGATCTGGCCGGATTATCGCGTGGGATCATTCGCATTGCCGCCAGCCAGACCGTCGGTAACTACTGGCTGCCCCCGATCATCCAACGCTTCCGATCAATGCACGGCGGCGTCTCGCTCAAGCTTTCACTCGGCAATACCGAGACGGTCACGGCCGCGGTCCGCGAAGGATTGGCGGAACTCGGTTTCATCGAAGGCGACATCGACGACCCGGTTCTCGCTGTTCGACCGATTGCAACGGATCACATGGTTCTGGTTGCCGCGAACGGTCATCCCTGGTCACACAATCCGCCGCGAACCGCAGATGATCTGAAGGTGGTCCAATGGGTTTGCCGCGAGCGTGGTTCCGGAACCCGCGCGGCACTTGAAGCCATATTGCCGTCTCTTGGGCTCAATCAGCAAGCGCTGGAAGCCGCGCTCGAGTTGCCGTCCAACGAAGCTGTGTGTGCCGCTGTCGAGGCCGGAGCAGGAGTCACCATCCTCTCATCCCACGTTGTCCAGCGGGCACTGGAGGCCGGTTCGTTGATCGCGATTGATTTCGCGCTGCCGTCGCGGAGCTTCTTCATCCTGCGCCACAAGGAGCGGTATGTGACGAAAGCATCCGCTGAATTTCAGAGGCTGGCGATGGCGTCGACCGACCGATAGCTAGTCCAGGAACGTGATTCCGCCAGCAGATCCATCGTTAGAGTTCGCAGGCCCGCAAAAACGCATCAACCGACTCCCACAGGCGATGTCGCTTGGTGCCGAGCGGAGTGACATGGGCGAGATCGGGCAAGACAGTGTACTGTTTGTCGGCATTCGGCAATCTTACGAAGAAGGCCGCGAGATCCTCCTCGGTAGCAATCCCGTCATGCTTGCCGCGGACGACCAGCGTCGGTGCCAAGACGCGTGCTGGATCGACGAGCGGCAAGCGTGTCGTCATGTCGAGGTACGTGCCGGTGGGCACGGAATCCGCATAGGCAAGCTGGGCCTCGGCACATGCTGTCATAACCGCCGGCTCGCTCGTGCCCGGATGATCGCGCGTAAAAATGCTTTCGATCGAAGCGCGCGTAATCGGCCGTCGGTTGTGGGCTCGGAACTCGGCAACGCCTTCGCGGCGCTTGGCCAGTGTCGGTGAGCCTTCGCCGGTCCACACAAAGCCGTCGAGCACGAGGCGCTCGACATTCTCCGGCCGAGCTTCGGCATAAGAAGAAGCTCGCAAGGCCCCCGACGACAAGCCATAGAAATTCAGCTTGGCGGCACCGGTTTCGCGTTTGATCAGATCGACCGCGACTTTCAAATCCTCGACGCCGCAGGCGACGTCGGAATTGCTGTCGGTGATGGTCGATTTTCCATAGCCTTCGTGATCGAGCGTCCAGACGTCGTGGCCGCGCCGGGCCAGCCAATCCATGAATGAATAGTCCGGCACGCCAGGGACCTGGAGATCGAAACACGGCAGCGCCGACATCGATGAACCATGCACGAGCACGAGCGGAGGGCGCCCCGGGCCGGCGGAAGCGCATTGCTTCCGCCACAGGAAGAGAGAAACCTCTCCCTTCCGCGCCCAATATTCCTTACCTTGAACAGGAGCTGTGTTGGTCATTGCTTTGGCAGGAACTCGTTACTGAAGGTCTTCGGGAAATCGATCGGCTTGCCGCCCGGCGGCTTAAGGTAATCGAACACCTTCTTGCCGCCCTCAAGCGTCATCCGCCCATCAGGGCTCCAGATCTGGCGCACCACTTTGTAGGCCATTTCGTTGGCTTCAGGTGACATCTGGGCAAACTCCTGCCCCATGATCGTTTTGCCACGTTTCTCATCGAGCAGGATCTTCTGGGCTTCCGAAAATACGGCGACCACTTTGCGAACCAGCTCCGGCCGTTCCGTCAGGTTGGCGGGATGCGTCGTCAAGGTCATGAAGATCAGATCGCGAAACGCCTCGACCTCACCATCCATCAAATTGACCATGGTCTTGCCCAGTTTCTGCATCTCGACCTGAACGCCGGCGGGTTCGAATGGCATCGCCGCATCGATCAGGTTTTTCTGGAACGCCCCCACGTAGGAGGCCGCCTCGGCGCCGAGATAGACAAGCTCGACGTCGCCGGGAAGTTTGAGACCATAGGTGCCGGCAAGCACGCCGAGCATCTTTTCGCCGGAACCGCCAGCCGATGGTGTCCCTATGCGCTTACCCTTTAGCGCAAGAATACGGTCCTGAAGGCTCTTGCCCTGCGTCGCTTCATAGAGGGCATTGCTGACCACGATATTGTTCAGGGGCCGGTGGGTCAGGTTGAAGACGGACACAATGTTACGGCCTTGCGCGGCGGCCGTGAGAACGTGCTCGTAGCTCAGAACGCCAAAGTCGGCCTCACGCGTAAAGACAGACTGAAAGGCAAGCGAGCCGCCCTGGACGAAAATGATCTCCGGCTTGAGACCATGCTTCTCAAAAAGTTTCTCGCGTACGGCAACATAGAGCGGACCGGAGAAGTATCCGTGACCGATGTTCGTAATCCGGACGGCATCCTGTGCCACGGCATGAGACGCGAAAAGGGCGGCGGCGCCCAACGCCAATGTCAGTGTCTTGAATAATCTCATCGGTCGTTCTCCCAATCGTTTTCCCAGTTTGTCGTTTTTCTTGTAAAATGCCGGACAAACTAACGGCTGACTTCCTTCCACTTCTGGAGCCTGCTCTGCACGCGTTCGACGAGATCATTGAAGATCACGGCCAGCACGGCGATGACGACAAGAGAAGCAAAGACACCAGCGGTATCGAATTCACTGCCGGAGCGCTGCACGAGATAGCCGAGCCCGCGATTGGCCGCGATCATCTCGCCGATAATGGTGCCAATCAGCGCGTAGGGCACCGCCGTTTTCAAGCCGACGAATATCCACGACGTGGCAGAGGGCAGGATGACCTTCATTAGGATCTGCCGGCGCTTCGCACGCATCAGGCGAAGGCTGTCGACAAGATCCGGATCGACCTCCCGCACGCCGGCGAAAGTGTTCACGAACACGAGAAAGACGACAAGGACAGCAGCAAGCGCGATTTTGGAATTAATGCCCAGGCCAAACCAGAGAATGAAAAGCGGCGCCAGTGCGACCTTCGGCAGGGCGTTGAATGCCCAGATATAGGGGTGGAGCAAACGGCTGAAGAATGGGGAAAGGCCCAGCCATATGCCACCGACGACACCAGCTGCAGCACCGATCGCAAATCCGATCGCGGTCGCGTAGACTGTAGCGTACATGTGCATGTAGATCGTGCCGCTGGCAAACCAGCCCCACAGCCGCATGGCGACGTCGCTGGGACTGCTGATCATGAACTTGTCGATCAGCCGTCCGGCGCTGAGTTCCCAGATGACGAGCAGAACGATCCCGAACAGGACCTGCAGGCCAATCATCGCAGGCTGACTCATCTCTGCAAGCGGGCGGCGCTCGGGAGCAACCTCCTCGGCGCGAGCGCTTTCACGCGTGACGGTGTCGGGTGCCGTCATAGTTTCTCCTCGACGTACTCTTCGCGCAGCTTGTCCCAGATCGCGTTGTGGATCTCGTGAAAGCGCTCGGTGAAACGAACCTCCATGACATCCCGCGGCCGAGGGATATCGACGAGCTGATCGTGCGTGATTCGTGCCGGACGCCGGCTGAAGACCACCACCCGATCCGCCAGTGTGATGGCCTCCACGAGATCGTGCGTCACCAGGATGATCGTCTGCTGATTGGCTTCCCATAGGCGCAAGAGCAGATCGTGCATCGCGATGCGCAGTTGTGCGTCGAGCGCAGCAAACGGCTCATCGAGCAGTAGCGCCTTGGGCTCGTAGAGCAGCATGCGGGCAAGACAAACCCGCTTGCGCATACCGCCGGAGAGCTCGTTGGAATACTTGCCCTCGAATCCTTCCAGGCCGACCTGGCGGATCATGGCGCGGGCGGCCTCGTAGCGCTCGTCTCGCGGCTGGCCCGCAAGCTCAAGCGCCATGGCGACGTTGTCGAGCACCGTGCGCCAGGGCAGCAGGTTATCCTTCTGGGTCATGTAGCCGACATCGGTATTGACGTTCGAGACCCGCTGCCCCTGATAGATAATCCGCCCTTCACTCGGCGGATAAAGACCGGCGATCATGTTGAGCAGCGTGGACTTCCCACAGCCGGAAGGTCCGATCAGCGCAACGATCGAACGTGGCGCGATCTGCAGATCGACGCCGGATACGGCTCGCACTTCCTCGCTGCCCTTGCGGAATGCCTTTCCGATGCCTTGCAGCTCAATCATCCGCCATCCGGTCCGGTTAGAGATACATGCGCTGATAGCCGCCATCGACGTCGATGTTCGTGCCACACATGAAGCCCGCACGCGCCGACGCCACGAACAGGACGGCGTTGGCGATATCGTCCGCATCACCCCAGCGGCCAAGCGGAACGTTCTTTCCCCATTCGCTTTCCTGCTGCGCAAGACTGCGGCCGATATAGATCTCGCCGTCCAGGTTCAGCTCCGCCGTCAGCGGACTGTGAATGCGGCTCGGACAGACGGCATTGACGAGAATGCCATCGCGGCCGAGATCGTCCGACAGGGATTTGACGAAAGCATGCTGAGCGGCATTGACGACTGCCGAACCGATCACATCCTTGCCGGGGACTTTTCCGGCCTGGCCGATAATGACGATGAAACGGCCGCCGCCGCCCTGATTGCGCATGTGCGGCGCCACCTGTCGCGCCAGCTCCCAGGGACCAAGCACCTTGGTGCGGAAATGCGTGTCGATCTGATCGGTTGTCAGCTCCTCGACGCGGCCTTTCAGATGCGTGCCTGCATTACTGATAACGATATCGATGCGTCCAAGTTGTTTGACAGCCGACGCCACCAGCCCCGGCATTTCCGACGGCTGATCGACATGCGCGGTCGCGCCATGAGCCTCTCCAAGTGGACGCAAGTCATCCAAAGCCTGGGCCAGCTTCGCTTCATCGCGACCGCAGATGAAGACCTTGGCGCGTTCCTCCAGCAGACGACGGGCAATGGCCAGACCGATGCCGCTGGTGCCGCCTGTGATGAGAGCTGTCTTGCCTGCGAGTTCGAGATCCATCGCCGTTCGCTCCCTCAGCCGAACACGTAGCGGTGATAGCCGCCGTCGAGCGACACCGAGCTGCCGCACACGAAATTTGCCCGATCGGAAAGAAGGAACACGACGAGGTCAGCGACCTCCTTCGATTCACCCATGCGACCGAGGATGTTCGCGCGTGTAAAGCCGGCAGATGCCGTGGCCCTGTCGACGCCTTTCTCCCGCATTTCCTTGGCAATCAGCGTCTGCACCAGTTCGGTTGCGATGTATTGCGGACAAACCGAATTCACCCGCACGTTATCGCGCGCGACCGCATCGGCAACAGCTTTCGTCATGGCCTGAGCGGCAACATTGGCAATACCGGACGGCAATCGATCCGGATGCGGATGACGCACGGCCTGCCCGATGACATTGACGATCCGTCCGTCCTTGCGCTTGCGCATATCGGGCAGGACAAGACGGATCATGCCGTAGAACCCGAACAACTTGTCGTCGAGCTGGCGCTGGAGCTGTTCGTCGGTCATGTCGTCCACGGTAGCGCGAACGTGCGTACCGGCGTTATTGACCAGCACGTCGACGCGGCCAAAGCGCTCCAGTACGGCGTGGACGAAGGCCTCACGCGCGTCAGGATTCGCGGTATCAGCGCTGACCGCCAAGACCTCCCCGCGCACTTTCAATCGCTGCTCGGCTTCGTCCAGACGGCCGCGATCCCGCGCGCAGATCGCAACCTTGGCGCCTTCCGACAACAACCGTTCCGCCGTTGCAAAACCGATGCCTCGCGAGGCACCGGTAACGATCGCAACCTTGTCCTTGAGACCGAGGTCCATCTGCGCCCTACCACAGTCCCTTGAGACGGCCACCATCCAGGTTGAGCGACACGCCGGTAATGTAGCTGGCGCGCTCCGAGCACAGGAATGCGATCGCATTCGCCAGTTCTTCCGGCTTGCCGAAACGGCCCAACGCGTTCTTTTTTGCGGCGAGGCGCCGTGCTTCGTCCTCGTTATTCACGCCAAGTTCTTTCTGCAAACCCCCGGCGTTGCGCTTCCATAAATCGGTCGCGACCCAGCCCGGGCAGACAGCGTTGACGAGAACGTTATGAGGGGCAAACTCGGTCGACAGCGACTTGGTGATATTCAGCAGACCGCTGTTGGTGATCCCCGAGCCGAACATGTACGGGTCCGGTTCCTTACCAGCGCCGCCGATCATGCTGACGATGCGGCCCCATTTCTTGTCGCGCATGATGGGATAAACCGCACGGATCGCACGCAGGAAGCCGAACAGTTTGGTGTCGAGTTGCGTCTGCAGGCCCTCGTCCGTCATTTCGTCGTAGCGGCCGGAGTACATGGTGCCCGCGTTATTCACGAGGATATCGACGGTGCCATAAGCCTTGAGAGTCGCATCGACCAATTTCTGGACATCGGCTGGCTTCGACGTATCCGCTTCGATGGAGCGGATTTCTCCACCTGTCTTCTCGGCCAGCTCCTTGCAGGTCGCCGCAACCTGATCGCCGTGGCGCGAGCAGGTCATGACTTTCACGCCGGCTTCCAGAAACTCGCGCGCCGTTTCGCGCCCAATGCCCCGGCTGCCACCGCTGACGATTGCGACGCGACCTTTAATTCCGAGATCCATGCTGTACGTTCCTGTCTATCTGCTTGTGATTTCAATCCTGGCAAACCGCCGAATTGGATTTCGATAATCTGAAGCTCAGGTGCGCCCGGCGCGCTTTTCGAACATGTGCCGACGCATGAAATCGAGGGTCAGGTTCAACGCCTTCTCGGCGCTCGGCGCGTGCCATTCCTTGCGGTGATCGCAATTAAATCCGTGATCGGCCGGATAGAGGTGCGTTTCGATTTGCGGATTGTGGCTGCGAAGGATCTCCCGGTCGGATTCGGGAATCCGAGGATCTTCGGTTCCGAAATGGAAGAGTACAGGAACGCGCGGCTTCTCATGCGCGAACGGAATGGTTTGGGCGCCGTAGTAGCCGATTGCACAATCGACACCGTTGAGCCGTGTCGCCGAGAGGAAAGCCAGCGTGCCACCCCAGCAATAGCCGACAACAGCGGTTCCTTGTGGAGAACGAACGCTATCCGTGGCCGCCTGCACATCGAGGAGGACGTCGTCCCAAGCGATCTCCGATCTCAACTGACGTCCGATGTCGATGGCCTCGGCGTCGTAGCCGAGTGCGACCTTGCGCTGCGCCCGATCGAACAGGGCTGGCGCTACCGCCTTGAAGCCGCGACGGGCATAGCCATCGCACACCTCGCGGATGTGGGCGTTGACGCCAAAAATCTCGTGAAGGATGACCAGCCCGGCGCCGTTGGGTGCCTGCGGCATCGCCAAGTAGGCGTCGAGCTTATGCTCGTCCGCTGCTTCAAGCACGATTTCAGCACCATGCGCTGAGCCCGCATGCGATTGCCCGGCAACCATTGGATTGGCGCCCCGTCCTGTACGCCCCCGATGAGAGAGCGATTGCGTTTCCTCGCGGCAGTTGGATTGCCACCTTTATTTGTGCTACATTTTTTATAGCAACATTGTAGGACAATATTTGGCAGTCCCAACAAATGTCAAGCGCTGCGAATGGATCGCTTGCATCCTGTGTCTTCACCTGACACTCGGTTTTCCATGGATAGACTGACGGCAGATCATCACAGGCGCGGCGCAACAGTGGACTTTGTCTGCACGTGCATTCGCCAGGGTATCGACGAGGGCCGCTTCGTTCCCGGTCAGCGGTTGATCGCACGCGATCTGACTGAAGAGTTCGCCATCAGTCGCGGCGCTGTGCGGGAAGCATTTCGGCGTCTTGCTGCGGAGGGCATGGTCGACCTCATCCCCAATCGCGGGGCTACGGTGCGGCGCCTGTCGCGCCGTCAGATGGGTGAACTGTTTCAGATCCGCGAGTGTGTGGAAGGTTTGGCGGCCGGCTTGGCGGCAAGCCAGATCAACCAGGGCGACAATCGCCGTATCTTCTCCGAGGTTTGGGAGACGATCCGGCCGACCGGAAAAGATCTGCCCTGGAACATCTTCATCGAAAACAACAGACTTTATCATCGCACGATCGTCGAAATCGGCGGGAATGCGCTGTTATCGGAACTGATCCTCAAACTGCAGTTGCCGGTGGTGATGATCCAGGTCGGACGGGCGATGCGCGCGGAGCACGCCAACCTCTCGCATGCCGACCACGTCGCAATCGCCGAAGCGATCTTTGCCGGCGATCAAGCCGCTGCCGAAGCCGCGATGCGCAAGCACGTGTGCAGTTCACATGCCTGGATCCGCACACTTCCGGACGGAGCATTCAAGCCAGAGAGGTGATTGCGCTCCCTTGCCTGCCGCTGGCCGGCTCTATTCGCTCTTTGCGAGGGCGTTGAGATCAACGAGATCGGAGAGCCGTTGCGGCATGCGATGCTGAGAAATCGGACGCTCTCCATGCGCGCCGCCGACGAGCACGATGAGCTTATCGCCCTCTTCCGAAAGAATGCGGTCGCGGAGGCGATTGACCTGATGAAACGGCACATTCTCGCCAGCATTCCCGACCGCCCTCGGGTCGCTATCGTAACGTGCCGTAAGCGTTGAAATCCCTCCAGGATGAAATCTGGAGGGAGAGCAAAAGCTTATCCGCTAAATCGCAACGGCAAGCTTTCCGCTGAACCGCGCGATCGTTTCCATCAGCAGGTAATCACCCCAGATCAGCTCGTTGGCGACCGCCTTGTTGTTCTTGGGATCAAAACAGCCATTCGCCAAAATTCCCGTCGAGGTCAGGTGCTGCTGGACCAGGGCACGGGCCGTTTCGCGCGCCGTCGTGGCATAACGCGCAGCCTTTGCATTGTCCGGGTGGATCGATGCCAGCTTCAGCAGCGCGGCGGCCGCGATCGCCGTGCCCGACGTGTCGCGACGGGTATCGGGTGTCAGCGGAGCATCGAAGTCCCAGTAGGCGACAAGATCCTTGGGAATACGCGACAGCCACCAGTCCGCAACCTTTTCGGCAATGCGCAGAAGGTTGCTTTCGCCGCGTTCCTGCGAGGCTGCGATCGCGTAGGTCAGCATGGCCCAAGCCTGCGCGCGGGTCCAAATCGACGCGTCGCTGAAGCCCTTGTGGGTGTAGCGGCGTGTCAGATCACCGGTTTTGGTGTCGAAGCTGGCTGACTGGATCACACCACCATCAGGACGAATGAAGAACTCTTCGCTCTTGTAAGCATGAGCCAGGGCGATCTTGCGCAGATCATCGTCACCACAATGGCGTGCGGCCCACAACAGAAGCGGCACGGCCATCATGCCATCGATATTCGCTTCTCCGTCGCCAACGGTATGAGCCTCCTCGGCTTCCGCACCGAGCGGAATCAGGCCAGCGATCGGATCGAACTGCCCGGAAACCGACTTGGCTGCCCGGGCTGCCATATCTGCCGACAGGGCATCGCCCTGCAGAACGGCGCCTGTCACGGCGCTGTAATAGAACAGGAAACCACGAAAGACGCTGCGGCTGTCGATGCGTGGCTCCAGGCGCTTCAGCCAGCCTCGCGCGGCCTCGCTGTAGCTCGCGTCACCGGTGAGACGTGCCGCCAGCCATAGCTCGCCGACCCAAAAGCCACCGGTCCAGAAGCCGTCCGGAGATGTGATCCACTCCCCCGTCTTCTGATCTCCATAATGCGGAAAGCCGGCCAGATTTGCGTCTCGCGTTTCAGTCACCCGGCCGATCATCTTGCTGACGGCATCGAGCCAGAATTTGCTCTCGTTCAGGCCATCCATGTCGCTTCCCCACGTCCTTCTCAGACCGCAATCCAGAAAGTGCGGCATCATTTAAATACTGACCAGATGGTATCTATAGCTGTGTTTCGGCGCAACCCATTATTCTTTGCGGGACAAGCGCCGTGTCGATGCTCTAGATGGGAGCCTGCCGGAAACACCGGAAGAGACAGCAGATCCAGAGCATTTGAGCCTTTCCAATGACCCTGCCAATGCCATTTGGCCCCCTCGAAACCTGGACGATCCGCACCATCGCGGAACAGCGGTTCGCGGACCTCGTGGACAAACCTTTCGTCAAACAGGTGGACGGCGAAGCCGAGAGCTACAAGACCTTCATCGGGCGCTCGTCCGCATTCGCGGGCGCCCTCTCCAACATCGGATTGAAAAAGGGCGACGCTCTCGGAATTCTCTGTCCGAGCAGCATCCCCGCGCTGCACGGCTGGATGGCTGCAGCGCTGATCGGCGTCGTCGACGTGACCGTGAATCCTAATTATCGCGGAGAGTTGCTGCGCCATCTGCTCACGGTTACTCAACCACGCGCCGTCATGGTCGAGTGCAGCCTGCTTCCTCAGTTGGCCGAGGTCGCAGATGCATGCAGCAACCTGACCCACCTCATTCTCGTCGGGCGCGACCCGACGCTGAACCTGTCCCGCTGGGGCAGCACGACCGTTCTGTTCTACGATGAACTCGTCGCCAAGCTTGCATCGGAACTCCCCGCGGCCGAGGTGGCCGTTTTCGATCCCGCCGCAGTGATGTTCACCTCCGGCACGACAGGCCCGTCGAAGGGCGTGGTCATGCCCAACACGCACGTCTGCAATATCGCCTATCAGGTCATCGTCAACACGCGCCTGACCGCAGACGACGTCTATTATTGCGCCCACCCGCTCAATCATATCGCCGGCAAATTCATGGGCGTCCTGGCCTCGTTCGCCATGGGCGCGCGCCTCGTGCTGGACAGGCGCTTCGAAGCCGGCCGCTGGCTCGATGTCGTACGCCGCGAAGGTGCGACGCTGAGCATTGCGCATGGCCCCATGGTCGAAATGATCCACGCGACGCCACGGACACCACGCGACACCGACCACGCCATGCGGCGCCTGATGTGCTCGCCTCTGCCGAAGGCGATCGGCCCTGCGTTCGAGGAGAGGTTCGGACTGCGCGGAATCGAAATGTGGGGCATGACAGAGATCGGCTGCCCGTGCTGGACCTCCTATGAGGGAGAGCGTGCGGCCGGGTCATGCGGCAAAGTTATGAATGACTGGTACGACGTCAAAATTGTCTCTCCAGACACTGACCGCGAGCTGCCACATGGCGAAGTTGGAGAGATCGTCGTAAGGCCGCACCATCCTTGGACCATGATGTCCCAGTATATGGGAATGCCGGAGGAAACACTGGAAGCCTGGCGGAATCTCTGGTTCCACACCGGTGACGCCGCGCGGCGCGATGAGGCTGGAAACTTCTACATCGTCGACCGGATCAAGGATCGTATTCGCCGGCGTGCGGAGAACATCTCGTCCTACGACATCGAAGCCGCAGCCATGACGTTTCCGGGTCTCCGCGAGGTCGCGGCCGTCGGGGTCGCGTCGGGCATGCAATACGATGACGACATCAAGCTCTGCGTGGTGCCGGAGCAAGCAATCGAGCCGATCGACCTGCTACGTCACCTTGCTGCAAACCTTCCGCACTTCATGGTGCCACGTTACATCGAAGTGCTGCAGGAACTCCCGCGCACCCCGACCAACAAGGTGCGCAAGCGCATGCTGCGCGACACCGGCATCAGCGATAATACGTGGGATCGACAGAAAGCCGAGGTCTCGCTGCGGGATCTGATCGCGGAGACCAAGCGGCCGTCCTAGACGGCCACGCAACCTCAGGAACGGTATTTCGGCAGCAGGATGCCTTCCATGAAGGTCTGCCAAACCGTTTTCACGAATACCCGCCCGTTGATGCTGCCCCCGAGGCGGTGCCACTCCAGCATCATGCCTTCATAGGTCGCAACAACCAGTGTCGCGAATTCCTTGGAGGGCATATCGGCGGCAAGTTCCCCCTTCTTCTTACCCGCATCGATGACGTCTTCGAGCGCCTGATAAATGCGCTGATAGAGTTCGGCGACGCGGCGATCGGCAAGATCCGTGCTGTTGCGGCTTTCGATCGACATCTTGATCAGGCAGAGAAGCTCGTTTGGCCGGTCGATCCCTTGCTTGGATGTAAAACGAAAAAACGAAGCGATCTTCTGAGGCGCCGGGCGGTTGGTTTCATTGAGGTTGGCAATGAGCGGCTCGACAATGTTGGCTTCGGCGATATCGAGCAGATGGAGGAGAAGATTTTCCTTGCTCTCGAAGTAAAAGAAGATCGCCCCCTTCGTCAGTCCAGCCGCTTCCGCGATCTCCTGCAGGCTGCAGGCATGATATCCTTTGGTGACGATCAGCCGGAACGCGGCCTGCGTGAGCCGGTTGACGCTCTCCTCGCGAAGTTGCGCCTTCTTGTTCACTTTGGCTGCCACGGCCTTGGCCATTCCGTCTTACCTCAAAGAAAGTTCAAGCCGGTCCCGCATCACATCGAACAACTGATATATCAGATAAGGTTTCAGAATCCGACGTCCACAGATATCAGGCGACTACAAAGGCGGCCACGACAATCCGGCAATCCCCTGCTTGGATTTTGCGGCGGCGATCTCCACCTCCGATAGGCCAATGCTTCCCAGCACCTCCTCCGTACGGTCCGTCAAGTCGACGACGGCCGCATTCGACGATGTCGCCTGCATGACCGGTGCGCGCGCGACGTTATCCCTGGTGAAGTCAGGATGTCGGGCCCGGTTATGGGGATGATCTATGGCTTCCTGCGGATCGAGAACCGGAGTCACGCAGGCGTCCTTGCCTGCGAAACAAGCCGCCCAGTCGTCACGCGTGCGCGTCAGAAATGTCGCGTTGAAGCGTTCCGTCATCGAGCCCCATACGGCGCGATCGAGATGCGGGGGCGGGCTATCCTCATAGCCAAGGCCGGCCCAAAGATTCTCGAAGAACTTGCGTTCGAGCGCCCCCACGGCGATGAATTTTCCGTCCTTGCACTGATAGCATCGGTAGTACGGCGCCGTTCCCGCAACCAGCCCGTCCCCGCGCGCAGCCAGAACAGGATGCCCCCAATCCGGGTAATGCATGGCCATCAGCGACAGGCAGCCATCGACCATGGCCGCATCAATGTATTGTCCCTGCCCGGTCTTCTCACGCTCATAGAGGGCCGTCAGAATGCCGATAGTCGCGAACAGGCTTCCGCCAGCGAAGTCCGCCAGCAGATTCAGGGGAACGACAGGCGGCGCATCGACTGGTCCCACCGCTCCGATCGCGCCCGACAGTGCCACGTAGTTGATGTCGTGGCCGGCCTCCTGAGCCAGCGGGCCGTCCTGGCCATAGCCCGTCAGCGAACAGTAGACGAGGCGCGGATTGATGGCCTTCAGCGTTTCGTAGTCGATGCCGAGGCGCGACGTAACACCGGGACGATAGCCTTCGACCACGACATCCGCGGATTCGACAAGGCGGTAAAACGCCTTGCGGCCCTCGTCTTTTTTCAAGTCGAGATTGATGACCTTCTTCCCGCGCATAAAGGCTGGAATTGGCAAACTGCCCGCACCGCCGCCCACGGCAACGACGTCCGCTCCCATATCCGCAAGCAGCATCGTGCAGTATGGCCCCGGTGCCAGCCGCGAAAGGTCAAGCACGCGACTGCCATGGAGTCCGCGGCGCATCATCGTTACACTCCCTTCATCGCGGCGTGGAACAGCGCCTCGTAGTCAGCCGCAGTCACCGGACGCGCATTGCTCGCCGTCGAATGATCAGCCAGCGCGCGTTCGATCATCGTCGGGAAGCAGTCAGCCTGCACGCCCATGGCTGCCAGGCTCGACGGCAATCCGAGATCGCGGGACAGCTCGGCAATCGCGTCTCCCAGGTTCGCCCCTTCGGGCAGTCCCATGGCTTCACGGAGAGCGACGTATTTCTCCTTCGCGTGGCTTTCGTTGAACGCCAATACCGAAGGAAGAATGACGGCATTGAGCGTGCCGTGATGCAGACGGGGTGACTTGAGACCACCCAAGGCATGAGACATGCCGTGCACCGCGCCAAGCCCCTTCTGGAACGTCATGCCGCCTTCCAGGGACGCCATCATCATCTGCTTGCGCGCTTCACGATCCTGTCCGTCCTTGAACGCGCGGCGCAGGAATGTCATCGCCCGCTTCAAACCATCGAGCGCAATGGCTTCCGCCGGAGCATTGTCACGCGGGCTGAGATAGGTCTCGATGCAATGCGTAACAGCGTCCATTCCGGTCGCCGCGGTGAGATAAGGCGGCAGCCCCAGTGTCAGATCCGGATCGCAGATGGCCACTTCCGGGATCATGTGAGGCGACAGGAAACCCAGCTTACGGCCATCGTTGAGCGTGATCAGCGCGGCGCGCCCGACTTCACTGCCCGTGCCCGACGTCGTGGGAAGAGCGATCACCGGCGGCTTGTCGCGCGTGATCTTGTTCAAGCCTCCGAGGATGACGGCATACTGCTCCAGCGGCTCGGCATGGGTGACGAGCAATGATACGGCCTTGGCCAGATCCAGCGATGATCCCCCACCAACGGCAACGATAGAATCGCACTCGTTCTGGCGAAACATATCGCGCGCGTCGAGAACCGCAGCTTCGTCGGGATTCTCCGGCGTCCCATCATAGACCGGAACGTTGGCGGGAAGCTTGCCGCCTTCGCGCACCTTGTCGATCAGCCCCGCGTTGACGATCCCCTTGTCAGTGACGATCAGCGGACGCGAAACGCCCAGCAGCTTCAGCTCTTCCGCCAAAAGACCAACGGCGCCGGGATCGAACTGAATGCGGGTGAGATAGGTAATCAGGCTCATGAGCGGTTCTCCGCGTGGGCATAGACATTTTTGGCGATGATCAGGCGCTGGATTTCGTTAGCGCCTTCGTAAATCTGCGTGATCTTGGCGTCACGCATCATACGCTCCACGGGGAAGTCGGCCAGGTAGCCGGCACCACCGTGGAGCTGCACCGCAGTCGTGGTCGAACGCATGGCGGTGTCGCTGCAGAACAGCTTGGCCATGGAAGCGAGGGAACGGGCTGCCGCTTCGCCGTTGTCGATTGCCTCGGCGGCGCGATACAGCAGCGCACGGCCGGCTTCGGTCTCCGTCGCCATATCGGCGACCATGCCGCGCACCATCTGCAGACGGGAAATCGTCTCCCCGAACTGCTCGCGCTCGGACGTGTACTTCACCGTTTGATCCAGAGCGCCTTGAGAAATGCCGAGGGCCTGCGCGCCGATGAGCACGCGCGTCCAGGTCAGTGAATCGGTAATGTAGCGATAACCCTGGTCCGGCTCGCCAATCACGCGATGCTCCGGCAGACGGCAGTTCTCGAATATGACGTCGGCCGTCGGACTGCCCTTGATGCCCATCTTCGTTTCGCGGGCGCCCAGCGACAAGCCGGGATCGTCTTTGTGGACCGAGAACAATCCCAGCGTCTTTTCGCCGGTGCGCGCCAGGACGGTGTACCAGTCCGAGCGTGTCGCATTGCTGATGAAGCGCTTGCGGCCATTCAGGACCCATCCGCCATCGACCTTCTCGGCCCTGGTTTTCAACGCGAACAGATTTGAGCCGCCATCCGGCTCCGTCAGACAGATGGACGCCACGGTGTCGCCGCTCATGGCCGGGCGGATCACGTCATCGACAAGCCGGGACGAACCATGCTTGGCGACCGGCACGAGCCCTGCCCAGATCACCATCAGTGTCACGGATGATGTTGCGCAGACGCGTCCGAGCTCTTCGAGCGCAATGGCTTGAGACAGCACATCACCGCCCTGCCCTCCACAGCTTTCCGGGAAAGCAAGCGACACGAGGGACAATTCCTTGAAGGCCTGGAGGGACTCCTCCGGGAACCGGGCCTGCCGATCGTAGTCGGCGGCATGCTTCTCGATCTTGCTGACCGCAAGCCTCCGGACACCGTCTCGAAAGGCTTCGTAACTTTCCCGGTCCATCTGCGATCCTCCTTGTCGATTTGCGGCGCTACGGCGCCGATGAGCGTTCAGGACTTGCGAAAGTGAATGGTATTGCGTCCGACAGCGACGAGTTGCCCGTTCTGGTTCACAAGCTCCGCATCCCCGAAGACATTGTTCTTGGCCGGATCGCAGCCGCTGATCTTGAACGTGATGGTCAGCCGGTCACCGACGCGGACAGAATTCAAAAAGCGTACGCGATCATAACCGTAGGACACCGCGGAACGATTGACCTGCTCCAGAAAGCGGCATGAGGCGCCAGCGATCAATCCGACCAGCATCGATCCCTGTGCCACACATCCCCCAAGGCCCTGCGCCTCCGCATAGGCCTGATCGGTGTGGTTCGGATGGTCGTCTCCCGTGATTGTCGCGAACCCCGTAAGATCCTCCGCTCCAATCGTTTTCACCATTTTAGCTTCGGTTCCGACCAGCGTTTCGACGGACCAATCGGCAGGGTTGCCTTTGCTGATTTCCATGGGATCGCTCTCAATTGCTTCGTGTGATTTCCGCCCGTCAATCAGCCACTCTTCTTGGTCGAAAATCCCGCCTGAAGCCCTTCAAATGCGGCCTGCGCGTGCGGCAATCCGAAATTCAAACCATACAGGGCGGCTTCGAGAACCATGCCATCATCCTGGCTGCCGGCATCCGTCTGCGCGAGGCGCTTGGCGAACTCGAGGGCAACCGGCTCCTTGTCGGCAAACAAAGCCGCGAACTCCTGCGTCTGCTCCCAAAGGCTCTCTGGGGGAGCAATCCGATTGATGAAACCGAAGCGCTCGCACTCCCGGCTGCCGTAATGTTTCCCACTCCAAAGCATTTCCTTGGCATAGCACGGCAGCATCTTGCGCATCGCAAGTTGCGTCCCGCCCCAACCCGGGAACGTCGCAAGGCGAATCTCGGGAAAGCCGAATCGCGCGGTTTCGCTTGCGACGATGAAATCGCTGGACAGCGCCAATTCAAATCCGCCGCCAAGTGCGTAGCCGTTCACCATTGCAATGGTCGGTTTCGGTGCAGCCGCCACGCGCTGAAAGAAGACCTGACCGGAGCGCGTGATGCGATAAGCTTTCAGCGGATCGGCGCCCGCCATGTCGGCAACATCCATGCCCGCAACGAAAGCCTTATGCCCAGCCCCGGTGAACACGATGACACGAACAGCATCATTGGCAACGGCCTCATCCAGCGCAGCACCGAGCCTGTCGAAAACCTCAAAGCTCAGCGCGTTGAGCTTTTCCGGACGATTGATGGTGATGAGCTGGATCGGACCATGGGCTCCCGATGTGACAATAGCCATTGTTTCCCGTCGCGTTTTTTGTTGAAACTCAGGCCTTGATGCAGTTGGTTTTCGGCATCCGGAAGGAGACTTTACCCTCCAGCCCCGAGCTTGACAATTAAATACTGATCGGTCAGTATTTTTTCGCATGCCCGAGGCTGCGGTTCCAACGACGCAACTGCTTCAACGCATGAAATCTCTATCGACGAGGGGAAACGGTATGACACCGCTGAGTGGGGTCCGGGTTGTCAGCTTCAATCACTTTCTTATGGGACCTGCGGGGGTTCAATATCTCGCCGATCTTGGCGCCGATGTCATTACGGTCGAGCCGCTGAAGGGAGCGTTTCAGCGGAGCTGGGGTGGGCACGGATCGAAGCGCGTGGATGGCGAGTCCATGCTGTTTCTCGCGCATAACCGGAACAAGCGGAGCCTTGCCCTGGATCTCAAAAATCCCAAAGGACTTGAGATCGCCAAGGCACTTATCGCGCGCGCCGATATCGTGGCGGAGAATTTCCGTCCTGGCGTCATGGAGTCATTGGGTATCGGATTTGAGGACTGCAAAAAATTCAAACCCGACATTATCTTTGCGTCCGGCTCCGGCTTCGGCGCGGACGGCCCATACGTCGACAAACCGGGGCAGGATCTGATCATCCAAGCGATGTCCGGTCTCGCCATGATCACAGGATCGCAACAGCACGGGCCAAGGGCGATCGGCGTTTCAGCGGTCGACCATCATGCCGGCGCGCTCTATTTCGCCGGCATGGTCACAGCGCTCTTACATAAGCAACGGACGGGCGAGGGCATGAAGGTCGACGTCAGCCTTCTTTCCGCGGCTCTCAACCTGCAGACGGAATCCATCACCTGTTACGCCAATGGTGAGAAGCCTGACGATATTCGCCAGCCCTACCCGATAGGCGCCTGGTATTTCGAAGCGCCATACGGCGTTTATCCGACCAAAGATAGCCATATCGCCATCTCCCTCGGTTCACTACCCGCCTTGCAACGGCTCGTCGGCATTCCCGAGGCAGACGTCCTGAGCGACGACGTCTCGTTTACGCAACGCGAGAAAGCGGCTCAGCAGATCATGGATCGGCTTGTGGAGAAAACGACTGAGGACTGGGTGGCTCTGTTTACGGAAAACAAGATCTGGCATTCGGCTGTGAATGACTATGAAGCCGTGTTCAAGGATCCGCAGGTTCAGCATACCAAGGGCATCGTGACGGTCGACGGCAGCCGCGGCACGCCGCTGACATTCGTCAATCACCCCATTCGCTACAACGGCATCGCTCCGGAAATCAGATTCCCACCGCAGCCGCTCGGTATGCAAACCGCGGAGATCCTCAAGGAACTTGATTATTCCGAGGATGCGATCGAGGAACTCGTCACGACCAAAGTTGTGGGAAAGCAGTAAGCGAACAAAGCGCTATCACCGACGCCACTTTCCCGGGGTCAGCGATCCCGGGAATTTTTTTATCTGTTATCGCGGCTGAAGCGCAGCAGAGAGCCAAGGCAGAGGCCATAGAAATCACACCCAGGCCTCCGGGGCACTTCGCTCACGCGAAATTCCGGGACGACAACAGGACGTTCCCGAGTGAATCGGAGCGGCTCTAGAAGCCGACCATGCGACTTGGCAACCAAAGCGCCAGTGCCGGAAACAGAAGAATGAGTATTAACGTCATAATCTGCAGACCGATAAACGGCAGCACGCCCTTATACATATCCATGAGCTTGATCTCGGGTGGCGCAATTGCTCTCAGATAGAAAATGGATGGCGCCATCGGCGGGCTGAGATAGCTCGTCTGAAGCACAACGAGGAGGAGCACACAGAACCAGACCTCGTTAATACCGAGCATCTTGATGACCGGCATCGCAACCGGCACCAGAATCAAGATCAGCGAGATGAGATCCAGCATAAAGCCGCCAAGAAACGCGATGAACAGGATGGCTCCAAGTCCGGTCGCAGGCGTTAATCCGACCGTCTTGACGGCATCCTGTACTGCGGTCATCGCGCCAGTGCCAAAAAAGACAGACGCAAATATGCTGCCGGAAACGACAATGAACAGGATCATTGCTGTGATCGATACGGTGTTCTTGGCAGCCGATGCAAGAACCTCAAGGGTCAAGGTTCTATAGACCATCGAAAGAATAATTGTGCCTAGCGCGCCGGCCGCGGCGGCCTCCGTCGGCGTCGCGATCCCCAAGAGAATACTGCCGAGGACAAGAAAAATGAGGATAAACGTCGGCAGCAAAGCGAAGACGGTATCCTTCAACTTTTCTCCGAGAGACCTATCGTTTGCGACGGCTTGCGTTTCAGGGCGAGGAGCGAGGTCCGGCCATATCCAACACGTCACAACGATATAGACGAGGAAAAGCGCGGCCATGATCAAGCCGGGAAATAAAAGACCCGCAAAAAGATCACCCACTGATACGTTTGCGATCGGCCCAAGAACGATGACGGTGATCGATGGCGGAATGACGGTGCCGAGCGATCCGCCCGCGCAGATCGTGCCGGAAAGAAGGGGCTTGTTGTAACCATGCTTCAGCATCGCCGGGACAAGAAGCAACCCAATGACCGTTTCCGTCGCGCCGACCACACCCGCGGCACAGGCGAAGATCGTGCCCATGACAATCGCGGTAACAGCAAGACTCCCCGGGACCCATCGCAGCCATTCGTGGAGAACACGGAATAAGCGCTCGGCAATTCCGGAATGCTGCAGCATTGCGCCCATGAAAATGAACAATGGAATAGCTGCAAGCAGGCCATCCGAGACGACGACATCCAGCTTGGATGTCATCATGTGCAGAAGGGACCCGCCGAACACGAAGTAGCCAATGACCGCCGCCGTGATCAGTAGCGAAAATGCTACTGGAATTCCTGATACGATCAGGATCAGCAGCATCGGGAACATAGCCAATCCAAGAGAAGGATTCATTGATGCGGATCCATTTCTTCAGATTGGCACAAGTGCGCAACGCATCGGATGATCTCCGAGAGGAGCTGCAGGCAAAACAGCGACAGGCCGATGGCCCATATCGCGCGGAACGGCCAGATCAAAGGGTTCCAGGCAGAGTTTCCGGAGGTCTCACCGGTAACAAAGGCGTGCAGTGCGTAGTTCGCGACGTGGATGGCGAAAGGCACGCAAATCACGAGGAGAACGATGTAACCCAGGAGATTGATGATGATTCTGACACGGCGAGGAAGCTGTGCATGAAGAACATCTACGTTGACGTGCTGCTTGTGACGAAGCGCATAACTGACGCCGAGCATCAAAATCGTACCAGTCAGAAAGTAACTGAGCTCATAAGCCCAACTGGTCGGCGCCCCGAGAAAATGACGACTCAACACCTCGTAGCTGAGCGCCAGGACGAGAGGAATGACCACGAGCATGGCAATTTGGCCAGACCATTCCGAGATCCGGTCTATTGCCCGTTCTAGTGCCAGAAACATGCCTTGCCGATCCTCGAAGATCATCGCGGAAGATGACCCGTTGGCACGAAGCTGGAATCACGACCAGACTCGCAATTCCAGCACTCAGTGTTCGGAAGGGGGCGATGGGCCGCCCTCCTTCCGGATCGCGAAGCTTGATTATTGAAGCGTGTCGATGCCGACAGGGAGACGATAATTCGGCCAAAGCTTGAGCTTTTCCTTATAACCGCTCATGCTTTCGTAGGCGCGCTTAAACCACTCGCTCTCGTCCGACTTTTGCTTTGCCCACTCATTGGTCGCCGTGTTGATGGCTTCGATGAATGCAGGATCAAGCTTGACCAGCTCGTTCCGGCCATCCCGAATCTCGACAAACGCATCGAGGTCTGCGTCGGAATTGTTGAGCCAGCTTTCGAATACGGAAAGTTTTGCAGCGGCAGCAATGGCCTTTTTATCGAACTCGGAAATTTTGGCCCAGGCGTCCTTGCTGAACATGCACTCGAGGAACCCGCCAGTCTGATGCAGGCCAGGCGTAATGATGTATTTTGCAATCTTGTTCAGACCGCTCGGCTTATTGATCTCCGGGCTGCCCCATTCCGTGGCATCGATGACACCGCGATCAAGCGCGTTGTAAACCTCTCCACCCGGCATCGAAACCGTCGCCGCGCCGAGCTTGGCAGCAATGTCAATCCAGGCACCGGACGTCCGAAAGCGCAGTCCCTTGAAATCCTCGAGCGTCTGGACTTTCTTCTTTGACAACAAGAAGATTTCCGAGCCGAGCGTCGTGCAGGGGAACGATACGACGTTGAATTTCTTTTCCCGATACTCCTGCCACAGCTCAAGACCACCGCCTTTATAGAGCCAAAGCATATATTCCTCGGGATTGCGGAGGCCGCCAGCGAAACCGCCAAATATGACGCTGCCGACTTCAACTCCCCAGTCGTACGGCATCCAGTTGAAACCAGCTTCCGCGGCGCCGGACTGAACTGTTTCGGTTACCTTGAGCGCATTGCCGAGTGCGCCTGCAGGAAATGGGCGAAGCTTCACGCGCCCTTCCGTGAGCTCGGCCACGCGATCGACAAACCCCTGCGCATCGCGCTCGAGCCATGGACCGCCGGCATAAGGCGTCGGCATTTTCAGATCGGCAGCGTTTCCTGCCGTAGCGAGTGCTGCCAGTGTTGCAACAGCGGCCACCGCGCCGGCCACACCGTGTCTTGAGAGAAAATTCATCCTTGGTCCTCCCTAAATCCATAACTTCTTGATACCGGGACCTCCATCTGGTCGCATTTTACATACTATTCGGTCAGCATCTTTGTCAACGCATCATGCACAGCGAAAACCCGGGGAGCCCGCAGCCAGCAAAATCGAGCAATTGACCGGGCTCAGGCCACCCCAGCGGCGGCGGACGAGCGACTGCGCCAATCCCGGAGGCCTTGGGTCGCGCGGGGTGCGAAATTGTGGTGCCAGAGGGCGCTGCAGGCGAAGCCTCTGCGAGACGCCGGAAGCATGCAGCTGCGCATGATACGGTGCGGACGGCACGCTATCCCGCGAGGAACGAAGACGGGACGTTGCTCAGCCTCTGGGGAACCGAATGGCGCGACGGGAGGCTGCCGCTGCACCTGGCACCGAGCGGCAGCGCGCTTTAATGGCAGCTCACCGATCGCGCAGCAACCTAGGGCGCGCGCGGATCGCTCTTCTCCGGCAATGCCGAATGCGCGTGCTTCTTAGCCGCGTCATCCATCAATTCGTACCACATCGCGTTCAGAACGGCGAAAGCTGCGGCAAGCGGAAAGCCCAGTAGCCAGGAAAAATACCACATGTCAGCGCTCCATTCGTTCAGTAAGCGTGGCCATCACCATCCTGGATCGCCTTGGCATCCACCTTGCCCCAAAGAACGCGATAAACCCACGTCGTATAGGCGACGATGATCGGGAGAAAGAAGGCCGTCACGACAAGCATGACGAAAAGCGTCAGATGGCTTGATGATGCGTCCCACACAGTGAGGCTCGACCGCGGATCGATCGATGACGGGAGGATGAACGGAAACATCGCCAGTCCGACTGTCGAGATAATGCCCAGAATGGAAACCGACGAGCACAACAGGGTCAGGATTTCACGTCGCATCCACATCAACATGAGGCCGGCCATCGCGCCGGCAAAACCCAACAGCGGCGCGATGACTGTCCAAGGATGCGCCGCATAGTTGTCAAACCAGGCGTCCGCGGCCACTTCCACGGATTTAGCGAGTGGATTTGAGGGGCCGTTGGCGGCAATCGGGCTGGTGATCCGATATCCGTCGACACCAAGCGCGAGCCAAATTCCGCCGAGCGCAAACAAGG
>JAFAFW010000065.1 GCA_023423275.1 Pseudomonadota bacterium
GCGCCCAGGTCATCGACGTCAACATGGACGAGGGGCTTCTCGATAGCGAGAAGGCGATGACGACGTTCCTCAACATGATCGCGACGGAGCCCGCGATTGCGCGCGTGCCGGTAATGATCGACTCGTCGAAGTGGACGGTGATCGAGGCCGGACTCAAGTGCGTGCAGGGCAAGAGCATCGTCAACTCGATCAGCCTGAAGGAAGGCGAGGAGCCGTTTCTGGAGCATGCGCGCAAGGTACTGCGCTACGGGGCGGCTGTCGTCGTGATGGCGTTCGACGAGGAAGGTCAGGCCGACACTGTCGAGCGCAAGGTGTCGATCTGCGAGCGGGCCTACAAGCTGCTGACCGAAAAGGTTGGCTTCCCACCCGAGGATATCATCTTCGATCCGAACATCTTCGCGGTCGCGACCGGCATCGAGGAGCATAACGGTTACGGAGTCGCCTTCATCGAGGCCACCCGGCAGATCCGCGAGAAGATGCCGCTGACGCATATCTCCGGCGGCGTCTCGAACCTGTCGTTTGCATTCCGCGGCAACGAGCCGGTGCGCGAGGCGATGCACTCCGTGTTCCTGTATCACGCCATCCAGGCTGGCATGGACATGGGCATCGTCAACGCGGGGCAGCTCGCAGTCTATGACGATATCCCCGCCGATCTGCGCGAGTTGTGCGAGGACGTGGTTCTCAATCGCCGCCCGGATGCGACGGACCGGCTGCTGGAAGCGGCGCCCCGCTTCAAGGGCGACGGCGCCAAGAAGGTCGTGCAGGATCTGTCGTGGCGCGAAACGCCAGTCGGCCAGCGGCTGACGCATGCGCTGGTGCACGGCATCACCGAATATATCGAGGCGGATACCGAGGAAGCCCGCCAGCAGGCATCAAAGCCGCTGGAGGTGATCGAAGGCCCGTTGATGGCTGGCATGAACGTGGTCGGCGACCTGTTCGGCGCGGGCAAGATGTTCCTGCCGCAGGTCGTGAAGTCTGCGCGCGTGATGAAGCAGGCCGTGGCCTACCTGCAGCCATTCCTGGAAGAGGAAAAGAAGAAGTCGGGTCTCGAAGCGCGTCCTGCCGCGGGCAAGGTCGTGATGGCGACGGTGAAGGGTGACGTGCACGATATCGGCAAGAACATCGTCGGCGTCGTGCTCCAGTGCAACAACTACGAGGTGATCGACCTCGGCGTCATGGTGCCTGCCGCCAAGATCCTGGCGACGGCGAAAGAGCAGAAGGCGGATATCATCGGACTGTCCGGGCTGATCACGCCATCGCTCGACGAGATGTGTTTCGTCGCCGCCGAGATGGAGCGCGAGGGTTTCGAGGTGCCACTGCTGATCGGCGGGGCCACGACCAGCCGCGTGCATACCGCGGTCAAGATCAGCCCGAACTACAAGCGCGGATCGGCGATCTATGTGACGGATGCGAGCCGCGCGGTCGGTGTGGTGTCGCGCTTGCTGTCGGAGACGGAGCGCGACGGCTTTCTTGACGGAACCCGAGCGGAATACGTCAAAGTCCGCGAAGGCCATCTTCGAAACGAAGCGCGCAAGCAGCGGATTACGATTTCCGCCGCACGCGAAAATCGGTTCGCGGTTGATTGGTCCGGCTATAAGCCGCCGCGGCCGAGCTTTCTGGGCACGCGCGCGTTCAAGGATTATGACCTTCGCACGCTGGTGCCGTACATCGATTGGACGCCATTTTTCTCGACCTGGGAGTTGGCGGGGCAGTATCCCGCAATCTTCAAGGACAACAAGGTCGGGGCGGAGGCCCGCAAGTTGCACGCCGATGCCACCGCGCTGCTCGAACGCATGGTCTCCGAAAAATGGCTCAAGGCGAGCGCGGTCGTCGGGTTCTGGCCGGCCAATGCGGTCGGAGACGACATCGAGCTGTTCAAGGATGACAGCCGCAAGGAACGGCTGACGATGCTGCATACGCTGCGCCAGCAGATCGCGCGCGATCCATCGCGCAATCGGGCGCACATGGCGCTTGCTGATTTTGTTGCACCGAAGGACACCGGGCTGACGGACTACGTCGGCGGATTCGCGGTGACGGCGGGCCTGGGCGAGGAAGAGGCAATCGAGAAGCACACCAAGCCGCACGACGACTACACACGCATCATGATCAAGGCGCTGGCCGATCGCCTCGCCGAAGCGTTCGCCGAGCACATGCACGAGCGGGTCCGCAAGGAGTTGTGGGGGTATGTTCCGAACGAGGCTCTCGATAATGCCGCGCTGATCTCTGAGAAGTATCAGGGTATCCGTCCGGCTCCGGGCTATCCGGCGCAGCCCGATCACACCGAGAAGGCGACACTGTTCAGCCTGCTCGACGCGACAAACGCGGCGGGCATAGAATTGACCGAAAGCTTCGCCATGTGGCCCGGCTCGTCGGTGTCGGGCCTCTACTTCTCGCATCCCGACAGTCACTACTTCGGGGTCGGCAAGGTGGAGCGCGATCAGGTCGAGGATTATGCCGCCCGCAAGGGATGGCCGGTGTCGGAGGCTGAGCGCTGGCTCGCGCCTGTGCTCAACTACCTTCCCAGTGTCGCGAAAGAAGAGGCCGCGTGATAAGGCTCTGACTCGCCGGGCGGGGGCGGGTCGGGGGAGCGCGCCGGACCGGCATGATGCAACAGGCCGGAAAGGGGGTTCTCATGCTCGGTCGTCTCATTCTCATTCTGCTGCAGCTCGCCATCGGTTGGTTTCTGACACCGATGGTGCTGCGCTATGTTCCCGTTGGCGGAGATGTCGCATTCTTCGTTCAGGGCGTCGCGGCCGCCATTATCATCTGGCTGGTGGGCGTCATCGGCGCTCAGGTTCTGAAGGACGTCGGAACGCCATCCGGTGCTACGCTGGCATGGGCGTTGATCGGCGGCTTGGTTGGCGCGGCCATCGTCGTCTTCAAGATCAACGCCATGATCCCGATCAGTGCGCCGCCGCTGCTGTGGCCGCTCGGCCTTGCGGTGCTGGGTTACGCGCTGAAGAAGTAGTGCGGAGTGCAGGGACGCTGATTGCACTGGAATCAGAAGAGGCACGGATCGCTCCGTGCCTCTTCCGTTTCAACTCAATGCAATCACTGGATTGTAGGATGTACCACGCGTTACATACCCCGAAAGGGTCCCGGTGGCTCCTGTCAGATCATGCCGAACACAATTGCAGCGACGAATCCGAATGACATGATCGCGGCAAGCACGTTCAGTCTCGTCCTCAGCTCCATCGGTGCCTCCTTTGCCGGTCTTCCAGCGGTTGGCTGCACGGTTTGATGAACCGCGCGTGAACGTGAATCTAAGTGCGGCACCCTGGCGAAGACAAGGCTATATTTGCATTGCGGTGCAATAATTTTCAAAATTGCCGCGTATTTGGGCAGGTGTTACTTTAGAATAAGGCATCGACGCCACAGTGATGCGCCCGAAACACTGGGGATATAGTTGCCCATTCTCAAGTAAAAATGGAAGATTAACAAAATTAAGCATGGAAATAGGCGGGATCCTGCCCAGATGAGACCAAGATGAGCCTCACTACCAGTGAGTGTTTTTGCCAGTGGAACATCCGGCCAACAGGATTTTCATGCGGCATTCTGGCAACATGACCGAGGCACGGCGTTTTAGTGGCAACTTGGCATCTGGATGCCTGCAAATGCTGAAATACCTCCAACTGATTCGTTTGTCCTGGGAGAAATGCTCATGCAATTCAATGCTCTGATGCTGACCCGCGGGGCTGAGGGCCGCAGCGTCGGCTGGCATCAGTTGACCGAAGCGGACCTGATGCCCGGTGACGTCCTGGTGCGGGTGACTCACTCCACAATCAACTATAAGGACGGCCTGGCGATGACTGGGAAGGCACCGGTTGTGCGCCGTTGGCCCATGATTCCGGGGATTGACTTTGCTGGCGTGGTGGAAACCTCGGAAAGCACCGCCTTCAAACCCGGAGATGACGTCATCCTGAATGGTTGGGGTGTCGGCGAGACGCACTATGGAGGATACGCGGGATACGCCCGCGTCACCGGCGACTGGCTGATCGCGCGCCCGCCGCAGATCTCAGCACCGCGCTCCATGGCGATCGGGACGGCGGGCTATACAGCCATGCTGGCGGTCATGGCTCTGGAAGATCACGGGATTTCGCCGAGCAGGGGACCGGTGCTGGTGACGGGCGCTGTGGGCGGCGTCGGAAGTATTGCCGTCACACTCCTGTCGAAGCTCGGCCATCATGTGATCGCATCGACCGGCCGGACACAGGAAGCCGAGTTTCTCAAGAGCCTCGGCGCGGCGGAGGTCATTGACCGCGGGGAGCTTTCCGGAGCGGCCAAGCCATTAGGACGAGAGCGCTGGGCGGGAGCGATCGACGTTGTCGGCAGCCAGACGCTTGCCAACGTCATTGCCATGACCCAGTACGGAGGTGCGGTCGCGGCTTGTGGTTTGGCGCAGGGCATGGACCTGCCGTCGAGCGTTGCGCCATTCATTTTGCGCGGTGTGACGCTGGCGGGCATCGATAGCGTCATGTGTCCGAAGCCGAGACGGATCGCAGCATGGCAGCGTCTCGCGCAGGATCTCGATCTGACAAAGCTCGATACCCTGACCGCGACCCGTCCGCTCAAGGACGTCGTGGATCTCGCGCCCGAAATCCTGGCGGGCAAGGTGCGCGGGCGCGTGGTGTTCGAAGTCAGCTAGAGGACATCGATGCAGATCGACTGGTCCGGCAGGCGCGTAGAGACAGACGCTCTCACCGTCAATTATGTGCGCGCTGGTTCTGGTCCAGTCGTCATCTTCCTGCACGGCTGGCCCGAGTTCAACAGGACCTGGCTTCATAACCTGCCGGTGCTGGCGGACCACTTCGACGTGATCGCGCCCGACTTGCGCGGGTTCGGGCGAACGCAGGCCAAGACGCCGCGCTCTCCGTCCGGCACGCCGCCGCAGCTCTTGGCGCGCGATCTGAAGGAATTTGCCGACGCGCTGGGCCTGAACCGTTTCGCGATCGTTTCGCACGATGTCGGATCGTTCGTCGCGCAGACGTTCGCCCAGGCCTACCCGGAGCGCGTCAGTGCTCTGTTCTTTTTCAACTGCGCCTATCCGGGCATTGGCCAGCGTTGGGGAGAAGCGCAGAATTTCCCTGAGCTCTGGTATCAACAGTTTCATCAGAAGGACTTCGCCGCTGCTCTCGTCGGATCAAGCCGCGAGGCGGCGCGCATCTATTTCGGATACTTCCTCACGCACTGGGCGCATCAGAAGCAGGCATTCGCACCGTACCTGGAGGAATGGGTCGACAACTTCCTGCGACTGGGAAATCTGCAAGGGGGCTTCGACTGGTATGTCGGCGTCAGCCGGTTCCGGGCGCGGATCATGAAGGAGGGCACCATTCCCGTGCCGCGTGTTGATCATCCGACGTACCTGCTTTGGGGGCGGCACGATCCGGTTCTACAGTACGCCTGGACGGATCGGCTCGGGGACTATTTCGGCAATTTCACGCTATCGTGTGCCGAGGATGCCGGTCACTTCGTGCACTTCGAATGCCCGGAATTGGCGAACCGGAGAATGCTGGAGTTTCTGGTCCGGGAAGCTTCTGCGAGCTAGCGACCCTGGAAGTCAGGTTTGCGCTTTTCCATGAAGGCGCGCGGGCCTTCGATGTAATCTTCGCTCGCGTAGCAAGCGTCGACAAGACGGTCGAGCGCCGCCAGATCGGGCGGCTCAACTGCGTCGACGAAAGCGTCTATCGCGCGCTTGGCGGCCAGGATCGAAAGCGGGGCATTGGCCGCGATCTCGTCTGCCAAGGCAGTAACGGCGTCGCCAAGGCTTTCGCCCGGATGAACACTGTTGAGCAGGCCCATGGCGGCCGCCTGTGCTGCGGTAAAGCGGCGGCCGGTGAAGAGGATCTCCTTGGCGCGCGCCGGGCTCACGACCGCCAGCAGCGGCTGGATCCAACGTGGATTATAGCCGATACCGAGCTTCGCTGCTGGGACCGACACTAGCGCGGTTTCTGATGCAACCCGTATGTCGCAGCAAATGGCGAGTTCGAGCCCACCCCCCATGCAATACCCATGGATCGCGGCGATGGTTGGTTTGGCACAGCGGGCAACCGCATCGAACGCATTATTGTTCAGGACGTCATATTCGGCCGCGTGAGTGACGGTACGGTTCGTGGAGAATTCGGAAATGTCCGCACCCGCGGAGAAGGCCCGTGTCCCGGCCCCTGTCAGGACGATGACGCGGATCGCGGGATCCTGCTCTGCGTCGGCGATCAGCCGTGGCACGGCTGCCCACATGGCCGCCGTATAGGCATTGAGCCGCGGCTGGTTATCCGCGATCAGCCAACGCACGCCACCCCGCGTTTCGGCACGCAATAGGGCTTGGTCAGTCTTACGGTCCGACATGTGGGGCATGGCCTCCCTGGCACCTCGTTCACACGTGTTCTAGGCGTGTTGACCCGCCATGTGCAATCGCCCGGGATCGATGGATGGCTTTGGCGAGTTGTTTGCAGAGACCGAAGTTGCCTGCCGGCGTTGACTTGGCTTGCGCCGCTGGTTACGGCTGAAGCGCAATCCGCCTGCGGGGCGATGGCTCCGAAGGAGATCGAAATGGCAGTGACATCGCAGTTTGCCAGCCAGGGACGCCTTCCCCAGGTCGATCCGATCTGGGCGGAGATCCGTCGCGAGGCCGAAGAGGCCATCCGCGCCGAAGCGGCTCTCGGCGGCTTCATTTTCGCGACTGTCCTCAGTCATGATCGTCTGGAGGATGCGGTTTGCCATCGCCTGGCCCAGCGGCTGAACCATGCCGACGTGGACGCCGGGCTGATCGGACAGATGTTCCACGATGTTCTGGCGCGACGCGGCGAGCTGGGGCAGACATTCCGCGCCGACCTTGCCGCCGTCTTCGATCGCGATCCGGCCTGCAGCCGTTATATCGAGCCGCTGCTCTATTTTAAGGGATTTCACGCGCTTGTGACGCATCGCTTCGCGCATGAGCTCTGGAAGGCCGGCCGCAAGGACTTCGCGCTCTATCTGCAAAGCCAGGCGTCGCGCATTTTCTCTGTGGATATCCACCCGGCGGCCCGCATCGGCACCGGGATCATGTTCGACCACGGCACGGGCATCGTCATCGGAGAAACTGCGGCGGTTGGTGATAACACCTCCTTGCTCCACGGTGTCACGCTTGGGGGCAGCGGCAAGGAGACCGGCGACCGTCATCCGAAGATCGGTGCCAACGTCATGATTGGCGCCGGGGCCAAGGTGCTCGGCAACATTACGGTGGGCGATTGCTCGCGGGTTGCCGCGGGGAGTGTCGTGCTCAAGAACGTGCCCAACAACACGACGGTCGCGGGCGTACCCGCCAAAGTGGTCGGTCCGGCCGGCTGTCCCGAGCCGGCCCGCACCATGGACCAGCGTTTGCATCCCGACGATTGCGGGTGCGGAGATTGATCGCAGCGCGGGCTCGGCGCACGCGCATTTCACACCAGGAGATTACCTTTCGATGAAAGAAGACATCCCGCGCTTGCAGAAGTACCTGCGCAAGCAGTTCCGCACGGAAGCGCTGAAAATCGTCCCTCAGGCGAAGAAGAAGGACATGGCCGAAGTTTTCATCGGCGAGGAGTTCATCGGGCCGCTCTATCGCGAGGACGAAGACGGCGAGGTGTCGTACCAGCTTCAGATGGTCATTCTCGACGTCGACCTTGAGGATATTTAGCGGTTTCGGGACGGGGAACAGATGGGACTGTATTCACTGGATGGCGTGAACGTTACGACGCCGGGTGAGGGCCGCTTTTGGGTGGCTGACAACGCTATCGTACTGGGGAACGTGCACATCGGCGAGAACGCCAGCATCTGGTTCAATACCGTCGCGCGCGGCGACAGTGACCGGATCGAGATCGGCGCAGGGTCGAACGTGCAGGACGGCTGTGTGCTGCACGCCGATCCGGGGTTCCCGATGATCATCGAGGAAAATTGCACCATCGGTCACATGGTGATGCTGCACGGCTGCCGCGTTGGCCGTGGCAGCCTTATCGGGATCGGATCGATTATCCTGAATGGTGCGGTGATCGGAGAGGAATGCCTGATCGGCTCGCATTCCCTCATCCCGGAAGGGAAGGTCATCCCGCCACGGTCTGTTGTGATGGGCTCGCCCGGCAAGATCGTGCGCGAAGCGACAGAGGCCGATCTGCGACGCATGAAGGGCGGCACTGAGCACTATCAGAAGAATTGGCGCCGGTTTGCCGCCGGATTGGCGGAGCAGAAGTAGACGCCGTCGGTTGGGCGCTCATCCCTGCACATAATGCGATCGGACGGGTATCCCCGTCCGATTTGCATTTTACATCGAATTATTTCGTGCCGGAGGAAGCTCAGGCGTCTCGACCGCCTGAGAGATCCGATCAGCGGCGCGGCCGCACGACGGCGATGGAGACCGGCGAGTAGGCTTGCGGGTTCAGCGAGACCCACACTTTGGGATCGATGAACGACTGCCGCATCACATAATCATAGGGCGTCTGGTTCCAGAGCTTCACGGCGTCGACCTTGTTGTCGAGGATGAAGTCACCCTGGGCCGTGCGCGCGGTGAGCACGGCATGGCCTTCGCCTTGTTCATCGCGAACGACGGTCATCAGAAGCGTGCTGGCCGGCCACCCCCGCGCCATCAGCATCCGCCGCTTCAGCAATCCATAGTCTTCACAATCGCCGCGGTCGACAGGAATGACCCAGCGCTCGCTCACGCCATAAATTTCCATGTCGGTCATCGGTTGGATGATCTTGTTGACATGGCGATTGATGACGTCGAGCTCGCTCAGTCGCTCCGGCGTGGCCTGGAACCGCTGTTCACGCATCGGAGCGGATGTGCATTCCGCGGGATACGTCTCGCAGAACTGGACCGCACCGAATGGCGCGATGGCCTGCCCGAAGACCCGCATGAAAGGCGAAGGCCGTTCGGCGTACTTCGACCGGGAATTGTCAGCGGCCGCACTGCCGACGTGAAGCAGACCTGATGCAACTATCAGTACAAGAGCACTTACGCGCATGACACGCAAACCCCACCCATTACGCGTCGGTACCACCTTCCGGAACCCTCGAACCCGGTCAGCGAAATCCCGACAGCTGATTACCTGCCGCGTCTTTGCGACAAAATCGTGTTGACCCGGAGTTCCCTGGGGAACATCGCCGGATACTCGTGAAGCCCCGAACGGCTCAACCGAAGTAACGCCGCAACGCATCGGGATTCTGGATATCTATGAATTCAAGACCGAGACCTGTTTCGTGGTAGCGGACCACGCGCGCGCGCAGCCTCCCAAGCACCGCTTCTGAACCAATGTCAGGACGAGCGTCGGTTTCGACCGAGGCCCCCGAGACCGAGACGTCCAGCACGCGGATCGGAATTGCGATGTTTTCGCCAAACCGCAATGTTGCCGACGCCTCACCGAGATTGATGCGATCATGCCGGCGCTGTGGCGGGACATGATCTCCTGCGCGATTGTTCAGCCATTCGAGCTGGCCGGCGAGCTTGTCGCGCTTGTATTGGCTGGCCTTCAGCCCGATGGCGAACCCGTCGCCGAAGGAACGGACCACCGCGCCTTCCAGACCGCCGATGTGGTCGAAGTAGGCGACGATCCGCTCGCCGGTTTCGACTTCGACGGGAGACAGGATCGCGGCGCCACCGATCGAGATGTCGCGCAGCTTACACGGATATTCCTGTTTGCTCTGGCGCATGAAACGGCCGAGCAATGTGATTGGGTAGCGTGGATCCCGCCGCCTCTCAACCATATGTGACGACGGCAGATCACTTCCACGGTGACTGGTGCTGGCGTCGATAGCTTGGGCGATGTTCGACGTCGATACCATTAGAGGCCCTGCAGGAAAATACGGTCAACACTTCTCGACCGCGGAGATGCAGAAGCGAGGAGCGATGCGTCTTTTGCTAAGCCTCTTCAATATCGAGCGAAGACATTAAAGAAGACCTAACCGAGCTGATCATTTTGGCACTGCGGGCAGGCGAGGCGGTGTTTGCCTAGTCGATCTCCTGGTACAGCCGGGACAGGCCGCCTTCGTAGACACGGAAGCTGCGGCGATCGACGCGCACCAACCGCGCGTCACGGACGTCCGGTGTCAGAACAGGCTTGAAGTTGACCGGTGCGTCGGGAAGCTGATCGGGCCAGATCAGTTCATGGCGTAGAAGAAAGCGTTCGGACAACGGCTCGCTGCCCAGCCAGTGCGCGTTGTCCGTGGTGCTCATGACTCCGATAAAGCGGTCGATCACGGAATTTGTCTGGGTGAGCGGAGCAATCAACGCCTCGAAATGAACGATGCGTCCGCTGGGACCGCGCGCCTCGAGCTCCAGGAGGGCAACCGCGCCGCGATCGGCGACGCGTCCCAGTGCATGGCCGATCGCGAGACTGTCCGAGTCGCTCCAGAAATCCAGGAAATCGCGGCCGCGGAATTCCATTCCGAACAGCTCGCACAGTTTGGTCCCGGCCAGCCGGAACCGATAGGTCGTCGCATCAAGGCGCTCGAGGATGAACGCTTCGGGAAGTATCGGCGCCAGGCGCGCGGGCTCGACCTCGAACCGTTTTGGCGCGCGGCGCGTGCCGCGGATCTCATTCCAATAAGCGTACAGTGTCTTGCTGGTCTGGTGTCTCATTTCTGTACCCGGCCCCTGCGATCCGTTACGAGCAGGAGCCAACGCCCCGTTACTCATCATCTTCTCGCGTTGCCCGAGCACGATCCGTGCCAATCTGCCGATGCGGCGTTATGGTCGATGACGTTGCCGACGGCAGGTCCACCATGTAGATGGGGGCGAACAGAAACAGGGGCTTACGTTGAGCCGCAGAGAACCGATCGTTAACGCTCCCACGGTGCTGCTGGCGCTGATCGCGTTGTTCATGCTGGTTCAGGTCGTCCGCGGCTTCCTTAGTGAATATCAGGACGCCTATACGGTGCTCGCGCTCGGGTTCATTCCGGCCCGTTATTCCGGCGACATGTTCGACCTGCCCGGCGGCGCCATTGCGGGCGTGACCTCATTCGTGACGCACATGTTCGTGCACGGGGACTGGTTTCACCTTGCCATCAACAGCGCTTGGCTGCTGGCCTTTGGCACGCCGATCGCGCGGCGTATCGGGAATATTCGCTTCCTGGCGTTCAGCCTCGTTTGCGGCGTTGCCGGGGCATTGATGTTTCTCGTCATCAATCCGGGGCTGATGGCGCCGATGGTCGGAGCCTCCGGCGCGATTTCCGGACTGATGGGCGGCCTGATGCGTTTCATGTTCAGCGCTATCGACCGCGGCGGACTGGGAGTGTTGCAGAATGGAGCGCCGCATGTCCCGCGCATGGATTTGGGGCAGATGCTCGGCGACCGGCGGGTTTTGCTCACGATCGGTATTTGGGTGGCGCTGAATTTTATCTTCTCGCTTGGTTTCGGGGGCGTTAGCGATATGGGCGCCATCGCGTGGGAAGCCCATCTCGGCGGCTTTTTCGCCGGGCTTCTGACATTCGGCTTGTTCGACCGGACAACCGAGCCTGAACCGGACCCGGAACCCACGCTGGCTCCTCCGGATGTCTGATCCGGCTTGCGCCCGCCGGCAACTTAGAGCACGATCCAGGCATTGGGAGAGTGCATCTCCCGACAGAGAGGGCTTTTGTGAACCGCGGTTGAATGACCCGGTTGAACGGCATGCAGCGGCCGAATAGGCCGAGCGCCCTCCGCATGCCATAGGGTCTGCAGACCGCCCGGGCGGAGATCGCGTCCATGAACGTGGCTGCCATCCTGAAAGGCAAGGGTCGTGCCGTAGCGACGACACGGCCCGAAACGTCGATGCAGAACGTCGTCGAAAAACTGTCGGCGAAGAAGATCGGTGCCATTGTGGTGGTCGGGGCCAACGGCGCCGTGGCAGGGATCATTTCCGAAAGAGACGTCATCCGTGCCATTGCCGAGCGCGGACCGGATTGTCTTTCACTTCCCGTATCAGGCTTCATGACCCGGCAGGTGGTCGCCTGCACGGAGGGCGATACGCTGGATCAGCTTATGGCGACGATGACGGCAGCGCGCTTCCGGCACATTCCCGTGATCGAGGAAGATGCGCTGGTCGGCATCGTGTCGATCGGCGACGTGGTGAAGCATCACATCGCGGAAGTGGAGATGGAAGCGAGTGCGCTGAGGACCTATCTGGTCGCTGGCTAGCTCAATTCAGCGTTCGGTGGAGCTATCCATCCGAACATCGCCCCGGGGCTCGTTCCCGGGGCATCCATGAGGACAGCCCGGTAGCTAGGGGGTGACGGCTTCGCCATTCATGGCCCTGACTGCCATGCGCGGCTCGAAGCGGTGACGCGACGCGATTTCATTTGTGATATCTTCGATGTCGCGGGAAACGGCGGCGTAACCTCGCGCAATCAGATCGTCGGCGCGGTGGAAATCGAACGGTCCGATGCCCATCAACCGCGGCGAGATCATCGCATCGGGCGGGTCCCCGGCCAGCCGCGAGCGCGCAATCCTGTCCTGAACGATATTGAAGGCGTCGACGACGACGGTCGAAATGCCGGGCGTGGGCTCTTCTCCGCCACTGCGCCCGAACAACTGCCGATGCAACAGTTTCAGTGCCGACAGCGCACCGGTCTTTTCAGGAGGAGGGGCCTCGACCACGGCCTGTTCCACCTTGTCGACCCCCATGTTCGGCACGATCGTACCGCGTCCGCACATGTCGGCATTCAGATTGACGGCGATGACGTAGCGCGCGCCCAGCGCACGGCAGACCGACACCGGGACCGGGTTCACCAGGGCCCCGTCGAACAACCAGCGTCCACTGACGTTGACGGGCTTGAAGATGCCGGGCAGGGCATAGGATGCCCGCATGGCATCGACCAGCCGGCCCTTGGAAATCCAGATTTCATGACCCGTGCCGATCTCGGTGGCGACCGCCGTATACGTGGTATCGAAGCTTTCGATCTCGACGTCGCCGAGGTGTTCGCCGAGGCGGTCACACAGGCGCTGACCTGTAATCAGCCCGGACCCGGCCATATTGAAATCGAGATAGCCGAAGATCTTCCGGCGCGTGAGCTGGCGCGCAAACTCATCGAGTTGCTCCAGCCGGCCGGCGATATGGCAGCCGCCGACGACCGCGCCAATCGATGTGCCAGCGATGATGTCGGGCACGATACCGGCTTCGAGCAGCCCCCGCAGCACCCCGATGTGCGCCCAACCGCGGGCAGCGCCACCGCCAAGTGCCAACCCGATCTTGACCTTAGCCATCACTCAACCTTCGCGCGCGCCCTGGCCGAGGGCTACGGCTTCCTCGCTTGTATCTTAACACCAAGTTATGCCAGGAGAGGCCCTGGCGCCTTGCGACCAGTTATTCATGCTAAACGGGCGTGATTAAGCCGCGCTTTACAAAAGCGCCAGCTCACGCTGAAGGTTCCCGGACGGATATTATTTCTTTCCGATCCGCTGCCTGGTGAGCCGGGTTGCTCCGTCGCCTGATAATGAAATGGCGCGGTAGAAGCATGAACGCTCACCAGTGTGGCATGCAACTCCATCGCCCGCGACCGTTACCTTCAGCCAAACCACGTCCTGGTCGCAGTCGGTCCGGATTTCGACCACATCGAGCAGGTTGCCGCTCTCCTCGCCCTTTTTCCAGATGCGGTTGCGCGAGCGCGTCCAGAAATGCGCCTGGCCGGTTTTGAGCGTCAGGGCCAGTGCCTCCGCGTTCATCCAGGCAAACATCAGCACATCGCCGCTGTCGGCATCCGTGACGATAGCCGGGATCAATCCGTCCGCGTCGAACTTCGGCTGGAACGCGTTGCCGTGTTCGATCTGCTCGGTTGTTCCGCGAGGTGCGAAAGGCGTCAAAGGCGCGCCGGACATGCTGGCGGCTCCAAAAGTTGATGTCAGCGGGCGCGGCGCGGCACCGTGGCGAGCGTGAGGAACCTCTCGCGCAGCGCCGTGTCGGTCACGAACGTTCCGAGAAACCGCGTGGTTACGGCGGAGGCGCCGGGGTGGTGGACACCACGCGTGGTCATGCACTGATGCTCGGCCTCGATCATGACCGCCACGCCCAGCGGAGACAGTGCCTTGTCGATCGCTTCTGCGATCTCTGCACTGAGGGTTTCCTGGGTCTGAAGCCGCTTCGCGTAGACCTCGACCACACGCGCCAGCTTCGACAATCCGGCGACGCGGCCGTTGGGAATATAGGCGACGTGGGCGATGCCGATGAACGGCGCGATGTGGTGCTCGCAGTGACTCTCGACCCGGATGTCGCGCATCATCACGATGTCGTCATAGCCGGCGACGTCCTCGAACGTCGGCTCCTGCAGGATGGCGACGGCGTCCTGCCCATAACCGCGAAAATATTCGCGATAGGCTTCGGCGACGCGGCGTGGCGTGTCGCGCAGCCCTTCACGATCGGGATTGTCTCCGGCCCAGGCGAGCAGGGTGCGCACGGCTTCCTCGGCCTGCTCCTGGGTCGGGCGCGGGGCAGGGACGGGTTTTTTGAACGGGGCAGATGAGATATTTGTCACGGGCTGCGGTTCCGGCTCGCGGCGAGGGCGGCGCGCTGCGACACCGGGCATGGTGGAACGGGCGCTTGGGTTCTCGCACTACAGCAATAGCTCGCTATATAGTGTGGGTAAGCAAGTCGCAAGCCAACCACGTTGACCCCGCGGCTGATTCAGCGCACCTGTGCGGCAGAACGGAGCAGGGATGACTGTTCTGAACGAGATGTACAACACGCGGATCTTCGAGCTGGCCGCCGAGATCCCGCGCCAGGAACGGTTGCCCGACGCTGATGCTTCCGCCACGGCGCACTCCAAGCTTTGTGGCTCGACGGTTTCGATCGACCTGAAGGTTGATGGGGCCGGCCGCGTGAGCGCCTTCGGGCAGACCGTGAAAGCATGTCTGCTGGGGCAGGCGGCGGCCTCGGTGATGGGGCGCGAGATTGTCGGCTCCGACGCGGAGGAATTGCGCGACATCGGCCGCACGATGCGCCGGATGCTGAAGGAGGATGGCCCGCCGCCGACCGGCCGCTGGGCCGATCTGGGCGTGCTGCAGCCGGTGAAGGACTATAAAGCGCGCCACGCCTCGACGCTTCTGATCTTCGATGCGGTCGAGCGCGCGCTCGCCGATATCGAAGCACAGCGGTCCGGTGCGGACGCCTCCGTCGCGGCGCAATGATCGGGCCTGCTGACAGCTCTCTCAGGCAGCGGGGCAAGCGGATTCTGGGAACCTGCCTGAAAGCGCCGGTCCATCTTTATCGCTATACCTTGAAGCCGTTCGTCGGTTGGCATTGCCGGCACCTCCCCACCTGCTCGGAGTACGCGCTGGAGGCGATCGATACCAACGGTCCATGGCGTGGCTTCTGGCTGACGACGTCGCGCCTGTGCCGTTGTCATCGGCTCGGCACGGCGGGAGTCGATCCCGTGCCGGACATCAGGGCAGAAAGCCATCCCCTGGCGCCGTGGCGCTACGGCCGTTGGACAGGTGGTCACATGGCGGCGGAGTGGCATTGGAAGAAAAGCTGACAGCGCTTGAGCCCGCTTGAACGATGTGGGCTTCGGCAAATGTCGCCGAACCCCCGGGGCCTAGCGTTGCGACAGGCGCCGCAGCCGCTCCGCGGCGCTGGTATCGCCCAGGCTTGCGGCCTTCTCGTACCACTGCTGCGCCATTTTGATGTCCGGCTCCATGCCGCGGACACCAAGGCGACTGAGCTCATTCGGATCGTAGGTTTCGGCGAGAGCGATTGCAGCCCTGGCCAATCCTCGATCGACGGCGCGCTTGAAGAACAGTCGCGCGCCAGCCACGTCGCCGTCCTTTAGCAATTCTTCGCCTTTATCCAGCAGCGCGACCGCGCGCGGATCTTCCGGTGGTTTAGGTGGCGGCGCTGCCGCTGGCGGGGGGGCGCTGGACTGTGGCGGCGCAGTGGGCCGGATCGCCGCAACCGTTGCGGAGGGGGCGGGCGTTGCCGCCTGTGGAGCGCCGGGCAGGGATGAAGCGGCCATCACCACCAATGATGCCTTCGTTTCGGCCCACACGGTGCCATCGACGCTGACGAGAGACACGCTGACCTGGGACTTGGTGTTGGCCGTTTTCGGGGCGGTCAGCTTGAGTGTCGGCAATGCCGACAGTGGAACGGCCCATGATCCTGGCGAGACCTGATGACCCAACGACAAGGTCACCGACGCCGGCAGACCGCGCAAGCGCAGGAAGCTGTTCTTGGGAACGGCCTCGGCCGGAGCGATCTGGATCGGCAAAGCTGTTTCGATGTCGGGCTCGACGAGAATGATGGAGGCGATATTGATGTTGAACGTCTTGCCGGGCTCCTGGCCCGGCGCTGGTGCGGTCGCGGCGATCCAGAATGATACCGCGACGGCAAAAACCAGTGGCGCGACGCCGGTTCGCACAAACATCAAATTGCACACTGACGTCGTTCCTTCCCCCAAAGGCCGATCAGAGCGCGGTCGTCACTGCTTGGACCGCGATTTGCTCCACTCCAGAAATTGACGAAACAGCCGTTCCTGCTCAGCTGCGTTGTTGGGCGCCGCGCGTGCGGCCTGCTGCCGGGCAAGAGACGGGTCGATACGAGCTGCGGCTTGCTGCGAGGCCGCTTTTTCAAGCCAGTCCTGCGCTGCCGGGAAGCGGTTCCAGCCCTTCAGATTGGCCGCGAGGTTGACTTCCTTCCATTTCGGATGGCGCGGCGGCTTCTGGAATTCGGCGAAGTTGTCGAATAGGGCATTGACGAAATTGTCGACGCGGCGATAGCGATCCGTGTTGCGCGGCCAGTTGTAGACTGCAAGCACCGCGCCGACCGCGATGGTGTCGACGCTCTGACCTTCGGGAATGAGGCTTGGATAGTCAGCGCTGGTCAGGTTGGCAGGCAGATAGCTCGCGTCCTCCAGGGCTTCGGTGTACGGCATCGGCAGGATCTTGAGGTCAGGATCCTTCGGCAGCCTGGCCAGTGCGGTGGCGGGCTTGCCTGCAATGAAGACCGTCGCGGCGATTTCACCGGACTTCACCTTCACGAGCGCGTCGGCCTGGCCCATGTTGACCTTCTCGGCATTGACGCCGAGGATGTCGAAGACGATTTTCGTCGAGAGTTCCGTTCCGCTGCCGGCGTCGCTGAAGTTGACCTTCTTGCCGTCGAGGTCCTTCAGAGAGTTGATCCCCGGCCCGGCAACGATATGCATTTCCTCGTTATAGAGCTTGGTGATGTAGACGAGCCGTTGCTCGATATTCACGCCGAGTTCGCGCGTCTTTTTCAGAAGCGTGAGCGTATCCGACTGCACGATACCCATGTCGACGCCGCGCAGATGCAGGATGTCGCGCACGTTCTGCAGGCTGCCTTTGCCGGCGATGGCGAGCACGCGCAGATCGTCGCCGCTGTCGAGCACGGCTGCCATGTCGTAAGCGATCGTGAGATAGGTACCGGCCGGCGTCCCGGACACGATTGTGACCGTATTCTGGTTGGCACGCTCAATGATGTCGGCGTCTGCCAGGGGACGTTTGGGGGCTTGCGCAAAAACGCTCTGTGCGCTGCTCAGCACCCCCATCGCCGTGACGCAAGCGATTAAAAGTGCCGAACGCAAACAACGGGCAGACACGATGGCTTTCCCCTCTCGATATCGGCGGCGAACAGCGCTTGAACTCATGATCGTCGCGAGTATCAGGCTACCATCGCATCCGCCAGCTTCAACATGAAACGGATTGATCGCTGAGCCTCAGCAGAAAATAGTGCCAATTCGAAGGCGCACATGCCTTCAATCTGTGCGTTGTGTCCTAATGCGGGACAACCGGACGGCTTGACAGAGAGCCCGGAGTTGTTTGCAACAGCGCCGGTCCCTCGGCGACGCACAAGTCCCTCGACGGGCCGCATCATCTTACCTGCGCGGTATGCAGTGAGTGAGAAACAAGGAGAATGACGATGGCCGAGATCACCCTGACTTTTCCCGATGGCGCGAAACGTTCGTATCCGAAGGGGACGACGGGCAAGGCTCTGGCCGAAGGCATCTCCAAGTCGCTGGCCAAGAAAGCGGTCGCGCTGAGCCTGAACGGCGAACTCGCCGATCTCGCCGATCCCATCGAGGCGGATGCGGACATCAAGATCATCACCCGTACCGATCCGGAAGCGCTGGAGCTGATCCGGCACGATGCTGCGCACGTGCTGGCCGAGGCTGTTCAAGAGCTGTTTCCCGGCACCCAGGTCACCATCGGTCCGGTGATCGAGAACGGCTTCTATTACGATTTCCATCGCCAGGCGCCGTTTCATCCCGACGATCTGCCGAAGATCGAAGCGCGGATGCACGAGATCATCAAGCGCGACAAGCCGTTCAAGAAGGAGGTCTGGGGCCGCGACAAGGCAAAAGACTTTTTCAAGAACAAGGGCGAATACTTCAAGGTCGAACTGGTGGATGCCATTCCGGCCGATCAAGACGTGAAAATGTATAGCCAAGGGGAGTGGATGGACCTGTGCCGCGGGCCGCACATGACCTCCACGGGCCAGATCGGCAAGGCGTTCAAGCTGCAGAAGATCGCGGGCTCGTACTGGCGCGGTGACAGCACCAAGCCGCAGCTGCAGCGGATCTACGGCACCGCGTGGATCACGGAGCAGGATCTTGCGGCCTATCTCAAGCAGCTCGAGGAAGCCGAAAAGCGCGACCACCGGCGTCTGGGCCGCGAGATGGACCTGTTCCACTTCCAGGAGGAAGGGCCGGGCGTCGTCTTCTGGCATCCGAAGGGCTGGACGCTGTTCCAGTCGCTTATGAACTACATGCGCCGCCGCCAGAATGCGGCCGGCTATCGCGAGGTGAACGCACCCCAGATTCTCGACAAGGCTCTATGGGAGACCTCCGGGCACTGGGAGACCTTCCGCGAGAACATGTTCACGACAGAGACCGAAGACGGCCGCGAATTCGCGATCAAGCCGATGAACTGTCCCGGTCACATTCAGATCTTCAAGCATGGGCTGCGGTCGTATCGCGAGCTGCCCTACCGGGTGGCCGAGTTTGGCTGCGTGCACCGCTACGAGCCGTCGGGCGCGCTACATGGCCTGATGCGCGTGCGTGGCTTTACACAGGACGACGCGCACGTCTTCTGCAGCGAGGAGCAGATCGCCGACGAGTGCCTGAAGATCAACGACCTCATCATGTCGATCTACCGCGACTTCGGCTTCGAGGATGTGGTGGTCAAGCTCTCGACGCGTCCGGAGAAGCGCGTTGGCTCTGACGACCTCTGGGATCACGCCGAAGCGGCGATGACCGACGTGCTGAAGCAGATTGCGGAGAAATCCGGCGGCAAGGTGAAAACCGGCATCAACCCGGGCGAGGGCGCGTTCTACGGGCCGAAGTTCGAGTACGTGCTGCGCGACGCCATCGGCCGCGATTGGCAGTGCGGCACCACGCAGGTCGACTTCAATCTGCCGGGCCGGTTCGGCGCGTTCTACATCGACGCAGACGGCGCTCGGAAGACGCCCGTCATGATCCATCGCGCGATCTTCGGTTCGCTGGAGCGCTTCCTCGGCATCCTGCTGGAGAACTATGCCGGGCATCTGCCATTGTGGCTCGCGCCACTGCAGGTGATGGTGTGTACCATCGTGTCCGAGGCCGACGAGTATGCGTTGGATGTGGTGAAGGAGCTGCAGGCACTGGGCTTGCGCGCCGAAGCCGACTTGCGCAATGAGAAGATCAATTACAAAGTTCGCGAGCACTCGCTGACCAAGGTGCCGGTGATGCTGGTGGTCGGCAAGCGCGAGGCCGAGGAGCGCACCGTCTCGATGCGCCGTCTCGGCAGCCAGGAGAGCAAGGTGATGACGCTGTCGGATGCGCTGGGCACGCTGACCGCTGAAGCCGCGCCGCCGGATGTGGTCTCCAAGACGCGTGGGGCCAACGCTGCATGAACCCGCCCGTCCTTCTGCTGATCGATTACCAGAAAGGATTCGACGAGATTGCGGTGCGTGTTCGCCGCAACAATCTCGAAGCCGAGGGGCGGGGCTTGAGCCTGATCGAGTTCTGGCGTGAGAAGCGCTGGCCGATCATTCATGTGCGTCACGACTCGACGCGCAGCGATAGTCCGTTCCGGCCGGGCGTGTTCGGCAACCAGGCGATGAACTTCGCCGCCGAGCAGCCCGGTGAGCCGGTCGTGCGCAAGATCGCCAACAATGGGTTCGTCGGTACGGATCTGGCGGATCGTCTGCGCGCGCTCGATGCGCCGCAGATTGTGGTCGCCGGCGCATCGACCGATCACTGCGTCACGACGACGGTGCGCGGCGGCAGCGATCTCGGCTTCCCGATGACGCTGGCTGCCGATGCCTGCTTCACGTTCGATCGTCCGCTGCCGGACGGGACGGTGGTTCCGGCCGAGACGGTGCACAATGCGCATATCGCCAGCCTAGATAGCGAGTTCGCGCGGATTGCAAGCGCGGCGGAGATCGTGGCGGAGTTCAGCGGTGATGCGGACGCCACAACCTCCTCCCCCTGATTGATGAGCCCATATTTGTCATCCCGGCCGGAGCGCGTCAGCGCGGAGAGCCGGGACCCAGGGCCGTGGGTACAGCCGTGAAAACTGGTGTCTTCGACGTGCTTCCGCTGGGTCCCGGCTTGCGCTTCGGCTAACGCCTCCGCTTGCCGGGATGACAGTTTTTGGGCCTGATTTCAGTGCGGCATGGTCTGGGAATACATGTTGATCACGACCACCCCCGCAACGATCAACGTCAGACCGATCACCGCTGGCAGGTCGAGGCTCTGACGGAACCATACGAAGCCGATCACCGATATCAGCACGATGCCGACGCCGCTCCAGATGGCATAAGCGACGCCCATTGGTATGGTCTTCAAGGTCAGCGACAGGAAATAGAACGCGGTCGCGTATCCCGCCGTCGTCATCACGGTGGCGACGGGACGCGTGAAGCCGTCGGAAGCCTTCAGTGCCGATGTTGCGATGACTTCCGCGACGATGGCGATGCCGAGATAGACGAAGCTCACGGCTGATCCTTTGCTGTTAGCCACGCCCGCGGTAAGGCGGCACGCCTTGTTCTGGCAGCCAGACATTCGGTGGGAGAGTTCCGGTCTGCCAGAACACGTCGATCGGAATGCCGCCACGCGGATACCAGTAACCGCCGATGCGCAAGAACTGCGGTTGAAGGAGATCCACCAGCCGCTTGCCGATAGCCACCGTGCAGTCCTCGTGGAATGCGCCGTGATTGCGGAACGCGGCCAGGTAGAGCTTCAGCGACTTGGACTCCACCAGCCAATCCTTCGGCACATAGTCGATGACCAGGTGCGCGAAATCCGGCTGGCCGGTGACAGGGCACAGGGAGGTGAACTCGGGCACCGCGAACCGCGCGACGTAGGCGGTGTCCGGATGCGGATTGGGGACGCGCTCGAGCTCGGCGGCTTCCGGGCTCTCGGGCAAACCGACAGGGCGGCCGAGTTGCGTCAGGTCTTTGGGATCGCCGGTCATGGTTACCTTTACGCCGGGAGTAGCCCGAGCCGCGCATCGCGGCGGCGCAGCCAAGCAATGAAGGGAAACGCGAGCAGAACCATCCACGCTTTTCCAACGACCTGGCCGACCAGATAGTCGAGGCTGCCGAATGCTAGGTACAGGAACACGGCACTGTCGACCACCAGTCCGACCATGCTACTGGCGACAACGGCCAGGACCAGGCGGCGGCGTTGCAACGGCGTATAGACGGCAAGATCGGCAAATTCGGAGAGCAGGAAAGCAACGCCTGATGCGACGACCAGGGCGGGTGGCGCGATGAACGCAGACAGCGCCGCGCCTGCGAGTACCGCAGCCGCCGACCACTCCAGACCGAGACGCCGCTGAACGAGGTCACGCAGGACGAGGGCGAGCCCGATCATGAGGACACCGCTCGGTGCCATCAGGCCGGGGGCCACGGGAATGAGGCAGGGACCGTGAGGCACGCATGTCGTGCCGGCGTTGTCGATCAGCCAGTTGGCGGCCGGGATACACAACCCGAATGCGACCAGGAAGAGGAACCCTTCCCGCCGGCGACGGCTCTCCAACGTCTCATTCATCCCATAAACCTCTTCGGCGGCCTCGCGGGGCCAACGCTATAAGAGCCCGTGTCACCTACGGAGCGGATTTGTCAAGGTTTCGCAGGTGCGAAATATGCGACACTTGCGTCTGGCGCGAGGGAACGCTCCGGCGAATGCTCAAGATCATGCAGTTTTCAGCGCCGATCCTTGAGACGACCATTCCGTTGGCCTCCGAGAAGCCGAAGCCGGCCGCTCAGTAGGTCAGCGACGCCTTGATCGACTGCAGTTCTTGTCCGGGGTCAGAGTAGGCCTCATAGGAATGCATCGTGCGGCGATACCAGTAGCGGCTGTTGTCGGCGTCGCCTTCGATCTTGTGCAGGATGGCATGCAGCCAGCAGGCGTCGGCGTCGTTCTCGTCGGTCTGAGCGATCTTATGTGCGCCCTCCCAATCACCGGCGATCGCCAGCTCTACGGCGCGGATCAGTTCCTGGCGGTCCATTCATTCCATCCTTTTTCACGTAATTGGCAGGCCGGGCAGGTGCCGCAGCCGTAGCCCCACGGGTGTCTGTGCGTCCGGTCGCCGAGATAGCAGGTGTGGGTCTGTTCCAGGATCAGATCAACCAGCTTTTGCCCGCCGAGATCGTGGGCAAGCTGCCAGGTCGCGGCCTTGTCGATGAACATCAGCGGGGTTTCGATGGCCAAGGGCTTGTCCAGCCCAAGACTGAGCGCACGGGCAAGGGCTTGCAGCGTATCGTTGCGGCAATCAGGATAGCCGGAGAAATCCGTCTCGCACATGCCGCCGACCAGCGTCGGAATGCCCCGCCGGTAGGCGAGTGCTGCCGCATAGGTAAAAAACACGAGGTTGCGTCCGGGCACGAACGTCGACGGCAGGCCTGATGCGGTCATCTCGATGGCGGCGTCGCGGGTCAGGGCCGTATCGCTGATGGCCCCGAATTCCGCCAGATCCAGCGTGTGATCGTCGGCGAGTCTTTCGGTCCAGTCGGGAAAGCCCTCGCGAAACGCCTGCAGCACGTTGCGCCGTGCGATCATCTCGACTTCGTGACGCTGGCCGTAGGCGAAGCCGATCGTCTCCACGCGATCATAGCGCTGCAGCGCCCAGGTGAGGCATGTCGCGGAATCCTGCCCTCCCGAAAAGAGAACAAGTGCAGAGTTCACCTAGCGGCTCCGTCCGTCGTATGGCGTGAGCGTCAGATTGCCGAGGTCCACGTCATCCAGGCAGCGGACATTGATGCCGACGCCGACATTTCCTTGTGCGTCGGTGCCGTGGCCGAACGAGGCTACCCCGCAAGTCCTGCAGAACAGATGCTGAATGCGTTTCGTGTTGAAACGATAGTCGGTCTGCTGGTCATCGCCGGACAGCAGTTTGAACGCGGGCAGATTGACGTACGTCCACAGAGCGCCGCGCTTTTGGCATAGCGAGCAATTGCAATCGAGAACCGGGGTCAGGTCGGTCGTGACCTCAAAGCGGACGTTTCCGCAGTGACAACCGCCGGAGTAGGTCTGGGCTTCGGCCATGTGCGTATTTCCCGATGTTGCGATTGGCTCGCGATACAACCTTGATGCCGCAGGCGCAACCACCCCTTTGCCAATTGGCTGTCCTCGTTTAGAAGGCCGCGAGGCCGTCCACCGACCGCCGCTGCCCTGTGATCCATCCGGAGGATGCTATGACCGCTATCGCCGACATCATCGCGCGTGAAATCCTCGATAGCCGCGGCAATCCTACCGTCGAGGTCGATGTCGTCCTGGAAGATGGTTCGATGGGGCGGGCTGCCGTCCCGTCGGGTGCATCGACGGGCGCGCACGAGGCCGTCGAACTGCGGGACGGCGACAAGGCGCGCTACCTGGGCAAGGGCGTGACCAAGGCCGTCGAGGCGGTCAATACCGAGATCTACAATACGCTGCGCGACATGGAAGCGGAAGACCAGCGCGGCATCGATCAGGCTCTGATCGAACTCGATGGGACGCCGAACAAGAGCCGTTTGGGCGCCAATGCCATCCTGGGCGTTTCGCTGGCCGTTGCCAAAGCGGCGACGGAGGCAGCCGGGCTGCCGCTCTATCGCTACGTCGGTGGTACGGCGGCGCATATCCTGCCGGTGCCGCAGATGAACATCGTCAATGGCGGCGCACATGCCGATAATCCGATCGACATCCAGGAATTCATGATCATGCCGGTCGGCGCGGAAACCTGCGCCGATGCCATTCGCGTCGGATCGGAGATTTTCCATACGTTGCGCAAGGGCCTGAAGGATGCCGGACACAACACCAATGTCGGTGATGAAGGCGGTTTCGCGCCGAACCTGAAGTCGGCTGACGAAGCGCTGGGCTTCATCATGAAGTCGATCGAGGCCGCGGGCTACAAGCCGGGCGACGACGTGATGATCGCGCTCGACTGCGCCGCGACGGAATTCTTCAAGAACGGCAAGTATGAGATCTCGGGTGAGGGCAAGAGCCTCGATTCCGCAGGCATGGCGCGCTATCTCGCCGATCTGGTCAGGCGCTACCCGATCGTGTCGATCGAGGACGGCATGTCCGAGGATGACTGGGATGGCTGGAAGGCGCTGACCGACGAAATCGGCGCGAAAGTCCAGCTCGTGGGCGACGATCTGTTCGTCACCAACACGGCGCGTCTGTCCGAAGGCATCAAGAAGGGCATCGCCAATTCGATCCTGGTGAAGGTCAATCAGATCGGGTCGCTGAGCGAGACGCTCGATGCGGTCGGCATGGCGCAGCGCGCGGCCTATACAGCAGTCATGTCGCATCGTTCGGGCGAGACCGAGGATGCGACGATTGCCGATCTGGCGGTTGCCACCAACTGCGGGCAGATCAAAACCGGCTCGCTGAGCCGTTCAGATCGGTTGGCGAAATACAATCAGCTCATCCGCATTGAGGAGGAACTCGGCGACGTTGCCGTCTACGCCGGACGCAGCGTTCTGCGAGCCTGAGGCAACGTCCGCCAGAGAGTGTAATAGCCGTACGGCGTGTGATCCACTGCGCGCCAGTGATTGCAGAGTTGCGGGCGCTAGCGTCCCGCAGCCGGTGCGCGGCTGAGCAAGTTGCACGTCTGTTCTGTGAGCCCCCGGGTCGCAGGCTTGTTAATCCGCGATCTTCACCACGCATGATGTCGGCGAATTCGCGCGCGGATCTTTCATTGTAGCGTTGCGTTTAGGGGGCGCTGTTTTTCGCGTTCAACGTCGTCATGCGTATTGGAGCGTTCCAATGAACAAGCTAGCGCTTGCCCTTTCTCTTCCCTTCCTGGCTGCTTCTGTAGGTTCTTCCCCAGTCATCGCGCAGACCGCGCCCATCTCTCAGGAAGAGGCACAATCCATCGCGACCGATGCGTACCTCTATCTTTACCCGCTGGTCATCATGGACCTGACACGCAAGCAGATGGTCAATATGCCGGCTGGCAGCACCTTGGGAGGCCCACCTAATACTTTCAATAACGTGCAGAACTATCCCGATCCAAACGTCAAAGTTGTGGTTCGACCGAATTTCGATACGCTCTATTCGAGTGCTTGGCTCGATCTGACAACGGAGCCCGTTGTTATTTCCGTGCCGGATACACAGGGCCGCTTCTACTTACTCCCGATGATGGATATGTGGACCGATGTTTTCGCTTCGCCAGGCTGGCGCACGACAGGAACGCAAGCAGGACATTTTCTCATAGCGCCCGAGGGATGGAGACCGGATCTGCGGGAGCGGTTCGCAGAAGAATTTAAGCTACCGCCGACGACGCAACGAATTAATGCCCCAACGCCGTACGTCTGGATCATCGGCCGAACAAAGACTGATGGCCCGGCTGATTACGGTGCGGTTCACAAAATCCAAGCAGGATTGAAAATCACGCCACTGTCGCAATGGGGCGGGACGCAGAAATCGTTACAATATAAGGCAGATCCGAGCGCAGATTTGACGACTCCGCCCAAAACGCAGATCGACACCATGAGGGCAGGTCCATTCTTCGCTTATGCCGCCGAGCTTCTAAAAGCGAATCCTCCACATGCGACGGACCAAGCGATCGTCGATCGCATGAAGAGGCTTGGATTTTATGCCGGGCGGAGTTTCGATGTGGACAAGGCTGATCTGGTCGTGAAATCGGCCATTGAAGCGGCCCCCCAAAAGGCACAGGCGCTCATGGCTGAGATGCTGCCTAGCATGGGCCGCGCCGAGAATGGTTGGACGATCAACACCGAGACGATGGGCGTGTACGGGAATAGCTACCTGAAGCGCGCGATGGTTGCCCAGCAGGGCCTGGGAGCCATTGCTCCAGAGGATGCTGTTTATCCGTTCAATCAGGGTGATCAGACAGGACGCCCGCTCGAGGGAGGTAGCAAGTACACGTTGCGCTTCGGCCGCTCGGACCTGCCTCCCGCTGGCGCTTTCTGGTCGATTACGCTTTATGATGAGCAGGGATTTCCGGTCGCGAACGACATGAACCGCTATGCGCTGAGTAGCTGGATGCCATTCCAGACCGGCTCTGATGGTTCGCTGACCCTGTATATTCAGAACGAAAATCCGGGGCAGGACAAAGAGGCCAACTGGCTGCCCGCGCCGAAGGGGCCCTTCAACATCACGATGCGCCTCTATGCGCCTAAGCAGGATGTTCTGACCGGCAAGTGGAATCCGCCAGCGATTACCCGAACTCCGGCGCTTGGGCTGCAATAGCGCGCAGCGGGAAAATGGTGAGCGGCGATGCAAATTGCTTCGCCGCTTTACCTGCCTTTAACAATGCCCCTGCTACAAGGGTCGTGTTGCAGGCGAGTACGTCAATGGTTCTGCGTAGCACAAATCCAGATCGACGGAAGAGGAGGTCTCGGCAGCTCACCCTGGTTCTGCTTAGCTGCCTTATGTTGCAGGCCTACTTCATCCATCACACGATCACGGGCAAACACGGTTTCGAGGCGCGATCGCGGTTAGTCGAGCGCTCCAAAGTGCTGGAGCGCGAGGTGGCCGGTCTCGAAACCGTGCGCGCCGTGCTTCAGCGCGACGTCCTCTTGCTCCGTCCGGACCGTCCGCATCCCGATCTCGTCGAGGAAGTCGCCATTGGGGTTCTGGGCATGGCCCGCCCCGGGGATGTCGTGATCCTGCGTCCGTAGACCGGACGCTTTAGATCAATTGTTCCATCGATGGCCTGGATCTAATCCGTGGGGCGTGGTTTGCTGCGCTGCACACAGAGTTTTGCCCGTATATTCGGCCTTTGAGCGACCTCTGAAACGGTATGGAAGATGGGCGCCGAAGCTCTGGCAAAGGCCAGGGTGCTCGTGTAGTTTGCTGGCCAAATCGGATGCAGCATCCATCTTTCAGAGGAGGCCTTATGGCGCCTGCGGATGTAACGCGGGGTTCAACCAGCGTCAAAACGACCGGCAGCCAGCCACCCGTCAACGGGGCCGGCGGTCAGGGACGGAAGTCGGGAGGAAATGCGGGCGTCGCGGTCGAGGAGTTTTCCCGCGATGAAGAACTGCTCGCCTATCGCGAGATGCTTCTGATCCGCCGTTTTGAGGAGAAGGCGGGGCAGCTCTACGGCATGGGTTTCATCGGCGGCTTCTGCCATCTCTATATCGGTCAGGAAGCGGTCGTCGTCGGTCTGCAGATGGCGGGCAAGACCGGTGATCAGGTTATTACAACCTATCGCGATCATGGGCACATGCTGGCCACCGGCATGGACCCCAACGGCGTGATGGCCGAGTTGACCGGCCGCCGCGGAGGCTACTCCAAGGGCAAGGGTGGCTCGATGCACATGTTCTCCGTGGAAAAGCAATTTTTCGGCGGACACGGCATCGTTGGCGCCAACGTGCCACTTGGGGCAGGTCTGGCGTTTGCCAACAAGTATCGCGGCAACGACCATGTGACATTCTGCTATTTCGGTGACGGTGCAGCCAACCAGGGCCAGGTCTACGAGACCTTCAACATGGCCAAGCTGTGGATGCTGCCCATCATCTTCGTCATCGAGAACAACAAGTACGCGATGGGCACGTCGGTCGAGCGTTCGGCGGCGACCACGGACTTCTCGCAGCGCGGCCGTTCGTTCGACATTCCCGGCGAGCAGGTCGACGGCATGGATGTCCGGGCGGTGAAGGCGGCCGGTGAGCGTGCGGTCAAGCGCGCCCGCGAAGGCGGTGGTCCCTACATTCTCGAAATGCTGACGTATCGCTATCGCGGCCACTCGATGTCCGATCCCGCCAAGTACCGGACGCGCGAGGAAGTCGACAAAGTCCGCGAGGAGCGCGATCCGATCGAGCGCGTGCGCGCCCGTCTGCTGGAGCGCAAGTTTGCGACCGAGGAGGAGATGAAGGCGATCGACGCCAAAATCCGGGCGACCGTGAATGCTTCCGCGGAGTTTGCACAGAACGATCCGGAACCCGATCCCGCCGAGTTGTGGACGGATGTTCTCCGATGAAACATACGGGCGGCGACCGACGTGACGCCGCTCGTTCCTTTTCCTGGCCGTCTTCCCGCTTGCGGGAGATGGAGCGCCCAGTAGCCCGTTTAGGACCCGAGAGATCCCCCCGAAATGCCAACCCAGATCCTGATGCCTGCGCTCAGCCCGACGATGGAGGAGGGCAAGCTCGCCAAGTGGCTCGTCAAAGAAGGCGACGAGGTCAAATCCGGAATGGTGATTGCCGAGATCGAAACCGACAAGGCCACCATGGAAGTGGAAGCGGTCGATGAAGGTAAGCTCGGTCAAATCCTGATCCCGGAAGGGACGGAGAACGTCAAGGTCAATACGCCGATCGCCGTCATTCTGGCCGATGGCGAAGCTCCGGGCACCGTACCTGCGGCCCCGCAGCCGAAGACGCAGGAAAACAAGCCGGCGCCCGCCGCAGCCAAACCCGCCGAGAAGGCTGAGAAAGCGCCACCGCCGCCGGCCGCTGCCGTGACGGTCGCCCCGGAAATCGCTCCCGGCACGGAGATGGTGACGCAGACGATGCGCGAAGCGTTGCGCGACGCGATGGCCGAGGAAATGCGCCGCGATCCCGACGTCTTCCTCATGGGCGAAGAGGTTGCGCAATATCAGGGCGCCTACAAGGTGAGCCAGGGGCTGCTCGACGAGTTTGGCGACAGGCGCGTCATCGACACGCCGATCACGGAGCAGGGCTTTGCGGGCATCGGTGTCGGTGCCGCGATGGCGGGCCTCAAGCCGATCGTCGAATTCATGACCTGGAACTTCGCCATGCAGGCGATCGATCAGATCATCAACTCGGCCGCGAAGACGCTGTATATGTCGGGTGGACAGATGGGCAGCCCGATGGTGTTTCGCGGGCCGAATGGAGCTGCGGCCCGTGTCGCCGCGCAGCACAGCCAGGATTACTCGTCCTGGTACGCGCATATCCCGGGATTGAAGGTGGTCGCGCCGTCCAATCCGGCCGATGCCAAAGGCCTTCTGAAAAGCGCCATCCGCGATCCGAACCCGGTTCTCGTTCTCGAAAACGAGATCCTCTACGGCGCGTCCGGCCCTGTGCCGAAGGTCGAGGACTGGCTGGTGCCGATCGGCAAGGCCCGCATCGCGCGTCCCGGCAAGGACGTTACCATCGTGTCGTGGTCGCGTGGCATGGTCTACGCGCTCGACGCTGCGGAACGGCTGGCTCAGGATGGGATCGAGGCTGAGGTGATTGATCTGAGGTCGATCCGGCCGTTGGATATCGAAACCGTGCTGGAGTCCGTCCGTAAGACCAACCGGATCGTCACGGTGGAGGAATCCTGGCCGGTGTGCTCGGTCGGGTCGGAGATCTGCGCGCAAGTTGCGATCCAGGCGTTCGATTATCTCGATGCGCCGCCCGCCAAGGTCTCTGGAGCCGACGTTCCGATGCCATACGCCGCCAACCTCGAACGTCTGGCGCTTCCACACGCCGAGCAGGTCGTCGAAGCGGCGAAGAGTGTGCTTTACGCCTGAGGTGGCGCATGCCGACACCCGCGTACCGCTATTCTGGAGGGTGCCATTGCGGCGCCGTGACGGTGGTGCTCGAGCTGTCGCGCCCGGCCGGTGATTTTCGGCTGCGCGCGTGCCAGTGCGGGTTCTGCCGTCCACGCGGGACGCGGACGATTTCCGACAACGCGGGGCACGCCGAGATCACGCTGGCCTCGGCTGAAGCCGTCAATCGCTACAGATTCGGCTTGAAGCTCGCCGATTACCTGGTGTGTGCGAGGTGCGGGACCTATGTCGGCGCGGTGCAGGACGATCCTGATATGTCGATTGCGGTGATCAATGTCGCGGGCTTGGCGATCCCGGAGTTTGCAGGCCGCGATGCCGATCCGGTAACTTATGCTGGTGAGACGGCTCAGGCGCGCCGCAGCAGGCGGCGTTCCTACTGGATGCCGGTGAGGGTCAAGGTATCGGGGACTGCGGCATGAACGAGTCGGAAATCCTCCAAGGCCTGTTCGAAGCGATCCAGGCTGTGCTGACTATTTTCTCGATGTTCTTCACGATGGTGTCGGCCTATCTCGCCGCGTTGTATCTGTTCCTCTACCGGGCGCCGCTGGCCCTGCGCTTCATGGCGTTCGTGCTGTTGTCCATCGGCTTGATGTTCCTCGGTGGAACGGCAGCCGTCGTCCAAACCATGCAGAACAGCTTGTTCGCGACATGGGACAAGCTGCCCAATCCCTCATTTGCGCTGGCGCCGCTGCGCAATCCGTTGCCGATTGAAGTGGCGCAGATGCTGCCGTTTTCGCAGCAGGAGCTCGGTGTCGGCATCGGCTGGACCGTGGCGCTCGCTGTGTATGTCGCTCTTGCCTACATGACGTTCATTTACCGCTGGCCGCACGCGGCCGAAGAGAAGAAGGGGGCCGCTGCCCATGCCCGTCCAGATTTTGATGCCCGCACTGTCGCCGACCATGGAGGAGGGCAAGCTCGCGAAGTGGCTCGTTAAGGAGGGGGATAAGATCACCTCCGGAAAGGTCGTCGCCGAGATCGAGACCGACAAGGCGACGATGGAAGTCGAGGCCATCGACGAGGGCACGGTTGCCAAGATCCTGGTTGCGGAAGGCACCGAGGGCGTGAAGGTCAATACGCCGATCGCGGTGATCGCCGCTGAGGGGGAGGACGTCAAAGCCGCCGCCAGCAGTGCCGGTTCCGCCCCGGCCAAGGCACCCGAGACGGAAGCGCCGAAAGCCGCCGCGTCCACCCCGGCTGCAGCACCGGCGGCTCAAGCCGCCGCTCCGAAGGCTGCTCCACCGCCGCCTGCTGCACCTGCGGAAAAGGAGGTTGCGGCTCCGAAGAGCAATGGACACGCCGAGCGCGTGTTTGCATCTCCATTGGCGCGCCGCCTGGCGAGCGAAGCGGGGATTGACGTTGCGGCGGTCGCGGGCTCCGGTCCGCATGGTCGCGTCGTGAAGCGCGACGTCGAGGAGGCAAAAGCGTCCGGCACAGCGAAGGCGGGGACGGCTCTTGCGACGCGCGGCGCGACAGCGCCACAACCGTCCGTCGCCGCTCTCCAGCCGATGGCCGACGACAAGGTGCTCGCGCTCTACGACAAGACGTCCTATGAGGTCGTGCCGCACGATGGGATGCGCAAGGTGATCGCGCAGCGCCTGACGCAGGCGAAGCAGACGATCCCCCACTTCTACCTCAGCATGGATTGCCGCCTCGACGAATTGCTGCGCGCCCGCGAGCGGATCAACATGACATCCCCGAAGGAAGGTCCGCGCGCCTTCAAGCTGTCGGTCAATGACTTCGTGATCAAGGCGCTTGCGTTGGCTTTGCAGCAGGTTCCGGCTGCGAATGCCACGTGGACCGAACAGGGTATGCTGCGCCACAAGTATTCCGACGTCGGCGTCGCGGTGGCGATCGAAGGCGGCCTGTTCACGCCGGTGATCCGCCAGGCGGAGATCAAGTCGCTTTCCGAAATCTCCAACGAGATGAAGGATCTGGCTGCGCGTGCACGCAAGCGGCGCCTCGCGCCGCATGAGTATCAGGGCGGCACGACGTCGATTTCCAACCTCGGCATGTATGGCGTGACGTCATTTGATGCGGTGATCAATCCGCCACACGCGTCGATCCTTGCAGTGGGCGCTGGGGAAAAGAAGCCGATTGTGGTGGGCGACAAAGTGGAGATCGCTACAATTATGAGCTGCACGCTGTCGTGCGATCACCGCGTGATCGACGGTGCGCTCGGCGCCGAGTTGCTGGCTGCATTCCGGTCCCTCATAGAGGACCCTGTAAGGATGCTGGTATGAACACCGCTGTCGCCGAAGCGAGCGTTACCACGTCGTCCGCCCCCAGCCTGATTGCGCTGGATCGTCCGACGTTCGTAGCCGCCTTGGCGACAATTCTGTTCACGGTTGGCGCCGGGATGGCGATTGGGATGCTGCCGGCGTCTGGCCCGATGGCCGGCGCGCTCGATGCCGTCAAGAACCTGACGTACGTCCTGTCCATCCCGGTATTCGATGTGGCGCGGCGGTTGCTGTTGCGCCGTCAGGTCAACCGGACACATGTGCAGGCTGTCACCGGCAGCCGCAACATCTTCTTCGTGGTGTTTGTCAGTGCCCTGCTGCTGTTTGTGATCACCGAAGTGTTCAGCTTCCTGATCGGCTACGGCATGGGCTACATCTGCAGCTCGATCGCGGCGGCGGCATCGAACGTCAACGCCGGTCAGTGTTTCCAGGGCAGCGTCAACGTCATGAGCGCTGTTATCGTGCTGCCGATCATGCTGGTAATCGGGCTCGCGTGCGGGTGGATCTGGTTCAAGCTGTTGCGCGGTCGGTTCTGGCTGTCCTTGGCGATGTGCGCGGCCCTGATCGCAGTGCTGTTCACGATCGACCTGGTATGGGCCCTTCGGAATCTCGATCACGAAATACTGACACCGATGATCGAGCAGATCCGCAATCTCGGGCTGGCCACGCAGATCGGCAAGCAGGTGATTGTTCTTGGTGTGGCGATCACGGTTGGATACGGTCTCGCGCTGTTCTGGTCGCGGATTGTCCGCTTGATCGGCTGACCTTGCGCGCGCTTCACGGGCGCATCTTATCTCACATTTTCGCGTGAGTTTTATGAGCGGATATTGCAGCGCTCATGGGTCTTCTTGTGTCAACTCAGACACTTGAAGGAGATCTCCACAGGCAAACGGCTTTCTCAGCATAGTGACTGTCGGTAAGTCCGGCGCAGAGCTTGTGACGGCTGCATGTGCCGCCTAAGCAGAGTCGCGGAGATTCGATTCCGGTGTGCTGCGTCATCGCACATGGACACTCATTCTGGGGTATTTGACCATGTTTAGACTGCTTCGCGCGCCTGTACCCGTGCTGGTCGGCGCACTGCTGCTCGCGGGCTGCTCGAGTGACGGTGCCTTGCTCGGGGGCATCACGACGGCCTCTATTCCTGAACAGCCGAAGGTCGATCCGGTCTGCGTCACGTTGACGACGCAGATCGAAGGGCTGCGGAAGGACGGAGTCGCCGACAAGGTCGAGAAGGCCGCCGCCAAGAAATATCGGATGAAGCCGGCTGATCTCGCCAAGGCCAATGAGCTCAATAAGGCCAATGCCGATTATCAGGCGCGCTGTGGCCTGACGCCGACGACGCCAGCCACGACGACGGCTGCGGCAGCGCCGGCGGCAACACCGGCAGCGGCTCCGACGACCGTGGCCAACGCCGTGCCTGCGTCACAGCCGGCACCGATCATGCCGCAGGCTGATGGGCCCTGAGGGCCGTCAGGCGCGATGGTATAAGCCGGGTTGCCATATGCTGCCCGGCTTCACTTGCTGGGGATTGGGAGCGTGAAAAGCGTTCTGGTTTACGGGGATAGTCAAACCTGGGGGCGTCAGCCGGGCGTTCCAGACAGAATGCCTTACGACCGGCGCTGGACGACGATCATGGGTACGCGCCTGGGCGGGGACGTGCACATCGTCGTCGAAGCCCTCAATGGGCGGACGACGTGCCGCGACGAGCCCTGGAAGCCATGGCGCAACGGTGCCGCGCATCTCGATATGATGCTGGCCTGTCACGCGCCGCTCGATCTCGTGATTATCGCGCTCGGCTGCAACGATCTGCAATGGCATCAACATCTCGGTGCCTATGAATCGATGCTCGGTGCGCAGGTGCTGCTGGAGAAGGTTCTCGGGTGGCACGGAGAACCCGCCGGGCCTCCGCCGCGTGCCTTTCTGCTCGCGCCGCCGCGTATTACGGCTCCTGCAGGTCTGTTGGAGCAGAAATTCCGCGGGGCTCCGGAGAAAACGGACGAGCAGCAGCGTTTGTACCGTGCGCTGGCGGATCAGCTTTCTGTGCCGTTCTATTCCATGGCAGAGGCCGCCGAGCCTAGTCCCATTGATGGGGTTCATCTCGACGAGGCCGGTCAGGAGAGACTGGGGCTGGCGATGTCCAAATTGATCGCCAACATCCTGCAGTGACGCCTTGTTCAGCAATGATTGCACGCAAGAAACAGTCATTGCCCGTTTCGTAGAGCGCGACCTCGCGGGGGGTTGCGGTTTCAATGCACCTGTGTTCAAGACGGCGACTGGTTTCATTCCGACGAAAGGAGGTCCTCTTGTTTCGTCGACCAGCGGTTCTCAGGGCTGCACGCTTGGCTGGATTGGCAGCCGTTTGTGTTCTGGCAGGGTGCGCGAGCGACGATGGCAATCGTCGCAACGGCGATCCGGGCGCACGTGCGATGCCGTCGGGCTATAGCTGCCAAACCGTGCGCGCAGAGCTGAACCGCCTTGACGCCAAGGGTACGAGGGCCAAGGTTGAAGCCTCGACAAGCGGACAAAAGATGTCGCCACAAGCGCAAGCCGAAGTTGATCGCTACAACGAGCTGCTCAATTATTATCTTGGCGCGCGCTGCCACGTTTAGGTCGTTGGACCGAAGCCCCTTGGCAGAGGGGGCTACAATCCGCTTGAATGCATAGGCTCCGTTGCGCATGCGGCGGGGCCTTCACTTTGGTCTTTCCCTCGAACCCAGGATTGGCAATGTCGGATAATACCTACGACGTGGTGGTGGTCGGCTCGGGGCCTGGCGGCTACGTCGCAGCCATTCGCGCCGCGCAACTCGGCTTCAAGACGGCCATCGTCGAGCGCGAGCATCTGGGTGGCATCTGCTTGAACTGGGGTTGCATTCCGACCAAGGCGCTGCTGCGTTCGGCGGAGGTGTATCGCAATGCCGAGCACGGCAAGAGCTACGGGCTGACCATCGAGAAGCTGGGCTATGACGCCGGCGCCATCATCAAGCGCTCGCGCGGGGTGTCGACGACGCTGAACACCGGTGTCACGTTCCTAATGAAGAAGAACAAGATCGACGTGATCTGGGGCGAGGCGACGCTGACCAAGCCCGGCGAAATCAGCGTGGTCGCGACCAAAAAGCCGCCGATGCAGCCGCAGCCTGCTGTTCCGAAGGGCGTTCTCGGCGCGGGCACCTATAAGGCCAAGCACGTCATTATCGCGACCGGGGCGCGGCCGCGCGTGCTGCCGGGCATCGATCCCGATGGCAAGCTGATCTGGACGTACTTCGAGGCAATGGTGCCGCCGGAGATGCCGAAGTCTTTGCTGGTGATGGGATCGGGCGCGATCGGCATCGAGTTCGCGTCGTTCTACCGGACATTCGGCGTCGACGTCACGGTCGTCGAGCTGCTGCCGCAGATCCTGCCCGTGGAAGATGCGGAGATCGCAGCGCTGGCCCGCAAGCAATTCGAGAAGCAGGGCATGCGCATTCTCACAGGCGCCAAAGTGACCAAGATCGACAAAGGCGCAAACAACGTCACGGCACATATCGATCTTGGAAACGGGAAAACAGAGACGATTACGGCCGATCGTCTGATCTCGGCTGTCGGCGTGGTCGGCAACGTTGAGAATCTGGGCCTGGAGAAGCTCGGCGTGAAGGTCGAGCGCGGCATGATCGTGACCGACGGCCGGGGCCGCACGAATGTTCCCGGCGTCTACGCGATCGGCGACGTCGCAGGTCCGCCGATGCTGGCGCATAAGGCGGAACACGAAGGTGTCATCTGCGTCGAGACCATCAAGGGCCTGGACACACACGCGATGGACAAGCTAAAAATTCCGGGCTGCACCTACTGTCATCCGCAGGTTGCGTCCGTCGGGTTGACGGAGGCGAAGGCGAAGGAAGCGGGCTACGACGTGAAAGTCGGACGTTTCCAGTTCCGCGCCAACGGCAAGGCCATCGCGCTGGGTGAGCCTGAGGGCTTGGCGAAGACTGTGTTCGACGCCAAGACCGGCCAGCTTCTCGGCGCGCATCTGGTCGGCGCGGAGGTAACCGAGCTGATCCAGGGGTTCGTGATCGCGATGGGCCTCGAGACGACGGAAGAAGACCTCATGCACACTGTTTTCCCGCATCCGACACTGTCGGAAACGATGCACGAAAGCGTTCTCGATGCATACGGGCGCGTGATCCACATGTGAGGCGGCGCCCGCCGGATCGTTCGCGCAGGGACGGAGTCGGATAATAACAACGTATGCATTGTTGACGGGAGCGTGATAACGCTTACAATCCTCCGCAAGCAATAACGCGACGAATATATTGGAGGAAGCATGATTCCGAGATTGTTGGCGGCAGGTGTTGCCGCGCTGGCCGTATTTTCACTTTCCCAGCCTGTTGCGGCGGAAGCGAATAAGCTGCGCGCTGCCAAGCAATTCGGGCTTGGCTATGTGCAGTACATGATTATGGAGGATCAGAAGCTCGTCGAGAAACACGCGAAAGCGGCGGGTCTCGGTGACATCACGGTCGAGTGGAATACATTCCGCTCATCCGACGTCATGAACGATGCTCTGATTTCCGGCAACGTCGATTTCGTATCGCTCGGCGTGCCGGGCCTCATGACGATCTGGGACCGCACCAAGGGTTCGATCAATGTCATGGGCGCCGCGGGCCTCAACGCGTTGCCGCTGGCCCTGATGGTCAAGGACGACAGCATCAAGGGCATCAAGGACTTCAAGGAAAACCACCGTATCGCCGTCCCGGCGGTGAAGGTCTCCAACCAGGCCATCCTGCTGCAGATGGCTGCCGAGAAAGAGTTCGGTCAGGGCAACCACACCAAGCTCGATCATCTGACGGTGACGATGTCTCACCCTGATGCGACCATTGCGATGGTCAGCGGCAACAAGGACGTCACGGCCAACTTCTCATCCGTGCCGTTCCAGTTCCGGCAGGCCAAGACGCCGGGTATCCGCCGTCTGATGACGTCGACCGACATTCTCGGCGCGCCGTTCTCGTTCAACGTCGTGGCGACCACCGCCAAGTTCCGTGAAGAGAATCCGAAGCTCTACAAGGCGTATCTCGATGCGCTGAACGAGGCGACGGATATCGTCAACAAGGACAGGAAGCTTGCGGCCGAGACCTACACGAAGATGTCTCGCGATAAGATGCCGACCGAGGAAGTGCTGGAGCTGCTCAACAATCCTGAGCACGAGTTCACGACCAAAGTCTCGGCGATCGACGGCATGATCCAGTTCATGGCGCGGACCGGCAATTACAAGAACAAGCCGACGAGCGGAAAAGAACTGCTGTTCCCCGAGGCTCAGTAAGAGCCAGACATGAAGCTCGCGATCGGCTTCGGCCGGTCGCGATTTCGTTGGAGCCCAACTGCGTGGATCTTTCCAATTCGCAGGCCGTCCCCCTGCTATCGGTGGACGGCGTGACGCTGCAATACAAGACAACGCACCATCTGGTGACGGCCACCTATCGCGTCAGCTTCGACGTGATGCCGTCGGAGCGCTACGTCATTCTCGGCCCTTCCGGCTGCGGCAAGTCGACGATGCTGAAGGCTATCGCCGGTTACATGCAACCGACGGAAGGCCGGATCACCCTGAAGGGCGTGACGATTTCAAAGCCCGGTCCGGATCGGGTGATGGTGTTTCAGGAATTCGATCAGCTTCTGCCGTGGAAGACGGTCAAGAAGAACGTGATGTTCGCGCTTGAATCATCCGGCAAGCTGAAGGGGCGCGCGGCCGAGGAAAAGGCGCTGGAAGCGCTTGCCAAGGTGAATCTGTCGAAGTTCGTCGACAGCTATCCGCACATGCTGTCGGGCGGCATGAAGCAGCGCGTCGCGATCGCCCGCGCGTTGGCCATGGAGGCTGACGTCCTGCTGATGGACGAGCCGTTTGCCGCGCTCGATGCCTTGACGCGACGGCGGATGCAGGACGAGTTGATGCAACTGTGGGAGGACACGCGCTTCACGGTGCTGTTCGTCACACACTCCATTCCCGAAGCTGTCCGCATCGGCAGTCGCATCCTGTTGTTGTCGCCGCATCCCGGGCAGGTGAAAGCCGAGCTGAACAGCGACGGCACCGATGTCGTCGATCCGCAATCCGGCCTCAAGCTGTCCGAGCGCATTCACAAGATGCTGTTCGCCGACCAGGTCGAAGAGGCAGGAGTGCCCGTTCATGACTGACGTCATGCATCATCCCCAGCGGGGGGAGCCGCAACCGCGGCCGGAGTACATCCACGAAGGGCCGCTGAACCAGGAATTCGGCGTCGTCGAAAAGCCGTTGAGCATCTGGGAGAAGCTCTACAACAATGGGGCTGTCCGAAAGACGATCCTGTTGCTGGTCATCGCGGCGATCTGGGAGGTCTATGCGCGCCAGCTCAATAATCCGCTGCTCGTCCCGACGTTCACGGAGACATTACGAACATTTTTCGACGCGATTGCATCGGGTGTGATCCCGGCAAAGGCGCTGAATTCGGTACGGCTGCTTTTGCAGGGATATGTACTTGGCCTGGCGCTGGCGCTTGGTCTGACGGTGCTTGCGATGACGAGCCGCGTCGGCACGGATTTGCTGGAAACCCTGACGTCGATGTTCAACCCGCTGCCGTCGATCGCGCTGCTGCCGTTGGCGCTGGTCTGGTTCGGCCTCGGCGACAAGAGCATCATCTTCGTGCTCATTCACGCCGTTCTGTGGGCCGTGGCGCTCAATACCCATTCCGGGTTCCGCGCGGTTTCGAACACGTTGCGCATGGTGGGACGCAACTACGGTCTCAGCGGGATGCGATTTGTGTTCAAGATCCTTATTCCGGCAGCCTTCCCGAGCATTCTGACGGGTCTCAAGATCGGCTGGGCCTTCGCGTGGCGCACACTGATTGCGGCCGAGCTGGTGTTTGGCGCCAGTTCCGGCCAGGGCGGCCTCGGCTGGTTCATCTACGAGAGCAAGAACATGCTCGATATTCCGTCGGTATTCGCGGGGCTGTTCGCGGTGATCCTGATCGGTCTGCTGGTCGAGAACCTCATCTTCCACAATATCGAGAAGGTGACCGTGCGGCGCTGGGGCATGCAGAATTGATCGAGATACCGCCGCAATGACGGCGGTATCATCGACCCGGCAGTCGTCGCTCAAGCCGTGAACGTCACGCCGTGTTCCTGCGCGAGAAGGCGCGGGTCGCGTGACCGGACCAGCACGGGACGTCCTTCGAGGATTTCGTAGCAACGCGCGAGCGTATCCTCTTCCAGGCGCTGCATGGCCTCACGCGTGTAAAATGTGAGGTGCGGAAACAGGATCACATTGTCCTTCTCGAAAAGGTCGCTCATCGGATGACCCGCTTTCGCGAGCGGCTCGATGGAATAGACATCAAGCCCGGCACCGGCGATGGTGCCTTCCTTGAGCGCTTGCACCAAGGCCGCCTCATCGACGATTGCGCCGCGCGAGACGTTGATCAGAACCGCCGAGGGCTTCATCGCAGCGAACTGCTCTTTGCCGATCAGATGGCGGGTCGACTCGTTGAGGATGCTATGAACCGAGATGAAATCGCACTCGGCCAGCATCGCATTGAGGTCGGTCCGCTTCTCGATCCCGGCCTGCTGCAATGTGTCGGCATCCACGTGCGGATCATAGGCCAGGACACGGGCGCGGAAACCTTTCCCCGCCATGCGCGCCATGCTGCGGCCGATCTTGCCGGCGCCGATCAGTCCGACCGTCTTTCCCGCGATATCGCTGCCGAGCCATTTTGATGTCGGCCAGGCCCAGCCTTCCTGATCCATCTCGCGCAGGATCGGGCGGAGCTGCTTAGCCAGTGCGATCATGATCGCGAATGCGCCTTCGGCAACCGTCTCTTCAGCGTACTCGGGCACGTTGACCACCGGGATGCGCCGCTTCCGGGCGGCCGGGATGTCGATGGCGTCGATGCCGACCCCATACTTCACGATGCCTTTGAGCTTGGGCGCATGTTCAATGACCCGCGCGGTGATCGGTGTGTAGCACATCAGGACCAGGTGAGCGTCGGCGACCTCCCGGATCAACCGGTCTTCGCTGATGCCATCGGGGAGCAGGACGACGCGCGCGCCATACGCCTGGAGCGCGGCATCCACGCCGGGGCACTCCAGCTCGCGATCCGTGCGCACGACCTTGATCTGCTCCGCCATAGCCACTGTCCTTCCTCCATGGCACAGAGCCGCGACCATAGTCGCACGGCCGCTCCAGTGGAAGCAGGCGCTTGTGTGCCTGCTATCGGAAGGACATCAGGCGTCGAGGTCAGGAGTGCTTGACGAACAGCAGGCTCAACGTCCAGACGGCGAGATAGCCGGCAAGCCCGGAGAGAGCGTAAATGTCTCCGCTCAGGCGTTCCGTCTGGGACAGCATTAGCCCCTCGATGAATAGCGCAACGGCCAGCAATCCCGCGCCGACCAGCGAAAGCGCGAGAACGAGGGCGCTTGCAGTGGAATACCCCTCCTCGACGTGGGGGATGTCGTGAGTGACGACGGCCATTGAAGTCTCCATCCAATCGCTAGAGGATGCTGAGGCAACTTCGGCTGATCGCTTCCGCAGCCCAGCCCCGGTGAAACGCGCAAAAGCGGATTGGGATGCGTAAGTGGGCTTGGAGAGATGGGGCATCCTCGTTTAGGACATGTGCCGTTGGCAGTCGGAGAAGCGGGCATGCGCGCAAGCAGGATGATTACCGTGGTCGGGGCTCACGTCGAAGGGGAGCTCAACGAGGTCATCACCGGAGGCGTGCTCGACGTTCCCGGCAAGACCATGTTCGAGAAGGCCCGCTATCTGGAGACGCAGGCGGACGACCTGCGCAATTTCCTGCTGCAGGAGCCGCGCGGGAAGGTGACCCTGTGCACGAACCTCGTGCTGCCCGCGACCCATCCGGAGGCGGATGCGGGGTTCATCATCATCGAGCCGGATTCCTATCCGCCCATGTCCGGCAGCAACACCATCTGCACGACCACGGTTCTGCTTGAGACCGGGATGATCCCGATGCAGGAGCCGGAAACGCTGCTGACGCTGGACGCTCCAGGCGGCCTGATCCGTGTGAAGGCGACCTGCCGCGACGGCAAGTGCGAGCGGGTGACGTTCCAGAATGTCCCGGCGTTCGTGTTTTATCTCGACCATCCGGTGGAGGTCCCGGGCCTCGGGACGATCAAGGTGGATGTCGCCTATGGCGGCATGATCTACGTGCTCGTCGATGCGCAGGCGTTAGGCTACCAGATCGTGCCGTCGGAGGCGCGCGAGCTGGTCGAGGTGGGAGAGCGCATCAAGAAGGCGGCGGCGGAGCAGGCTCCTGCCGTCCACCCCGAAAACCCTGAGATCCATACGATCAATCAGACACTCTTCTACGGTCCGCTGCGTACCGAGCAGGGGATCAAGAAAGCCCGCAATACCGTGATCGTCTCTCCGGGTCGTCACGACCGCTCGCCTTGCGGAACCGGAACCAGTGCGCGTCTGGCTGTGATGCACGCGCGGGGACTGATCAAGGAAGGCGAGCTGTTCGTGCACGAATCGATCATCGGCACGACATTCAATGGCCGCATCCTGGAAACGACGACAGTCGTGGGTAAACCGGCGGTGCGTCCTGAAATCTCAGGCCGGGCCTGGATCACCGCATTGCACCAGTATCTGCTCGATCCGACCGATCCGTTTCCGACCGGCTATCGCCTCGGCGATATGTGGCCGGGCAACTGATCCTCAGCGTCAGTCCATCATCGCCTTCGCGGCGGTGACGATCTTATCGGGCGTAACGCGCAGTTCATTTTCCAGCGTTGGCGCGAAGGGAATGGGAATGCGCGGCGCGCCGATGCGTTTGGCCGCCTTCACGCCGGCAGGACCGAGCCGGTCGATCACGCGGGCGACGATCTCCGCGCCGAAGCCGCCGACCTCAACGGCTTCGTGCGCCACCAGCAGGCGCCCGGTGCGCTTGACCGATGCGACGATGGCCTCCTCGTCCCAGGGCCAAAGTGTCCGCAAATCATAGGCATCAACGGAGAGGCCGTGCTCGGTGAGCCTCTCGGTGGCTGCCACGACGTCGGGAACGAGCGCGCTCCAGGTAACGAGCGTCAGATCGTTTCCCGTGCTGAGCGGGCGCGCCTTGCCGAACGGGATGGGCGCGATCTGTTCGGGCACCCGACCCGGAACGTGCCAGATTGCCTTGGGATCGAAGAACAGGATCGGATCGTCGCTGCGAATGGCGGAGACCATCAATCCGGCTTCGTCCTCTGCGCTCGCGGGAGCGACGACCACGACGCCCGGCAAATGAACGAACCAGGATTCCAGCATCTGCGAATGCTGGCCCGCCGAATTGCGCCACATCCCGTGCGGCATGCGCACGACAACGGCAGGTCTGGCTTGCCCGCCAAACATATAGCGCACCTTGGCGATCTGATTGACCAGCTCGTCCATGGCACACATCGCGAAGTCGAAGATGCGCATCTCGATGATGGGCCGTGTGCCGACCAATGCCGCACCGAGGCCAGCCCCCATGATGGTGCTCTCCGAAATCGGCGTGGAGACGACACGGTCCGGTCCGAATTCATCGAGAAAGCCGCGATACTGGCCCCATAGTCCGCCGCGCGCGACGTCCTCGCCGAGCACCCACACGGTGGAATCGCGGCGCATTTCCTGCTGAACGGCGAGACGGCCGGCTTCAAGAAGTGTGACCTCGCTCATTGCACGGCTCCCGTATCCTGGACGTCTTCGTAGGCAACCGATGCGGGAGGCCAGGGTGCGGCCTTGGCGGCGGCGCGTCCATCCTCCATCTCGCGATGCGCCCGCGCCTCCAAGGCGTCGAGTTCTGCGCGCTCGATACCGCGGTCCACCAGAAGTGATTTCATCCGTGCGATGGGGCAGCGCGCCTTTCCGGCTTCCACTTCAACAGGATCGCGCCAAGCCGCGGCGTCGGTCGAGGTGTGGCCGGTCCAGCGATAGGTGCGCGCGTGGAGCAGGCGGGGGCTGTCGCCGCGACGGATTTCAGCGATCAGCCGTGCTGCGGTTTCATCGACGGCCAGTCCGTCGTTGCCGTCGATCGAGATCGCAGGCACCCCGAGCGATTCAGACCGCGCAGCGACACCGGGACCGGCCGTGACGCTGCTGGCAGCGGTAAACGCGGCGACGCCATTGTCCTCGCAGACGAACAGGATCGGCAGGCGATACAGCGCGGCCCAGTTCAGTCCTTCAAGGAAAGGACCGCGATTGATGGCGCCGTCGCCAAACATGCAGACGGCGATGGCGTCGGATTTGAGCAGCTTCAGGCCTTGTGCCGCACCCACCGCGATCGGGATGCCGCCTGCGACGACGCCGTTCGCGCCAAGCATTCCTACGGAAAAATCCGCGATATGCATGGAGCCGCCCTTGCCGCGGCAATAGCCGCCGTCGCGCCCGTACAGTTCCAGGAACATTCGCCCGGCATCGGCGCCCTTGGCGAGCGCGTGCCCATGGCCGCGATGATTGGAGGTGAGGCGATCATCAGTCCGGAGATTGGCGCAGAGCCCGGCGGCGATGGCCTCCTGGCCGATGGAGACATGCAACGGTCCCGGAATTTCGCCAGCCTTGTGCGCGGCGAGCGCGGTCTCCTCGAAGGCGCGGATGCGCAACATCGTCGTGTAGAGATCCACGAGGCGGCGCGTATTGCCTCCGGCTGGCGCCGGGGCAGAATTCCCATTGGGCATCGCTTCCAATCCCATGTTCGCTCTGGCGACGGCTTCTGCGAGCCGTTGGCAAAGGTCAGACCTTTAATCAGGGAGATGAAGAAATCAAGGCGGTTTGATCGGAGATTGATCGACACCAACAGGCAGCCTATGGTGTTCTGCCGTCCTCGTGATGGCTAATCATCATACCTTATGAGGAAACGCAGGTGCCGCAGACGGATCCAGGTCCGCTCATCCTTGATAGCGTCACCCATCTGAAAACCGAGCACGTCGGACGCGTCGCGCTGTGCGCCTCGCACGGAGGCCGATATGCCGGATACTACGCTGCGAGCATGGGCGTCGCCGCAGTCATTCTCAACGATGCCGGAATCGGACGCGAGGCTGCCGGACTGGGCAGTCTTCCGTTTCTCGCAGGATTGGGTGTTCCCGCCGCGACTGTCTCGCATCTCAGCGCACGCATCGGCGATGGGGCGGACTGCCAGGCGCGCGGTGTGCTGTCGGCGATCAATGCGCCTGCCGCAGCACTTGGATTGATGATCGGGATGCCATGCGAGCAGGCGATGGCAGCGCTCGCTCGCGCCAATCTTGCGCCCTCGCCGAAACCGCCTGCGGAGGATGAGCATCGCCACGTCATGACCGAGGCGAGCCGGGGCGGCGTGACCGTAATCGCCCTCGACTCCGTGTCATTGGTGAAGCCTGATGATGCCGGTCAGATCATCGTCAGCGCCTCACACGGCGGATTGCTTGGCGGTAAGCCGGAAACCGCCGTGAAGGTGCCGGTGTTCGCGGCCGTCTACAACGACGCCAACCGCGGCATCGACGACGCGGGTATTTGCAGATTGCCCGCTCTGGATGTGCGCGGCATCGCGGCTGCGTGCGTGCAGGCGTTCTCGGCTCGCATCGGCGACGGTATCTCGACCTACAACGACGGATATATTTCCGCACTCAATGAGACCGCCCGACGGTACGGCGGCAAAATGGGACAAAGCTGCCGGGAGTTCGTGGCGGCGATGGTGGAAGCGCGCATCAAGGAGCAAGGGCGGTGACTGAGAAGGATCAATCGAATTCCACCCGGCGCATGACGGGGGGACAGGCGCTGGCCGAGATGTTGAAGCTCGCAGGTGCCGGTCCGATGTTCGGCATGGGCGGGTTCCAGTTGCTGCCGTTCTATGAGGCCTGCCGTGCGCTGGGCCTCAAACACGCGCTCATCAATGACGAACGCTGCGGGGCGTTTGCGGCTGATGCCTATGCCAAGGTCACGAACCGTCCGGGGCTCGTGGACGGAACGCTTGGACCGGGCGCGACCAACCTCGTGACGGGCTTGGTCGAAAGCCTCAACGCCGGGATTCCCGTGGTCGCGATCGTTGGCGATGCCAATCGCGAGCACGCCTGGAAAAACATGACGCAAGAGACGCGGCAGCTCGAAATCCTGCGGCCGGTGGTGAAGGAAGTGATCCGCGTCGAGGTGTTGAAACGCGTGCCGGAACACGTGCGCCGCGCCTTCGCGGTGGCAACCAGTGGACGGCCAGGGCCGGTTCTGATCGACGTGCCGGAAGATATCGCGCACGGCGAAATGGATTTCGAGGCGGCCGATTTCTGGATCGATCCGGCGACGACACGGGCACAGGCGCGCCGCGCGCGGCCGGACGCATCAGACTTGGAGCGCGCCGCCGCGCTGCTTTCCAAGGCCGAGCGTCCACTGATCCTCGCCGGAGGCGGCGTGCATATCTCGGAAGCCTATGACGCGCTGCTGTCCCTGGCCGAAACTTACGGCATCCCCGTCGCCCACACGATGTCGGGCAAGGGTTCGATTGCGTGCACGCATCCGCTGTCGGCGGGGTTGTTCGGACGCTATGACCGGATTGCCAATGGGCTCGTCGCGCAGTCGGATTGCCTGCTGGTGGTTGGCTGCAAGTTGGGCGAGATCGCCACCAGGCGCTTCCAGCTCATTCCGCCGGGCAAACCCGTCATCCATATCGAAATCGATCCGACTGAAATCGGCCGGACGACGCGAACTGAGGTCGGCCTGGTCGGCGATGCACGCCTGGCGTTGCAGGATCTCGCGGCAGCCTTGGGAAGTGGCAAGGCAGCGGCGCAGCGGCGGGCGGCTTATCTCGCTGAGATCCCGGTGCTCATGGCGGAATGGCGCAAGGGTGCGGCCGATCGCATGGAAAGCCGCGAGACGCCCATCAACGTCGGACGGCTGATGGGTGAACTGAACAAGGCCATGCCCGCGGACGGTATCGTGGTTGCCGATGGTGGGTTCGCCGCGCACTGGGGCGGGCTCATGTTCGACACAAAGGCGGCGGGCCGCCACTTCCTGCCGGACCGTGGCTTTGCCTCGATCGGCTACGGCGTTCCGGGCGGCATCGGGGCGCAGCTCGGTTCGGGTGCGAAACGTCGTGTCGTCAGCCTGACCGGCGACGGAGGGTTCAACATGAGTCTGGGCGAACTCGAAACCGCGCGGCGTCTCGGTGCGAACTTCGTGGCCTGCGTGTTCAACAACGCCGCGTCGGGGTATGTGAAGGCTCTGCAACACGCCATGTACGGGCAGGGAGCTTACCAGTCGTCTGATCTGGTGGAACTCGATTACGCTGCCATCGCCAAAGGCTTCGGCTGCCACGGCATCAAGGTCACGGATCCGGAAAAGCTGTCGACGGCACTGCGTGAAGGCCTGGAAAACACGTCTTCCCCGACGGTGATCGACGTGGCTGTGACACGCGATCCCTCCCGGATGCTCCCGGCGGCTGACAATCGCACGCTCAAGGTCACCAAGGGGGATCGTCCGGTCTAAAATGCACCGGCGCTCGTCTGCCGCTGCACGGCGCCTTGACCCGCTGCGCCAAACAGGCCAGATAAGCGCCAGTCGGGGCATAGCTCAGCCTGGTAGAGCACCTGCTTTGGGAGCAGGGGGCCGGGGGTTCGAATCCCTCTGCCCCGACCAATCATACTGAACCGGCCAAGGATGGGGCGCCGCCCTAGCGGCACCGTCAGCTCACGATTTTCGCGGCGCGTAGCCGGGCGATGTCCTCCGGACCATATGCAAGTTGGGCGAGGACGGCATCGGTATGCTGGCCAAGGGCGGGGGCAGGTGTTTCCCGCGGCGCAGCGCCCGTCGCTGATCGGATTGGTATCGCGGCGAATCTGTCCGCACCAACCTGAACAACCATCTCTCGTGCCGCTATTTGAGGATCTGCCGCGATATCAGCTATTGAGTTGACCGGCCCACAGGGAACATCTGCCTCCTCCAGCAATTTCAGCCATTCCGATCGTATCCTGGTCGCGAATGCCGCGAGCAAGAGCGGCTCGAGCACGGCGTGATTGCGGGTCCGGGCGTTGCCGTCGGCAAAACGTTCGTCGGTTATGAAGTCCGGCCTGCTAATCGTGCGGCACAGGGCCTGCCATTGCGCTTCCGTATCACAGCAGATGACCAACGGTGCGTCGGCGGTCGCGAAAGCTTGGAAGGGAGTGACGAGAGGGTGTCGACTGCCGATCCGTTGCGCCACTTCACCGGTATTCAAATAGCGGGCCATTGCGTTCTCAAGGAGCGCGACCTGTGAATCGAGCATTGACACGTCGACCATTGAACCTCGCCCAGTGCGCGAACGCTCCTGCAAGGCCGCGAGAATACCGACGGCCCCAAACAGGCTGGCTCCCATGTCGCCGATCGAGGTGCCGACACGCAAGGGCGGTCGATCCGGCTCGCCCGTGATGCTCATCATGCCAGACATGGCTTGCACCACGGCGTCAAATGCCGGGCGGTCACGATAAGGGCCGGTCTGGCCAAAACCGGAGAGGGAGGCAAAGATGAGACGCGAATTGATTTCCGATAGCGCAGCATAGTCGAGACCCAGGCGCGTCATCACACCAGCACGGTTGTTCTCCACTATGATGTCGGCCTTAGCTGTGAGACGGCGGAAGACTTCCTTGCCATCCGGAGATTTCAGATCCAGCGCGATGCTGCGCTTATTGCGATTGACGCTGAGGAAATACAGGCTCTCGCCGTGCGAGAATGGCGCGATGCGCCGGGTGAAATCACCCCGACCGGGCATTTCCACCTTGATAACGTCGGCGCCGAGTGCGCCGAGGATCCACGTGCAGTAGGGACCCGCCAGCATGTGCGTGACGTCGACGACGGTGATACCGGAAAGCGGACCGGACGGGGCATTCGACCGGGCAGACGAAGCGTCTAGAGCCATACTTCGAGGTCCGTTCATTTGCCCGAGAAGCCCGGGGTGCGCTTATCGAAAAACGCGTTGATGCCTTCCTTAAGGTCCTCGCTGGCGTAGATCTCGCGATACCACGCAGTGCCGTCGGCGATGGTCGGTGAGCGACTGACGAAGCGAGCCAGAATCTGCTTTGTCGCCTTGATCGAAAGGGGCGCATTGGCGGCGAGCTTCTCAGCGAACTGCGTCACTGCGCTGTCGAGCGCATCTGGCTCGTGTATATCATCGACGAGACCGATGCCCCGTGCGGTTTCCGCGTCGATCACGTCGCCCGTCATGAGAAGCCGTCGTGCCTGGGCTTCGCCGATCAGTTCTGCCAGCCGCACCGTATCGGGCGGGCCGAGGAAGAAGCCGAATTTCGCAATCGGGATGCCGAACTTCGCGCGCTGACTTGCGATGCGGAAATCGCAGGCTACGGCCAGAACGCAGCCGTTGCCGATGGCGTGCCCTTGAATGGCGGCGATGACAGGCTGCGGCGCCGTACGGATGACTTGTTGCATCCGTTCGACAGCCTCGTCATAGGCGATGGCCCCGTCGACCGTTCCAAGCTTGTCGCGAAATTCGCGGACGTCGGCACCGGAAACAAATGAGCGATCGCCCGCCCCGCGAATGACGATCACGCGCACCGTGGGATCTTTGGTACACGTGGTCAGCGTGTCTTCCAGCACCTGGCACGTCGCCGTATCGATGGCGTTGCGGACTTCAGGGCGGTTGATCGTGACATACGCGACGGCGTTGACGATCTCGTGCAGGACGGCATCTGACATCAGCGTCCCTTCCATACCGGGGGGCGCTTTTCGGTAAAAGCGCGGGGGCCTTCGACAAAGTCTTCGGACGTCAGCATCTTTTCGTAGACCGGAATGCCGCTGCGGCCGGGCTTGAGCTTTTCAAACGCCTCGCGCTCCGAGAGGCGGTCGAGGGCGGGAACGACAGCGAGGAGAGCCTGCATTGCCAGCGGTGCGCCTTCCGCAATTTCGGCGGCATAGTCACGCGTGACTGACAAAAGATCATCCGATGGCACGGCGCGGCTCACGAGGCCCCATTTCAATGCTTCGTCTGCGTTCATGCGCCGGCTGCTCAGCATGAATTCGACCGCGGCGTTATAGGGAATGCGTCGCGGCAAGCGCTGTACAGCACCGCCGTCTGGAATGAAGCCGCGCTGCATTTCCGGTAGCGAAAATTCCGCATGATCGGCCATGATAAGCACATCGCAGGCGAGCGCGATTTCGAAACCGCCTCCGATGGCGAGGCCGTTGATGGCGCCGATGACTGGTTTATCGAGGTCCCAGAATTCGGTGATGCCGGCAAAGCCGCCTGGCATGTTGACGGCCAGATCATTGACCGCGGCGGCATCCTCGGCGGCGGCCAGCGCCTTGAGATCCCAGCCTGCTGAAAAGATGCGCGTGCCCGCCGCTGTCAACATACCGACGCGTAGCTCCGGATCGTCGCGCAGGGTGCAGAACGCGGCGTAGAGATCCTTGCCGAGGTCCAGGTCGATGGCATTGACCTTAGGCCGGTCAATGGTGATTTCCAAAACGTGACCGCGTCTCTCGATGTATGCTGAACTCATGGTCTGCGCTCCCTTTCGGGTTCGATCAGATAGGCAACTCGACGCCCGCGTTAGCTTTCGTGGCGCGTTCGTAAAGCGCGAGCGCGGTGGCGACGTCCTCCAGCGCGAGGCCGAGATTGATGCAGCCGATGCGTTGATCCGGGGATGTGCGGATGGTGCGCGTTCCAGCGACGACCGGCGCTAGTTCCTCGATCGTCGACGGCACGGTGACGAAATAGCCGTCCGGCTTGGAATGTTCGAGTTGCGCGACATCGTCGGTTACAAGAGCGTCGAGCTTTCCGAGTTCGTGCGGCTTCCAATAACAGTCGTAGTCGATGGTCACAGCCACCGCGCCGGGGGCAAGCCAGCTGGCCTCGGCGATGCGAGCACCGTCCGGAATGATCGGACCGGCAGTGACGGCAACATCGGCACCTGCGAATGCTGCTTTGGCGTCGTTACAGACGGTGACATCCGCTCCGAACTGTTGCCTCGCGTCAGCGGCGAATTTCTCGGCAGCTGTGCGACTGATGTCGTAAGCGCGCACTGTGTTCAGGCGCGGGAATACGGCGTGCAATGCTTCGAGATGCCGGCGTGCCTGCAGTCCGCAACCGACGATGCCGAATGTCTGGGCAGGTTTGGCGGCGAGGCTGCGGGCGGCGACGGCCGATGCCGCAGCCGTGCGCATTTCCGTGATCCAGGTCGAATCCATGATGGCGAGCGGCAATCCCGTCATCATGCTGTTCAGAATGTATTGCCCGGTGATGTAGGGCTGGCCCTGCGCGGCGTTATCGGGTGATCCGCTCTGCCATTTGCAGCCCGTCGCGCTGATGCCGGGAATAGCCGAACTCATGGCCGAGAAGAAACGGCGCGGCGAGGCCGGTATCCAATGCTTGGCGGGCATCATCGTGCGGCCCGCCGCCTTCTCGCGCAGCGCTAGCTCGACAGCGGCGATGACTTCCACCATCGGCATGCCGAGACCGGCGACGTCGGCGCGAGAGAGGTAGCGCAGCTTATGCGGACTGGTCATGATGCTGTACTCGGCTGGAAGATCGGCAGCGGATAACGTTTGGCGACGTCCGGCGGTGGCAAGGTCACGGCCATGCCGCTGTGCAGCTTGTCGTGGTCGATGTCGATGATGCGCGCGATCAGCGTGGCGCCTTCGGCAACGGCGACTTCAGCGAGCAGGATTGGCACCTCATCGTTGAAGGCTGGATCGTTGGGACGCCAGATCACCGAAAAGGATACGACTCTGCCTTTGCCGCTGGCAGTAATTTCCTTGAGTGCTGTTGACCAGCACGACGGACACATGGAACGCGGATAAAAGAAGGTCGAGCCGCATTCCGTGCACGACTGCAGCAGGAGGCGGCCTTCCTTCCACGCCGCCAGAAACGCGGCGTTATCGGCATCTTCGCGAGGCTGCGGATATCCGGTCATGGCGCGGTCTCCAGAATGACGGCTGACGACGACAGGCCATGGCCATAGCCGACCATGCCGTAGCCCGAAACGAGCGCGTGGTGTGTTTTTGCGACCTGGAACGGTCCGGCTTCGCGGCGCATCTGCCGGATCGCTTCGACGAGGCCGATCATTCCGCCAGCAGCACCGGCCTGTCCGCAGGAAAGCTGGCCACCGTTGGTGTTGAGCGGAAACGAGCCATCATAAGAGAAGGTGTTCTGCGCGAGGAACTGGCTGACTTCGCCCTTTTTACAGAAACCCAGATCTTCAAGCTGGATCGCGACCATGATCGGATAGTCGTCGTAGGCTTGCATCAGGTCGATATCAGCGTGACTGATGCCGGCGTCTGCGAACAGCCGGTCGCGGAACAGCGCCCAGCCACCGGTCAGCGGTGCGATCTCGCCCGCGGGATAATTGTGCTGCTCGTAGCCGGAGAGTATGCGCACGCCCTTGCCCGTGGGCGCGCGATCGAGCGACGTCACCACCACGCCTTCGGCGCCCGCGCAGGGCAGCACGCAATCGTAGAGATGGATGGGATCGGCGATGACGCGCGCCGCCATATAATCTTCGATGGTCATCGGGCCGCGCAGTAATGCATTCTCGTTGAGCCGCGCACTGGCGCGTTGGCCGACGGAAATACGCCCCAGATCCTCCCGTCGTGTGCCGTAGGTCTCCATGTGCTTACGCTGAACGATGCCGAACAGGCCGTTGGCACCACCAAAACCGTTGGGCGTGCCATAGTTGATCAGCGCCTTGTTGAAGAAGTCCATCAGCTTGTAATGGCCGGCGACGTCGTAATTATCGCCGGCGAGGCACAGGATGGCCTTAGCCTGTCCCGCCTCGATCGCGCGCTTGGCGTTGATGACGGAGGCGACCGGCCCCGCGCCGCCTGCCGTGCCGAAATAGCCCCACGAGATGGGTACGCCAAACTGCTCGGCGAGCGTTACTGCATTGTCAGGCGGCAGCACGAACGAGCACACCGCGATGCCGTCGATGTCAGTCTTTTTCATGCCCGCCGAGTCGAGCGCCAGCCGCGCCGTCTCGGCCAGCATCGAGATCAGCGTGCGATCCGTCTTCTTTTCGTATTTCGTCTGGCCGTAGCCGACGATGCCAACTTCCGAAGCCGATCCCATGTCAGATCACCTTCTCGTTTTTCAGCCGCTGTATGAGTTCGGGTGCGAGCTTCAGCAGTCCGCTGAACACCTCGTCGTTGTTCTGGCCAACCTTGCCACCGGTCCAGCGCACCGTGCCGGGCGTGGCGCTGAGCTGCGGGACGGGAGCTGGCAGGCGGAGTTCGCCGAGATCCTTGTCCATCAAGGTGACGATGGCGGCGCGCGCTTTGATATGCGGATCCTCAAGCACATCGGCGATCTCGTTAATCTTGCCGGCGACGACGCCTGCCTTGTCGAGCTTGTCGAGAGCTTCCGCCGTCGTGTTGGTGCGCATCCAGTCGGCGACAATGATGTCGATGGCATCACGATGCTGCACGCGTGCCGCCATGTTGGCGAACCGCGCATCGGCGCGCAGATCCATCCGATCCATGGCCTTTAGCAAATTCTCGAAGATGCGCTCCGAGCCGCAACTGATGGCAATGTGGCCACCATCGCTCGTCGCGTAGATGTTGCGTGGGACATCCTCTTCCATCTGATTTCCGAGCCGGGCCTTGCCTGAGCCGGTCTGGTCGTAGCGGATGACGAGGGATTCAATGATGCGCAGGAAGGGCTCGTACAGGCTGACGTCAACGATCTGCCCTTTGCCGCTGCGTTGGCGCTCGTGCAACGCGACCATCGCCCCATAGGCGCCAAAGATGCCGGCGAGGTAATCGCCGAGCGGAAACGCGGAGACCATCGGCCCGCGATCGGCATAACCGGTGAATGAAGAGAGCCCGCTGAAGCCTTCGGCAATGGTCGCGTATCCGCCGCGCGCCTTGTACGGGCCGGTCTGGCCGTAGCCGGACACCCGCACCCACACCGTGCCCGGAAATTTCTCCAGCAGCTCGTCGGGTGACAGGCCCCAGCGTTCCAGCGTGCCCGGCTTGAAGTTCTCGATCACGATGTCGGCGCGCGCGATGAGGTCGAGCGCGATATCGCGGCCAGCCGGGTTCGAGATGTCGAGACTGATGAGCTGCTTGCCGCGCGACATGCTCTTCCACCACAGCGGCTCGTCATTCTTGTGCGGCGGCCATTCCCGCAGCGCGTCGGGCTTGCCGGGTTTCTCGACTTTGATGACGTCGGCACCAAAGTCGGCGAGCAGCGTGCCGACGAACGGGCCAGCCAGCATCGAGCCGAGCTCAAGCACGCACACATCCGCCAGCGCGGAGCCAGGGCCCCGCGCGCCATTCAGGTCTTCAGACATGGACTGTCTCTCTAAACGAGTATCTTGTTAGATCCGGAAGCCATGAGCCTGCGGATCATCCGGATCGATCACGAACTGATGGAAGCCGGTGAGATAGGCCGTGCCGCTGATTTCCGGCACCCACGCATCGAACTCGCCGACCTTCAGTTTCGACAACATGCGGCCGCCGAACACGGAACCGGTGATGCCTTCGGAGATGATCGACTCGTCTTCCTTCATGAGGCCGCGGCTGATCATGATGGGCATCATGTGCGATGTCCCGGTGCCACCCGGAGAGCGATCGAACGAGCCGTCGCAGAACACGTGAATGTTCTTATAGAGGGCGCCCGGCGCGCGGCCTGGTCCCCAGATAGTGACGAGATCGACGCTCTTGATGTGAGCGGTCGTCGGATGCTGGACCTTGACTTGCTCGTTGACCGCGTGGCGGATCGCCAGACCGGCCTTGACCAGTTTTTCGACGTTTTCTGGGCCGACTTCGATGCCGAGCGACTCGCCTTGAACACCAGCGAAGAAGCTGCCGCCAAACGAAATATCGACAGGCACGACACCGTATCCGGGCACGTTCACTTCAATGTCGCGCTTGTAGAGGAAGGACGGCACGTTGACGATGGCGGTACGCTTGGCGCGGCCGTTCTCGACAGTGACGTGCGCTTCGACCAATCCGGCTGGCATGTCGATCTTGATCTTGGTCAGCGGCTCTTCGACCTTGACCAATCCGGCCTCTACGCAAACGAAGCCGATGCCGATGGTGCCGTGACCGCACATATTGAGATAGCTGCCGTCATGGTCGACCCAGATGATGCCGAAGTCCACTTCCGGACGCGTTGCTGGCGCCATCACGCAGCCGAACATGCCGCGATGCCCCCGCGGCTCGCACATCAGCGCCGAGCGCAGATGGTCGAAATTGTTCTTCATGTAGTCACGCTGTTCGAGCAGCGTTTTGCCCTTCAGCGGAATGCCGCTGACGATCAGCCGCGTCGCCTCGCCGCCGGTGTGCGAGTCGATCGTCGTAATGACATGTCTGGACCGCATGGTTCCTGTTCCTTCTTAAGTTCGATTGATGGCTGCCCGCTCGATGCCGATCGTACGGTCGAGCAGGATGACGACGATGACGGCGACATAGACCGTCGTCGCGGAGACGGCGGCGATCATGGGGTCGACGTTGTATTGGATGTAGTTGAACAGCTTGACGGGGATCGGCATCAGGCTGGCGGTTGTGTTGAAGATGCTGATCTCCACATTGATCCACGACATGATCAGGGCGAACAGCGACCCTGCGAACACGCCGGGCTTGATGAGCGGCAGTGTGATCAGGCGGAAGGTCTCGAAACGCGACGCGCCGAGATCAAGCGCGGCTTCCTCCAGCGCAAGATTGAAACGCGCCAGCGACGTCAGCGTCGTGCGGATGATGTAAGGAATGATCAGCACCACATGGCCGACAAACAGCGCCCAGAACGTGCGCGCGATTCCGACGCTGGTTGCGAACTGCAGTAGCGCAGCTCCGATCACGATCGGCGGCAGGATGAGTGGTGACAAGAATATGGCCGAGATGACATTCGATCCGGGCAGGTCTGAGCGCGCAAGCACCAAGGCAACCGGCACTCCAAGCACGACGGCGGTGAATGTCGCGCTGAGGGCGAGCATCGCGCTCAGTCCGAGCGACTGAAGGTACGACGCATCACCCAGGAATTTCGTATACCAGTTGAGTGTGAACCCCTCCGGCGGGAATTTCAAAAATTCCGTCGTCGTGAAGGACGTACCGACGATGATTGACAGCGGCAGCAGGAGATAGACGACGATCACCCAGGCGAGCAGCGTCAGGGCTAGGCGCCCGATGCGTTCGGATGGACCCATGGCCCAGGTGCTCATGATGTCACCTGCTGACGCCGGTTGGCTCCGATCAGAGAAACGCTGACCAGAATGATGGTCGTCACGAGCAGAACCACTGCGAGTGCGCCGCCGAAGTGGAAGTCGAGAATTGAAGCGTACTGCTGGAAAATGAGGATGGAGGTCGTGTTCTGCCGTCCGCCGCTCAGGATGCTCGGCGTAACGTAGGCGCTGACGGAGAGTGTGAATACGATCAGCGCGCCGGCAATGACACCGGGCATGCTGAGCGGAAACGTGACACGCCAGAACGCGCTCCACGCACCCCCGCCGAGATCGCGGGCGGCTTCTTCCAGCGAACGGTCGATGTTCTGCAGCACGCTGGCGATAGTCAACACCATGAACGGCACCATGATGTAGGTGAGACCGATCACGATGCTGGTTTCGCCATAGAGGAGTGGGATCGGGCGCTCGGTGATGCCGGTTGCAACCAGGGCATCATTGACGAGACCGCGGCGGCCCAGCAGTACGATCCAGCCGAAGGCGCGGACGATGTTGCTCGTGAAGAGCGGCGTCACCACTATGATGTAAAGCAGGCTGCGCAACAGCCTGCTGTCCACCATGCGCACGATGAAATAGGCCAGCGGATAGCCGATCAGGAACGCAGCAATCGTCACCCACAGTGACAGTCTGAACGTAATAAGCAGGACTTCCCAATAAAACGGATCGCCGATGGCCTTGCGATAGTGGGCCAGCGTCCAGGCTCCTTCTGGAGTCCTGAGACTGTCCAGAACGACAATGGCGAACGGCACGAAGAAGAACGCGACAATGAACGCGATCGGCAGGCCGATCAGAACAAGCGCCCATTCTCGCGTAATCCGCATGTCAGGCGTCCTTCAGGGAAACGGTGAGGTCAAGCAGCGGTGCGTGCTGCTGGCAGCCGTAGACGTCGGACTCGCCGAATGCGCTCTGCGTCAGGGGCCGGCGCAGCGTCGCCTTGATGGCGTTCGCCATGTCGACATCGAAGAATGACGTCACATCCTCGACCGGGATGCCGAAGGCCTTTGCGACGCTTTCACGCGTAATGGAGCCACTGTCGCGGACCTGCGCATAGCGCTTCGGGTCCTTGAACATGATGTCGAACGTGATCCGGTAGGGACCCGCGTTCTTGCTGCGGATGATGTCGGCAATCTCCGACAGCGCGACCTGACGTACCGCCATATCAGATCTTCTCCATGTGTACGGGGAACAGCTCGGTCGGGGATTTCGCTTTCATCAGGTGATAGATCGAGAACTCGTAGACCGGCCCGGCATCGAGTTCCGACGGCGAATAGAGAAACGCCAGATTGCCCGATGTGTTGAAGATGCCGGGATAGTGCATGTGCAGCAGCGTGCCGCTGAGGTGATGGCATGCGGCGTGCGCCAACTCCTGGCTCGGTGCCACCACGTCCATAACGATGCCAAGTTCGTGCGACAGCGCATTGCGCTGCGGTTCGAGCTTTTGCATCACGCCGTTGCGGCCGTGGACGTGGAACGTGATCCGCACCGGTTCGGGGGCGAAGTAGGCCAGCGTTTTTTCGCGTGCTGTTTCGAGAAGCTCCTCGATACGCGAGACCATCGTCGGACAGCGTACGCCGGCGATGCAGATGGTTCGGAAGCCGATAGTGCGGGCTCCTTCCAGTTTGACGTAGAAGTCGTCCGTCGCCTGGATGCGCGCGCCTTCGACACGGACCTGACGGTCGCTGATCTCAGCGAATCTGGCTTTCGACAGGTCAAGTTGATGACCTGGTCCGGCATGCGTGTACGGATTTTCTCGTTCATACAACGAATGCGCGGCAACCGATTTGATCGAGGCCCGCCGATCCAGAGAGCCCGGTTCCAGAATGAAATGATCGTCCGCAACGGTTCCCAGCATGACGTCCATCGCGAACGGCTCGGCCGAGAACGCGCCGCACTCCAGGATCTTGCCCATATGGATGGCAAGGCCGTGATCGGCACCTCTCCAGATCGGGTAGGCAGCGATCGCGCAGTCGTCGCAGGAGCGACCGGCGATGATGACATCGGCGCCTTTATCGAGCGCTTCACAGATCGGTTCGTGACCCATCTGCGCGACGACGGATACGGCTTCGTCAACGTCTTTCTCGGTCAGATCGAAGCCTGCCTCGAAATCCTTAATCTCGCCAGCCTTGAAGCCGCTTTTCATTTTGTCCTTGGTGATGTCGGCATAGATCCAGGCGAGATTGAAGGACAGTTTGTTTTCGCGCGCGATTTCACGGACGATGTCGACTGTCCAGTCGACCTGCACTCCCGAACCAGCGCCGCCCGCACTGCCGACGATCACCGGGATGCCGGCGGCACGGCCCGCCGTGATGAGCTGCGCCAGCTCTTTCTTGATCGAGTGACGGGATACGAGCGGCTCGCCGGAGCCGAGATAGTGAGGCCCTGGGTCTGTCGATCCTGCATCGACGGCGATGACTGAAGGATTGAGCGACATACCGCGGGCCAGTGCGGCTTCGCCAAATCCATAGCCGAGGGTTCCTGTTGGCGTGAGAACTGTGATCGGGGTCGGCACAGCGATGTTCCTCGCGAAATACCTACGAAGCCTCAGGCGTCGAAAATGTGCAGCTTGTCGCGCCGCCAATGGATCGGCACGACCTGCCCGGGTGTCAGCCCTTCCGCTGCGCTGCCGTTGGGCGGCTGCAGGACGATCTCCTCGCCATTCGGCTGGATGGCGAGAACGCGTGTCGCGCTGCCGATAAAGATGCTGTCGCGGACTGTGACATCAAAACCAATGTGATCGGTCGTATCCGGTGCAGGAGCGAGTGCGATGTCCTCGGGTCGGACCATTGCGGTGCGCGCTGAGGATGCGCTGGGGCGGGCAGATGCAATGATGCTCTCCGTGCCTTCGATGCGCAGGCCCGCGCTGTCCTCGACAACTTTGAGAAAGTTCGTTTCACCCACGAAGCCGGCGACGAATGCCGTGGCGGGTTTGCGATAGATTTCCGTGCCGGTGCCGACCTGTTCGAGGCGGCCATGGTCCATGACAGCGATCCGGTCGGCCATGACGAGCGCTTCTTCCTGGTCATGCGTCACGAATACGAAGGCAATGCCGAGTTTTTCCTGCAGTTGCTTGAGCTCGATCTGCATGCGCTTTCTCAGCTTCAAATCAAGCGCTCCCAGCGGTTCGTCGAGCAGCAGGACGCGCGGCCGGTTGACGATCGCACGCGCCAGCGCCACGCGCTGCTGTTGGCCGCCGGAAAGCTGGTTTGGATACCGGTCTCCGAAGCCCGCAAGAGTCACCATTGCGAGCGCTTCATCGACCTTTGCCGCACTATCGCTCTTCGACACGCCGCGGCGCCTGGGACCGAATGCAATGTTTTCCGCGACGGTCAGATGCGGAAACAGGGCGTAGTTCTGGAACACCGTATTCACGGGCCGCTTGTTTGGCGGCACGTTGTTCAGCACCACTCCGTCAATCGATATGGTGCCCTTGGTAGGCTCCAGAAAGCCGGCTATGAGGCGGAGCAGGGTGGTCTTTCCACATCCGCTGGGTCCGAGCAGGGCAACGAACTCGCCCTGCTGGATGTCGAGTGAAACGTCGTCGAGCGCGATAACCGAGCCATAGGTCTTTACGACTCGGTCGACCTTGATCAGCGCCCCAGGCGTCGAGGTGGTCACTGGCGCAAGCTCCTGATGCAGGTTGTGCCTGTTTCCATCCTCTTATTTGCGGACGACTTCTTTGTTCCAGATGTCGATGATCTTCTGGCGCTCACCGTTGACAACCGCCCAGTCAAAGAGGGCGAGATTAGCAACTGATCCGTCCTTGCCCCAGGGCAGGCGGCTCTTCGCCTTGTCGCTGAGCTGAACGTCCTTGGTGGCCGGGCCTAGATACAGTTTCTCCGACATGCAGGCCGCCTGCTCCTTGGCGACCGCAAAGTTCACGAACTCCTTCGCAAGCGCTTCATTCTTCGTACCGGCGACGATGTGAACGCGAATATCGCTCGACGGAGCGCCTTCCTTCGGCGCAACGTAGGTGATCGGCAGACCCTTGTCCGCGAGCGACCATGCGGCGCTCGAGTAGTGCGCGCCGGCGATGACTTCACCGCTCTGGAAGTTGTTGGTGGCGCCGCCCGATGAATCGAAGAACGACGAAACCTTGAGATCCTTATACCGCTTGACTGCAGCCTCGTAATTGCCTGTGGTTCCACCTGCAAGCTTGTTCAGATGGAAGAACAACGGCACGCCCATAGCGTTGCTGGGACTCGGAACGGTGGACACGCTGTCGAACTCTGGTTTCCACAGATCCCAGATCGAGACCGGTGGCGTCTTCACGTCTTTGGTATTGTAGACGAGGCCCATGGAGTAAAAGCCGGTCGACAGCGCATAAACCTGACCGGAGGCCGTCTTATAGATACCTTCGGGGATCATGTTGGCCATGTTGGGGACATCGATCGGCGCAGCCAGCCCCTCTGCACCTGCCAGCTCCGATACGCCGCCGTCGATCCAAGCCACGTCGATGACGGGGCTTCCCTTCTGCTGGCGCAGCTTTCCGAGTGTCACTGTTGAGGTGCCGGGATCAGGCGTAACGGTGACGCCTTTTGCTTTGGAGAAGGGAGTGAGGATGCAGGTTTGCAGTGCATCACCCCATTCTCCGCCATAGAGAGCGACGGTGAGAGCACCTTGGGCACGGCTTTCGCCAACGCCACAGGCCAGAATAGCAATTGCTGTGAGGGCACACTTCGCGGGAGTGAGTTGGGGCACGATTAACCTCCTATTTCGCGACGGACCCCCCAACTCCACGGCACCAGAATACAATTGTCAAATTGCATGAATTGCGACTACCATAACCTAAACTCATGCTACGCTGAGCAATGAATTATCGTCAGCTTGAAGCGTTCAGAGCGGTGATGGAGACGGGCAGCGTTACGCGCGCTGCCGAGCACTTATGCGTGTCACAACCCGCGATCAGCAAATTACTTGCACTTCTTGAGCGATCATGCGGTTTCGATCTGTTCAAACGTCACGGCAATCGGCTTGTGCCGACGATTGAAGCAGAGGTTTTGATTGGCGAAGTAGATCGCCTGTTCGTTGGCATGGATCAGGTTGAGCGGCGTGCGCAGGATATTCGTGATCTGCGCTCGGGCCATTTGGCAATTGCCGCATTTCCGGCTATCGGAACACGATTTTTGCCGAAAGTCATAGCTCGTTTTCATGAGATGCAGCCCGATATACGCACGACCCTGGTGACGAAAAGTGGGCGTACCCTGATGGAACTTGTCGGATCCAATCAGGTCGATCTTGGGATTGGCTTATTGAGCGCTCATCATGCGAGCGTCGATTTTATGCCGGCCGGAAGCTATCCGGGTGTTTGCGTGATGCACCCGTCCCATCCGTTGGCTGCAAAGCGTGTGATTAACGCGGCTGATCTGGATGGAGTACCATTCATTTCGCTGGGGAGTGAGGACCGGTCGCGGCATCTCGTGGATCATGCGTTTGAGCACTATCCGATCCAGCGCAATATCGTTGCCGAGGCGTATCAGGCGGAAGCCGCATGTGCACTTGCCGCATCCGGACTTGGTGTGGCTGTCGTCGAACCGTTTAGCGCCTCGGGCTTTGTCCCGGATCAACTTGCGATAAGGCCATTTGAGCCGACGGTCAGCTTCACGATGTGGTTCATGGTACCATCCATGCGACCGCGCTCCCGCTTACTCGAGGCATTTACCGGGTTCCTCCTGAGCGTCGTTACCGAGGAAGGAAACTTTGTCGATCGAAAACCGTCTGAATACGGAAATTCAAAGGTCGCCGCACTTGTGATTGAGTCTGCTGGTTGAACACGGCAAGCCGGTTCCGAACGCGACTACCCTTCGATCCTTGCGGGAAATCTGTCAGGGTCTTCAGAGTCCCATGAGCTGGCTGTTCGAGACGCCTGATGAAAATAGTCCCGATGTCGTCGCACGAGCCGACGCGCGTCGCCACCTTGAGCTCAGCTCGCAGGGTATCAGCCCCATCGATTTCCGAAGCGTGCTTTTAAAAAAATTGCCGCGTCGTCGAGATTGAAATCGTAGAAAAACGGACCTTAATCGGCCGCGCCGCGCCGCGCCGCGCCCCATCATCGCATGCCCCAGCCGCGGGCGCTTTGCGGCCAACGAAATTACGGTTTGCTTGATCAGTGGACGCTTCCGGCCTCACCCACCTAGAGTTGGCAACTTCTCGTCCAGGAGCGCGATGGCTTGTTCGATGCCGTGGACCAAACGGTTGCGGCCCTGGCGCGCCGCGACAGTAGCGAATTTCTCCGCATCCGATCCTGCTTCCAGAGACCGAAGGCGGCGCACGCTGTCCAGTGCCGGAAACTGTGTTTGCCCCAAGGCCGGATCATGCACAAAGCGGTCGCCATTCGTATATTCGAGCGGCGTCAATGCCCGTGAAAGAGCGACAAGCGTCTCATTGATGGCCGCTGTCTTGCTGTCATTCGCGGCCTTGGATGCGATGCCGTAGAGCGACTTGGTCCGCTCCAGCAGGTCCGCTGTCCGCGCGCGAAGTGCACCCAGATCGAAGCGGCTGCCAACGGCAGATTGCAAATCATCGATGATGGCGAGTAACTGCCCCACCTGCTCGCGATGATCGAACGGAAGCACGGCGTCGGTGAGAAGCCGCCACGTTGCATCGAAATAGACCTGCGTATCGCGAACCAGCAGCGCTGGATCGATCTTGTCGATGGTGTCATCGGGGGTGTGCCACCACCAGCCCATGGCACCACCAGCGCGCTTCTTGCCTTCGCCCATGAAGGCGGCGACGATATTCACGCCTCCCGTGATCGGCTCATGGCTGAGCGTATTGTAAATCGCCGGAACGCCAATTCCCCAGAACGACTGATCACCAGCCCGGCTCATGCGCTGGTCAGTGAGCGTTTCCCCGGTCGCCCGTTTGACGCCATCGCGCGCCAGGTTCAGCAGCTCGGCGGCGGCCGGTGCGTCGGCAAGAATGACATTGCCGTTGCCGCCGAGTGAATCGACGTTGACGTGCGCGACGCAGCGACGCTCAAGCTCAGACCAGTGCTCATCGACATACCAGGCCGAACCGGAATAGCGGCCATGTGAATGCCCGGACCAGAATGCAACCCGCAGGCCGCGACGCCAGCTCTTGCGCTGCTGTGCGCAAAGGCGCGCCACTTCGATCATCGTCGCGTTGGCGCTGCCGTTATCCATGACGCCGTAGTACCAGGTGTCTTGATGCCCAGATAGCAGAACGAACGGCTCGTCATCGCCGCCTTGGGCCGGCAGGTCTCCGATCAGGATCGGCGTTTTGCGCCAGCCGGTATCGACAGCGGCATGCAGCGTCGCAATCGTCTCGCCCTTGGCAACCAGATTTTTAACTTCGTCGCCGTCCGCTTTGTTGATCGAGCAAACGATCGTTTTCGGGAGAAAATCGACCGTTTCGTCCGATGGGCTGCCCCAGACCGGCGAGATGCACATTTCGTGGATATGCTCGTGCGGGCTGACATGCAGTTGGCCGAGCGCTCCCGCGCGACTGGCGCGTTTGGTGGCGGCAGGTGCTGCCAGACCATCGAGAAGCACGATATGGCCAGTGACATCCTTGCCGGCGAAATCGCTATCCAGGCCGCGGCCGAGATACATCAACGGTGCCGTCAGACCTTCAGGAGGCGTGGCGCGCGAGAACGATTGTGTAATGCAGCGCAACGACTTTCCGTTGATGATCACCTTCGCTTCGAGCGGCAGGCTGATGTAGGCATCGTGCAAAATGAGCTGGGTTTTAAAGCCAATATCGTCAAGCTGCTTCTTCAGATACTCCACGTTGGCGAATTCATCTTTCGAACCGGACAGCTTTTCCCAGCGCGCAAACTCGCGCAAATGCGCCATCAGCGCTTTCTCGTCTACGGCGTTATAAAGCTGGTCGAACACTGCCGCGGTCATCGCTTGAGCCTTCTTTGCTTGTGGGATCAGCAATCAGATTTTCAGTCCGTCAGCGCCGTATCTGACCTGAGTATCGAAACTGCGGCGCAGATCGAGATACTCATGGCGGGAAAGTTTCTGGCCCGCTTCTGCGCGAACACGTTTGCCTTCGCTCGCGCCGTCGTACAGCAGATCGACCGCCAGCATCGCCATCGACTTGGCAGGATTGACGGCGGCCAGAACGTGATCGCGGACGTAATAGTCAGCGGCGTGTGGTTGGCTCTTGGTGCCGCCGCACCGCGGATGCACGACGGGCATGAGGAAGCCGACGTCGCCGACGTCGGTCGAGCCGGCCTGATGCGTCGCCTTGCCCATGTGCTCCTTGCCGACGATTGTCTCGCAGGCCGCGTATTGCAAGCGGATGAGATTGAGATCGGGATTGTTCGGCAGGTAACCGCACACGGTTTCAATCTCGACCTCGGCACCAACGGCGAGCGCGCCGGCGCGCAGGCAGCGATCGACAATCACGCTGACCTCGCGCATGGCCTCGACGGTACGGGCGCGGATCATGGTTTCGACACGCACATCGTTAGGGATCGTGCTCGTGCCATCACCGCCCTTGGTGATGATCGGGCTGACGCGAACGATGTCCGCCTCACGGAACCGCTCGCGCATGGCATCGATGCTGATCAGCGCGATATTCGCCGCCTTGAGCGCATTCACACCTTGATGTGCGAATGTGCCCGCATGTGCTGATTTGCCAACAAAACGCACGCGCTTGATCAAGGCGCCGTTGTGCGTATCGCCGACGCTGGCATGGCTCTCGTCGCGTCCGGTCGGAGTATGCGTGATGGTGATCATATCGATGTCGTCAAATTCTCCGAGCCGGATCAGCTCCGGTTTGCCGACGATGAATTCGATGTCGCCGCGCGCACGCAGTTCGAGCCGCTCCTCGACGGTAATGCACTCTTCGGCAGGAACCGCAAACAAGACGACGTCGCCGTCGAGGTGCTGCATAACCGACTGCAAGCCAATGCCGGCACCGAGCATCGACGCGATCTGCGCATTATGGCCACAGGCATGGGCCGCATGCGTCACCGGATCGGCGACCGGACTGTCGGGCACCAGCAGCGCGTCGAGTTCGCCGAGAATCCCGAACGTCAACTCGCTCTTGCGGCCGCTCATGCGCGCCTTGACGCCGGTTCGCGCCAAGCCAGACCTGCTTTGCAGACCCATCTTCTCAAATTGCTGCTGGACGTAGGCGGCCGTCTTGGATTCCTGAAAGCCGATCTCGGGATTGCTCAGGATATGCTTGCTGATATCGATGACGTATTCGGACTGTTCATCGATCGTCGCGCAGACACGAGCCTTGAGCTCTTCCTTGGATGGCAGCATTTCTTACATCCCAATTGTCCGCCGGATTAACGGCTGCCCGAACGAACCAGCGGGCGGCCGGTCAACAGACCGCCGTCCACGACAATGGTTTCGCCAGTGATGAAGTCTGCGCCCTCTGACACGAGGAATGCGACGGTTTCGGCAATATTCGGTGCTTTGCCGACCTTCCCGAGAGGGATCAGCGTCAGCATTTTCGCGCGGTATTCCGGAGAAACCTGATCTTCGCGCACTTGAATGAAGCCGGGGGCTACTGCATTCACACGGATCGCGTGCGGCCCGAGTTCCTGCGCCATCGATTTGGTGAGCATCACGACGGCGGCCTTCGAAGCGCTGTAGTGCGCAGCGCCGACGCGGGCAGAGAACCCAGCCGTCGATGCGAGATTGACGATCGATCCACCACCACCGGCCGCAACGCGTGCGCGGCCGAACACCTGGCTACACAGGAACGTGCCTTTGAGATTGACGTTCAGCACGCGATCCCAGGCTTCCTCGGGCATGTCGAGCAGGCCATGGTCGGGGTAAATGCCGGCGTTATTGACGAGTACCGTCGGCGTTCCGAGATCTTTCGCCAGAGCGTCGAAAACCTCGGAGACTTCGCCGGATTTGCTGACATCGAGCTTGTAAGCGCGTGCCGTCTTGCCGGAGGCGTCCAAGGAGGTTGCCACGCTGGCGGCCTCCTTGTCGTCGATGTCGGTCAGGGCGACGGCATATCCTTTGCCATGCAGTGTTTCGGCAATCGCGCGGCCGAGGCTGCGCGCTGCGCCAGTGACGACTGCTACAGGTTTTGCTTCAGACATGGTCGCCCTCACGTGTGATCAGTTCGCAGCGATTTCGCGAGCCCAACGCTGCGTCCACTGCGGACGAACGGTGGTGACGAAATCCCAGTCAGCAGGCTTCAGGCGCGGAAGGTCCGCAACCGGCAGCTTTGCAGCAACGGCCGGAGCGAGCTTTACTTCGCGATTCACCGGCGCCAGATAGGTATGCTCGGCGTTGCCAGCCTGGGCAGCCTCGCTCAACACGAAGTCCACGTATTTCAGCGCGGCTTCCGTGTTCTTCGAACCCTTCGCGATGCCGATCGTCGAGTCGATGATGTAGGCGCCTTCCTTCGGCACAGTCCACTCCAGCGGCGCGCCGCCATCGATTGCAGCCTGGGCGCGATCGCTGGTCCAGCTCGTCATGACGATTTCGCCCTGCGTGAACAGTTGAGCGACCTGGGCGTGCTGCGTGTAGAACGTCAGGATATTCGGCTTCAGTTTTTTGATCAGCTCGAAGCCGGGGTCGGTGTTCTTGACGTCGCCGCCGCTCATGTCAGCCGCGGTCAGCAGGAAGAACGAGCCGTGCGAGGTCTGGATATCGGGAACGGCGATCTTGCCCTTGTAGGCCGGATCCCACATAGCCATCCAGCTATCCGGCTTAGTCTTGATGACGTCTTTGTTCCAGGTCAGCGCCTGGCCGACGTACATGAACTTCGTATAAGCATCGCCGGGGATACGGAATTGCGGATAGAGCTTTTCGATGTTCGGCACTTTGCTGGTGACGAGTGGCTCATAGAGACCTTCGGCCTTCGCCTGTGCAGCGCCGACTTCGTCCATCATGATGACGTCGATCTTCACGTCATTCTTCTGGGCGCGCATCAACGCAATTGTCTGCTGCGTGAGGCCCGTCGCGATCTTGACCTTGATGTCCGGGTTGGCCTTTTCGAAGGGCTCGATCACGGCCTTCTTCCAGCCCTGTTCGAAAGAACCGCCGTAAACGATGACGGTCAGTTCCGTCTGCTGCGCCATGGCGCTGGTGGTGAACAGCGCGCAGGCGAGACCCGCCGCTGCCTTCAAAAATGATTTGCCAGTCATCATTTCTCAGTTCCCTTTCTGTGACGCACAACGATTGTTCGAGGCTTTAAGAATGGAGCAGGCGGCTGTCACCGGCTCGCCATGATAGCGAGACCGGCTCACCCAGCGACCGTTGCTGAATACCGGTGCGATCCTGCTGATGGACGAGGAAAGTTTCTCCCGAGGGCAGAGCTACGGCGTACTCGATGAGGCTGCCGAGCTTGGTCAGCCGTGTCACGGTTCCCGAAAGCGGTGACTGCTCCTGCGGTGAAGACATTTCGATCTTCTCGGGGCGAACCGCGAACACGATGGCTGCACTGTCTGCGGTCGATGGTGCGACATGGGGAATGGAGAGGCCAGCTTTCGTAACGAAGGCAGCGCCCTCGATCTGACCATCAAACAGATTACTCGTGCCGATGAAGTCAGCCACGAAGCGCGTCTGCGGATGGTCGTAGATGTCCGACGGGGAGCCGACCTGATCGATGCGGCCGTTGTTCATGACGGCGATGCGATCGGCGATCGTCATCGCTTCTTCCTGATCGTGCGTCACGAACAGAGATGTGATGCCGACTTCCTTCTGAAGCTGGCGGATTTCATGCCGCATTTGCACGCGCAGCTTGGCGTCGAGGTTCGACAGAGGCTCGTCGAAGAGCAGCAGCTTCGGTTTCAAGGCCAATACGCGGGCCAGAGCGACACGCTGTTGCTGGCCGCCGGAGAGCTGCTTGGGATAGCGACCGCCGAAGCCCTTCAATCCAACCAGTTCGAGTGCTGCGGCGACCCGCGCCGGAATCTCTGCTGACGGCGCGCCGCGCGCAACGAGACCGAATGCGACGTTCTTGTCGACGGTCATATGCGGAAACAGGGCATAGCTCTGGAACACCATGCCCATGTCCCGGTGGTTGGGCTTGAGATTGGTGATGTCTTTGCCCTGGACGAGAATGGCGCCGCTGGTCGGCTCGATGAAGCCCGCGACCATGCGGAGCGTGGTGGTCTTGCCGCAGCCCGACGGACCGAGAAACGCCACCAGCTCACCGGCTTCGATATCGAGGTTGATATCGTTTACAGCGAGCGATGAGCCGTAGGCTTTCGTCAGGTTCTTTAACGCAAGATCGATCATGTTTTAATGGTGCTTTATCGAGAGAAAACGCGTGTAGATCGGCACGCCGATCAGCATCCACACAACAATCAGAAGCGTCGAGATCGCGGAGATTGTCGGCTCGCTGGAGAATTCGACGAATGTGTAGATCCGCACCGGCAGTGTCGTCATGTCCGGCCCCGCGAGGAACAGCGTCACGACAAGCTCGTCGAACGAGATAATGAAGGCAAATACCGCGCCTGCCAAGACACCCGGGCGGATGAGAGGAAGCGTGACCTGAAGGAAGGTCCGCCACCAGCCGGCGCCGAGATTGCGCGCGGCCTCTTCCACCGCCGGGTCGAACTCTGTCAGGCTTGCCATAACGAGGCGAATGACGAACGGCGTCGTCAGCACGCTATGGGCAGCGACGAGGCCGAGGAAGCTGCCTTGCAAGCCGATGTAGCTATAGAAGACCAGCAGAGCCAGGCCGAGAACGATCGTCGGAAATAGAATAGGCGATAGCATGAACGCGGATATCGCTTCGCGTCCCCGGAATCGATAGCGGGCCAGAGCCAGGGCGCTAAACGTGCCAAGCGCGGTCGCAACCAGCGTGCTTGCCGTCGCGAGCATTGCACTTCGCTGAACCGCATCCGTGAATTCCGTCATGCTCAGGAATTTCTCGAACCACTGCAGCGTGAAGCCTTGCGGTGGAAACACCGGGTAGGCGGTGGTCGTAAAGGCTGTCGCGACCACGACGATGACCGGCGCGAGCAGGTACAGCAGGATCAGAATATTGACGGCAATCAGGATCATGCGGCCCTCATTGAGCGGGTCGCTACGACCGAGAGAAGCGTCAGGAGGACGATGAGGGTCGCCAGAAGAATGAATGCGATCGCCGCACCGAACGGCCAGTTCAACAGCGCGATGCCCTGCTGATAGATCGTGGTCGACATCACGGGGACGCGCGGGCCGCCGATCAATGCGGGTGTAACGTATGCACTGATCGCCAGGCTGAAGACGAGGACTGAGCCGGAAACGACGCCAGGCATCGAAAGGGGAAGCGTCACCTGCCAGAAAATGCGCACCGCACCGGCGCCCAGGTTGCGTGCCGCATCGTAAAGCTGCCTGTCGATATTCAGAAGTGCGGCGTCGAGCGCAAGCACCATGAAGGGAAGCAACACCTCGGCGAGCGCGATGATGATACCGACTTCATTATACATCATCCGGACTGGACTGTCGGTGATACCAATCGCGATCAGGCTCTTATTCAGAAAGCCGTTGTTGGCCAGAAGGATCATCCAGCCGAATGTGCGGACGACGGCGCTGGTGAGCAGCGGGATCAGCACCGCAAGATATAGAATGGCGCGGGCCGTGCCGCGCAGTCGCGACAGCCAATAGGCGAGCGGAAACGCGAGAATGATGCAGACCAGCGTGACTGCCGCCGAGATGACGAGCGATCTCCAGAGGACATTCAGGAAGAAGGGATCCGAGAGGAAAGCCGTGTAGTGAGTGAGCTCCCACGTCTCCAGGATGCCACGTCCGCCAGGCTCATAGCCGCGGAAGCTCATGACGCCGAGCACGAACAGCGCTCCAGCCATGAACAGCAGCAGCCATATGAAGTTCGGCGCGATTAAAAGGTACGGTGCCCAATTCAAGCGTTCACGCCTTGGCGCACCGACCGACGCTGGCTCTCTGCTCACCTAAACGTATTCCCGGAGACTTTGATTGATACTTGGCCAGAGCCTTGGCATTCCCTCTTATACTTAAGGCGAGTTGATACAGGCACTTGATTGTGAACTCAACCGTTCATTTCGCCGCCTTGATGCGCGCGCCCATCATCGATAGACGGGTTGAACATGAGATCGTCGAGTGGGTATCTGTCCGCTCAGGAAACGGCTGATGATAGGAGCGCACGCCATGAAGAAGGGCATCTTGATCTGGGGTGCAGGCGCCATCGGAGGCACTCTCGGCGCCCATCTGATCCGCGCGGGCCACGATGTCACCTTTGTCGATGTCGTTGCTGACCACGTCGCGGCGATCCGCAATGATGGTCTGACCATTGAGAGCCCCGACGGAAACTTCACCGTCAAGGCTAAGGCGTTCCTGCCCGAAGAAGTCGAAGGCGTATGGGAGCGGATTTTCCTGGCTGTAAAGGCGCAGCACACCGCTGACGCCTGCACGATGCTCAAGAAGCATCTCGCGGACAACGGTTATGTCCTGTCGCTCCAGAACGGCCTCTGTGAGCTGGTGATCGAGCAGCATGTCGGTCGCGAGCGGACGGTCGGCGCGTTCGTCAACTATGGAACGGATTGGCTGGCGCCTGGGCGCATCATGTACAGCAATCCGGGTGCCTTCGTTGTCGGTGAGCTCGATGGAGCGATGACGCCGCGGCTCGCTGCGCTTCACGCCGTGGCCCGCGACTTCGAACCGGAGGCCATTCAGACCGATCGGATCTGGTCGTATCTGTGGGGAAAGCTCGGCTACGGATCGTTTCTGTTTGCTCAGGCACTGGGGCAGAAGGGGATCGCAGACTGCATCGCGCGTCCGGAACTGCTACCGGTGTGGCGTGCCATCGGCAGTGAGGTCATGGCCGTGGCCAAGGCTGAAGGTGTCGAGCCGATCGGTTTCAACGGTTTCGATCCGGAGGCGTTTGCGCCGGGCGGAAGCGAGGCGGCGGCACGCGCCAGCGTCGACGCCATGTACGCGTTCAACAAACCCAATCCGAAGAGCCATTCCGGCATCTGGCGCGATCTTGCCGTCCGCAAGCGGCGCACGGAGGTTGATGCTCAGATTGTGCCGATTGCCGACATTGGCGAAAAGCATGGCATCAAATGCCCGACGATCCGCAAGCTCGTCGAATTGATCCACGAGGTTGAGGACGGCAAGCGTCCCATGACGGATGACAACCTGCTGCTCTTGCTAAAGGATCGGTGACGCTCCGAAGCCCAAGTTGCACTTCGTAGATCCGCAATATGAGCAACGCTGTTTGAACATCGGCCTACGGGCCATGGCAATCGGCGCAAGGCAAGACCACAAGGTGGGACGGCAAGGGTTTGTCGCGGCTCAGGCAGGATTGGCAACGTCGATCGTCGTCTCGAAAATCACGAGATCGCCACGGTAATGACCGCTGCCCAGATAGATGATCCGGTCGTGGCAGTCCGTAACGATACGGCGGACTATACCGGTGGGGGAGTTCAGTTTCACGCCCAGTGCGTTGGCGATTTCCAGGCTGGCTGATCCGATCTGAAACGTCTGCCGCATCTGCTTCAGTTTGAGGCCGGGAACGCGCTGCAACTGCGGAATGACCATCTGAGTATCGAATGCCTTCGGCGAAGCTTTATAAATGTCGCGGTCGAGATAAATCTCGATCATGCAATACGCTTGGCCATTGGAATCGTGGATGCGCCGCATGAAGCGATAATTGCCCGTGGAGACGCCGTCATTCGGCAGCTTGGGTAATGTCTCCACGTGCTCGGTGACCTCGAGGGCGATTGGCTTGTTGCCCTCGAGCGCACCCAGGAGCTGCTTCCAGCTCGATTCGAGCCGCACCCGCCCGTATTGCGGAGCGCTCGTCGCGATGAAGGTGCCGCGTCCCTGGATCGAGCGAACCAATCCTTCGTCGGATAAGATCGAGAGTGCCTGGCGCAGTGTGACGCGCGACACGCCAAACTCGACCGCGAGCTGGTCGATCGGCGGCAGACGCGCGCCAGCCTCAAGCCGCCCCTCCATGATTTGTGCACGGAGCAGATCGGAGATGGAGACGTAGAGCGGGCCCTTTGCGCCTGCGAGCGCCTGACGGGTATCGGGTCTCAACGAGCTGGTACCTTTCAAGAAATATCTCGCGCTTTGGTTGCGGCCGGACCGGGCCAAGGCCTCCTGTCAGCCAAGCGAAAGAAACGCGGTTCCGCCCGAAGCATCGACGGCTATTGCCTAACATTTCCGCTTCAGTTGTTCAAACAATAGCCTTGACGACTAATCATCTTAAAGACTAGCTTTTCAACCGTCAAAGGGAAGCAATGATCGCTCCGGCAGCCAAATTCAGCCGCGGCGCGGAGCAGGAAAAGCCGCAGTATCTCCTGGCCGGGTGATACCCCTTCGCGCCCCATCGCTGTCACCTCGGAGGACGAAGGATGTTGAAGCAATTGGCAGCCGGACTGGTCGCCATGGGACTGCTGGCCACCGCAGCGACCGCTCAGTCGATCCCCTACGTGCAATCACCGAAGAAGACATTTCGTCTGGCGCATGGTCTGCCTCCCGGCTCGCCATATGATCTTGGCGCCAAGCGTTTCGCGGAGCTTGTGGAAGTCTATTCGCACGGTGCTCTGAAGGTCGACGTGTTTCCGAGCGCACAGCTCGGTGCTGAGCAGGCCACGGCCAAGGATGTGCAGCTCGGTACGCTGGATATGGCCATCGTTCCGACCAACAACGCGTCGATGTGGTACAAGCCGCTCGATATCTTTGTCATGCCGTTTCTGTTCAAGGATCGTAATCACGTTGACAAGATCGTCCGCGGCCCTGTCGGCAAAGAGATGTTCGAGGAATATCGCAAGGCCAGCGGAAACCGCATCATTTCGGTTTTCGAATGGGGCAATCGCGCGCTGGCGAAGGCGTGCGGCATCGAGCTCGATGTTGCGCTGGGAGTGATGCGCGGCACCGCGGCCGGGCGGGGTCACATGAACACCACCTATCCCGACAAGATTCTAAAGGGCGACCTTACGCCCGGGTTCATGATCCAGCTTGCGCGCAAGGATCTGCTGTTGGCGCTTGAGACCGCGGACGATACGGGCGTCCCGATTAAGACAGGTCGCGCGGCGCTCGACCTTTATGATCTTGCCA
>JAFAFW010000077.1 GCA_023423275.1 Pseudomonadota bacterium
AAAGTAATCAGCGGGCTTGTATCGGCTGCGGGTAACCTCTATAAGAGGCGTCCGAAACACATCCAAGCGAAAGTCGGCAGAGCAGCAGACGGGACTGAAAAACCCGGGAACTGCGTTGTCGGCTGCACTTCGTTTGCGATGGCCGTTGCGGCGCGGACTGCGGGGTCTCGCGAAGGTCGATCCACCTGAATGTGTATGCCTGACCGTATTCGGGGGTGGACCTCGAGGGGTGTAGCTCAATTGGTAGAGCGTCGGTCTCCAAAACCGAAGGTTGGGGGTTCGAGACCCTCCGCCCCTGCCAATCCACCCCGATGCGAGAGCGGCGTTCGCAGCGATTGGGAATTGAGCGTGAGCGTCCTCGTTGGTCCTCTCGCCACGGACAGGCAGGGAATGAAAGCTGATGGCGAGAACGAACCCCTTCGAATTTCTCCAGCAGGTGCGGCAGGAAACGGCCAAGGTCACGTGGCCGACCTGGAAGGAGGTCTGGATCACGACCATCATGGTGCTGATTATGGTCACACTGGCGGCGATCTTTTTTACCATTGTGGATCAAGGCATAGGATGGCTCGTGCAGCTCGTGCTGAACGCGTTCCGCTGACGGGACGGCCGGATGGCGGCAGGGTCGCCCCGGTGCGTGTGGGTTAGTTGACAGCAGGGCAGCATGGCAAAGCGCTGGTACATCGTTCACGCCTACTCGAACTTCGAGAAGAAGGTCGCGGAGGCCATCAAGGAGCGGGCAAAGGCCGCCGGCCTCGACCATCTGTTCGAGGAGGTTCTGGTTCCGTCCGAGGACGTCATCGAGATGCGCCGTGGCCGCAAGGTTCACGCGGAGCGCAAGCTTTTTCCGAGCTACGTGCTCGTGAAGATGGAGATGACCGACCCGACCTTCCTCCTGATCAAGAATACGCCGAAGGTGACGGGCTTCCTTGGCGCCGACAACAAGGCGGTTCCGATCTCGGAAGACGAGGCCATGCGGATCCTGAACCAGGTCAAGGAAGGTGTCGAGCGGCCGAAGCCGACCGTCACTTTCGAGATCGGGGAGTCGGTCAAGGTGGCCGACGGTCCGTTCGCGAGCTTCAGCGGTCTCGTCGAAGAGGTCGACGAGGAGCGTTCCCGCCTCAAGGTGGCGGTTTCGATCTTCGGACGGCCGACGCCGGTGGAGCTGGAGTTCACGCAAGTCGAGAAGGTGGGCTGAGCGAGTTTCCGGCGGCGCCCACGGGGTGGTGGCCGGACGAGAAAAACAACAGCGGGCGGCCCCGGGGATGTGGGGTCCAGGCCGCGAGAGAAGGCAGAATCGGCACGACGCGGACGTCCGGATGGCGAAAGCCAAAAGGCCCCGCGTCGCGTCTCGTGCGGGAGGGCTGAAGCCGGCCCGATTGACCGCTAACCCTGGGGGCTTTGCCTCCGAACATGTGACAGGGGATAGAGTAGAAAGATGGCGAAAAAGATAGACGGTTACATCAATCTGCAGGTGAAGGCCGGTCAGGCCAATCCTGCACCGCCGATCGGGCCTGCGCTCGGTCAGCGCGGCGTGAACATCATGGAGTTCTGCAAGTCCTTTAATGCCAAGACGAAGGACATGGAGCAGGGCACCCCGATCCCGGTCAAGATCACGGTTTTCTCGGATCGCTCTTTCACCTTCGAGATGAAGACGCCGCCAGCGACGCACTTCCTCAAGAAGGCCGCGGGCATCGAGACCGGCTCCAAGGAGACGGGCCGCACCGTTGCCGGCAGCGTGACGATGGCTCAAGTGCGTGACATCGCCAAGGTCAAGATGAAGGACCTCAACACCGACGACGTCGAGGCCGCAGCTCGCATCATTGCTGGCTCGGCGCGGTCGATGGGCCTTCGGGTGACGGAGTAAGGGCGATGGCAAAAGCGACCAAGGAAGTGATCCAGGCAACGCGCATCGCAGGCGGCAAGCGTCTCGCTGCGCTCCGCGCGACGGTCGATCGCAACAAGACCTACGGCGTCGACGAAGCCGTGAAGCTCGTGAAATCGAACGCCAAGGCGAAGTTCGACGAGACCGTCGAACTCGCGATGAACCTCGGCGTCGATCCGCGGCACGCCGACCAGATGGTTCGCGGCGTGTGCAACCTGCCGCATGGCTCGGGCCGCACGCAGTGCGTCGCGGTTTTCGCGCGCGGTCCGAAGGCCGAAGAGGCCAAGGCCGCCGGTGCCGATATCGTTGGTGCGGAAGATCTCGTCGAGCAGGTCGGCAAGGGCGTGATCAATTTCGATCGCTGCATTGCGACGCCCGACATGATGGGCCTCGTCGGTCGCCTCGGTAAGGTGCTCGGTCCCCGCGGTCTCATGCCGAACCCGCGTGTCGGCACCGTGACCATGGACGTCAAGACCGCTGTCGAAGGTGCCAAGGGCGGCGCTGTCGAGTTCCGCGTCGAGAAGTCGGGGATCATCCATGCCGGCGTCGGCAAGGCGAGTTTCACCGAGCAGGCGCTGGTCGAAAACATCAAGGCGTTTGTCGACGCGGTGGTCAAGGCGCGCCCCGCCGGTGCCAAGGGCACGTACTTGAAGAAGGTCGCCGTCACCTCCACGCAGGGGCCGGGCGTCAAGCTCGACACTGCGAGCGTGACGAGCGGTACGGCCGCTCCGGCCTGATCGCAAATTGAGAATTCCGGATCGCGAGATCCGGAGCAGGGGAGAAGGCCTCGGCCCTCTCTCCGAACCTGTCCGAGATTGCTGGTGGGTGCTTCGGCAGCCTTAAGCCAAATGGGCCAGCATGAGACGGGAGACGGCCGGAAGTCGGCGCTCGTAAGGGCGCTCCTTCGCTGAAAGGCGAGGGCCGGTTCGAACCTCTTGGGAAGCGCCGTGCCGTCGGTTTTTGACGCGCGGGCGGACAGGAACCGCAGCGTCACCGCAGCGTGGGATCGAAGGTCCCCTGCTCCCGGTGGCAAGGTGCAACCCGCGATTTTACCCGCAAGGGTATTTTCGCACGATGGAGAGTGTAGCCAGGTGGATAGAGCTGCCAAGCAAGAGCTCGTCACGACGCTCCACGACGTGTTCAAGGACACGGGCGTGATTGTCGTGGCCCACTACGCCGGCATGACCGTCGCCCAGATGACCGACTTCCGCAAGCGCATGAAAGAAGCTGGCGGAACGGTCAAGGTGGCGAAGAACACGCTGGCGGTACTGGCGCTCAAGGAGACCGACTCAGAGGGCATCTCGAAGTTGTTCAAGGGGCAAACAGTCATTGCCCACTCGAGCGACCCGATGGTGGCCGCGAGGATTGCCGTCAAGTACAGCCGGGAAAACGAGAAGCTCGTGATCCTCGGCGGTGCGATGGGGAGCAACATCCTCGACTCCACGAGCGTCAAAGCACTCGCCGACCTCCCCTCGCTGGACGAGCTGAGGGCGAAGCTCATCGGTCTCCTCAACGCGCCGGCGACGAAGATCGCCCGCACGATCGCGGAGCCGGGAGCCAAGCTCGCACGTGTCATCCAGGCGCAGGCGAGCAAGGGCGAGGCTGCTTGATAAGTGGTGCGGCGCTGATCGCCGCGAGCCGAACGAACATCAGAACCTGGACCGCTGAGCGGTTCGAACCGAACGCTAGGAAACATTGAAATGACCGATCTTGCAAAAATCGTCGACGACCTGTCGAAGCTGACCGTTCTCGAGGCGGCTGACCTCGCGAAGATGCTCGAAGAGAAGTGGGGCGTCTCGGCTGCGGCCGCTGTCGCCGTCGCCGCTGCTCCGGGTGGTGCCGCTGCTGCTCCTGTCGAGGAGCAGACCGAGTTCACCGTCATCCTGAAGGCGGCGGGCGACAAGAAGATCAACGTGATCAAGGAAGTCCGCGCCATCACGGGCCTCGGCCTGAAGGAAGCCAAGGACCTCGTCGAGGCCGGCGGCAAGACCGTCAAGGAAGGCGTGACGAAGGACGAGGCTGCCAAGCTGAAGAAGCAGCTCGAGGACCAGGGCGCCCAGGTCGAAGTGAAGTAAGGCGCTTTTCGATTGACTGGGCCGGCTCCTACGAGGGGGTCGGCCCGGGCAACTCCCCCGAGGGCCTCGCTGCTTGCGAGCATGGGACCTTCCGGCGAGTTGCGAGAGGACAGGTTGAAGGCGACCGGTCCCGCGACCGCGAGACGACATTCACGAGATGCGCCGATGGGAGGCCAGCCCCATCCCGCCATCTCAGACC
>JAFAFW010000060.1 GCA_023423275.1 Pseudomonadota bacterium
GGCATGCGTCCATGATCGGCAGATCCTGATACGGGAGCGCCATGTTGATGAGCAGGTCCGGCTTGACCTTGTTGATCAGCGCCACGACCTCATCGACGTTGTCGGCGTCGACCTGGCTGATGTCGATGGGCGTCACGCAGCGCTTGGCCACGTTCTCGCAGCTGACTAGCCGCCTGGAGGCCAGATGGATCTTCTTGAACACGTCCCGGTTCATCGCGCACTTCTGCGCGGTTACGGAGCCAGCTGCACCAGCACCAATAATGAGAACACTGTCCAATTCGATCTCCCAGAGCTTAGAGGTTCACACCCCATTGTGACAAAGGATGACGACACGACGCTGACAAAGTCCGCGTCGCGCGGATTTAGTGTAGCGGGGCCAGGAGTCAATGCCTTCGGCTGGTTAAAGTAACCCCGATCTGCGCTTTTCAGCGGCACGGGTATCCGCCGGTTCCGGCTTCGCACGGACCAGCGATGAGAGCGTAGCGCCTCGCCCACACTTACAGGCTTTCAAATGAAGTCGCGAATCACGTACCCACGAATGCGGGGGAAGATGGGCGATTTGCCTATTTCGGGGGGTACTGGATATGCCGAGGCGAAGGCACGCTTGGCGTGCGCTTTTGTGCTTGCCGATCGCTGGCTCAGCTATCGCCGTTTTCCCCACGATCGTATGCGCGCAGGATGTCCCGGCATCGGTCAGCACGCCCAAATGGATGCCCTGGGTCGAATTCGGCGGCTACTACGGCACCGATCATGCCACCCGTGGCGAAGCTGTCCTCTGGGCACCGCTGAGCCAGGGAACCTCATCGCTGTTGTTCGGCGAAGCGCGCGGCAAACAGTTCGAGCAGGACATGCGCGAGGGCAACTTCGCCCTCGGTTACCGCCAGATGATGCCGGACGGCTGGAACCTCGGCATCTGGGGTGGCTATGACATCCGCCGCAGCACCTTCGGCAACACCTTCCATCAGCTCGCCGGCGGCATAGAAGCGCTCAGCGACCGCTGGGATTTTCGCGCCAACGCCTATCTGCCACTAAACGATCGCGAAAACGTAGCAACCTCGTCGATCATGACTCCGGTCACATCGGTTGTCGACATGACCGGCCCCCAAATCGGCCTGATCACCACCGTCGATACGATCACCACGAGTCTCGATGAAGTTGCCCTCTGGGGCTTCGACGCCGAAATCGGCACCAAGCTTTTTTCAACTGCGGAAGGTTTGTCGGGACCGCGCCACGAGTTGCGCGTTTATGCCGGCGGGTTCCATTTCGATCACTCAGACATTGATCATTCCGTCACCGGTCCCAGGGTGCGCGCCGAGTGGCGCGTCGACAATCTCATAGAAAGCTGGAGTGGTTCGCGCCTGACTTTCGAGGGTGAGTACTCGCACGATAAAGTGCGCGACAATCGCTTCGAGATTGGAGCCCGCCTGCGGCTGCCGTTCGGTGATACCGGAGCGCGTCCAGCCTACGCCCTCACGGCGCAAGAGCGGCGGATGTCTGAAGGTCTCGAACGCGACACGGACATTGTCTCCGACCGCAAGACCACACAAACCGCCACGAATATCTCCACCATCGAAGAGAACGTCGAGGATGCGGAAACCGGCGTGCGCTTCGATCGCGTTGTGACGGTTGATGCGACGGGGAATCTCTCCTCGGTCTCCACAACTGCCGGTGCCAACTCATTGATCATCGCTGACGGCACGGCAGGCAATCTGAATGGCAACCACACGCTTCAGGGTAATCAAACAATCCTCGGAGGTGGAGAAACGCTTCAAATCCGCGGCTTGACCTCAGGGAACGTTGTCGATTTTACCGCTGCGGGCAGCAAGCCCACACTTGCGGTATCGAGCGGCAATGTCATTACCGTTGGCGGAGACAACGTCCACTTGACCGGCCTTAATGTCTCTGGCGGATACTATGGTGTTTGGGCCGACTCTCGATCCAATACGGTGATAAGCCGATTAAACATCAGCAGCCCATGGTCCGATGGCGTCTTTCTAAATGGAACCGGTGGCAGCACCCGAATTCAGGATACGACGATCACAGGTGCGGGTGACGACACGATTCAAATCAACGCCGCGTCGCATGTTCTCACGGTGCAAAATTCACAGCTCATAAATTCTTCATATGGCATTTACATTACACAACCCAATGCCACTATTGAGATACATAACGCTGCTTTCACCAATCTATATTGGTGGGCATTGGCTCCAAATGCGATTTATTCCGACACTACAATCAGTATAAATAATTCTGAATTTTCCGGAAACTTCAACACCTCAATGCTGTACCTAGTGGGTGCAGTATCTGGTTCAGGAAATACAATCGCGGACACAGCATATCCGTCGGTGTGCTATACGGGTTATAGCTGGACCGGATCCATAGAATTTGACGGCACCACGTACACCTCGGGTGGCTGCTGACCAGTGTCCCCGAGCTTTGGTCTCAAATGTATCTTTCAAGTCCAAGATCAGCCGTGTCGATATCCGGCCGGCGGCCGCTGATGATGTCGGCCATCACGCGCCCGGAACCGCAGGCCATGGTCCATCCGAGCGTTCCGTGCCCACCGTTGATGAACAGATTGGGGTACTTGGTCGTGCCGATCACCGGCGTGCCGTCCGGCGTCATCGGGCGTAATCCGCACCAGAAACTGGCATTCGCAAAATCTCCACCGCGGCCGAACAGATCACGCGCCGAATGCTCCAGCGTCGCCCGTCGCGCTGGAGGTAAATCGCTTGTAAATCCTGAAACCTCGGCCATACCGCCGACGCGAATGCGATCACCCAAACGGGTGATCGCAATCTTGTAGGTCTCGTCCATCACGGTCGAAACCGGAGCTAAATCCGGATCCGTCACCGGCGCGGTCAGCGAATAGCCTTTGACGGGATAGACCGGCAAAGTCATTCCGAGCGGACGCAGCAGCTTCGGGGCATAACTGCCCAGCGCCACGACATAGGCATCCGCCGTGATCAGGCCGGTCGACATACGAACGCCATCGATCCGTCCGCTGCTGTGGTGAATATCGGTGATGCTCTGACCATATGCGAAGGTGACACCGAGCTCGGCTGCGATGTCGGCAAGCGCGTTGGTGAACTTGAAGCAATCTCCGGTTTCGTCATTGGGCAAGCGCAGACCGCCGGCAATTTTGTGGCGCAGCAAGGCCAGCGCCGGTTCGGCTGCAATGCAGCCGTGCGGGTCGAGCACCTCGAAGGGTACACCGTCTTTCGCGAGAACCTCGATATCCTTGGCCGCGCCGTCGACCTGCTTCTGATCGCGAAAGAGCTGCAGCGTGCCCTGCATGCGTTCATCATAGGCGATGCCCGTTTCGGCACGGAGCGCGATGAGGCAGTCGCGACTGTATTCGGCGACGCGCACCATGCGGCTTTTGTTGACGGCATAACGCTCGGCGGTGCAATTCAACAGCATCTGTACCATCCATCGCAGCATCGCGATGTCCGGCTTCGGCCGCAGGATCAATGGCGCATGCCGCATCGTCAGCCACTTCAGGGCCTTCAGAGGAATCCCGGGAGCCGCCCAAGGCGACGCGTAACCTGGCGATATTTCGCCCGCATTGCCAAAGCTCGTCTCCAGCGCCGGCCCAGGCTGCCGGTCGATCACCGTCACCTCGTGGCCCGCCTTGGCGAGATAATAGGCGGTCGTTACCCCGATCACGCCGCTGCCGAGAACCGCTATTTTCATAACGCATCCATGGAAGGTGATGGCCTGCTGTCGCCGTCGACGTAGATGCGCCGATAGCGCTGGCCGAGCGATGTCAGGATCTCATAGGGAATGGTGCCCGCGTCAGCAGCGACGTGGGCCAGTGTCTGATGCGGGCCGATCAACTCGATATAATCGCCGGGACCGAGATCACCGGGCGCGAGACCACCGACGTCGACCGTCATGCTGTCCATCGACACGCGGCCAACGATCGGCAATCGCACGCCATTGAAGTAGGCGCTGCCGCGACCGCTAAGACAACGATGCCATCCATCGGCGTAGCCAATCGCGAGCGTGGCCAGCCGCATCGGCCCTGTGCTGCGATGGGTCAGTCCGTAGCCGATGCCGGCGCCCGGCGGAATTTCACGGATTTGAATGACGCGGGCATCGAGACGCACGACCGGTGTCATGGCGACGTCGCCACCGTCAATCGGAGTGACCCCGTAGAGGGCGACACCTGGCCGGGCTACATCGAACTGATACGCAGAACCAAGGAAAATCCCGCCTGAATTGGCGAACGAGCGCCGGGCGCCAGGAAGCTTCTCCGCAAGAGATTGGAAGACCGTGAGCTGTTCCTGGTTCGCAACGTTATCGCGTTCGTCCGCACACGCGAGATGACTCATCAGAAGCGCCGGTTCTATCCCGTCGAGCAGATTTGGCGACGCCAGCAATTCCGAAACTTCAGCGGCCGAGAGACCGAGCCGGGACATTCCAGTGTCCACCTGTAGCGCCGCCGGCAATGTCTCGCCGCGCACGGATGCCAACGCGCCCCAGGCCTTGATCTGCGCGATGGAATTCAGAACGGGGTGGACCCGTGCCGCCGCTGCGGCTGGCTCACTGCCCGGCCCCAGACCGTTCAGCACGTAGATTTCAGCGTCGGCCGGAATGAGAGGGCGCAGCGCAAGCGCTTCACTCAGATGCGCGACGAAGAAATGGCGGCATCCCTCGTCGTAGAGGAGAGGCGCGACGTGTCCGGCTCCGAGACCATAGGCATTGGCCTTGACGACACCACCCGATACCGCGGGCCGTACGAGATGCGAGAGATGCCGGTAATTTGCTCGGATGGCCGACAGGTCGATGATCAACAAACCACCGGGTGAGAGGTCAGGAGTGTCGGGGACGTGCGCGCGCATTTGATACGAGCCCATGGCAGAGACGCAAATACGATAATCGAACATTCATCGAATAGGCTTTTCATAATGCGCAATAAATGCGAACTTGGATCCAAATATCGTATAATATTCTGGATTTATGCAATTTCATGCCGCGCCTCGATGCCATAGACCGCCAGATCATCCGGGCCTTGCAGCTCGATGGCCGCATGACGAACGCGCAGCTCGCGGCGACCGTCGGTTTATCTCCCTCGGCCTGCCTGAGACGGGTTCAACAGCTTGAAGAGCGCAAGGTGATCAGGGGGTATACCGCCCTGGTCTCCGGCCCAGACACCGGCGAGGGCATCGTCGTCATCGTGCAGATCACGCTTGACCGGCAGACCGAGGAATACCTCGACCGGTTCGAGGCGGCCGTGCGCAAATATCCGGAAGTGCGCGAGTGCTATCTGATGACGGGTGACGCGGACTATTACCTCCGCGTCGAAGCGCAGAACGCGGGCGACTACGAAGCCATCCATAAGGATGTTCTGTCTCGCCTGCCGGGCGTTTCGCGCATCAAGTCGAGCTTCGCGATCAAGAGCGTCGTTTCACACCGCTGAACAGCGGGCCGGGGCGAGACGACGCGTTCGCTCAGTTACGGAAGCCGCCAGCCGGGAGGGCTCCTGCGCGCGGCTTGCCGTTCCAATGCGACGGCCTGCTGCCGTACTGGCCATAGTAGCCGTAGGGGAGTGCCGCGCCGCCGTACATCGGCGTAATCACGTCAGGTGCGGCCCGCGGATCGACCTTCTGATAGTTGTACTTGTGCTCGACCGTCTCGTTGAAGCTCAGGCTGACGGGCGCCTTACTGTCGGGATTGATAATGACCTGCTTGTGCGGCGGCAGGGCCCGGAAAACGCGCACGCCCTCTTCCAGGGTCACGGTTGCCCCATAGAACACGCGCGGCTCGATGCGAGTCGTCGTGGCGTCGGTGGCGGCGGCGGGGATCGCCTGAAGGCCCATGGCAGCCATGGACATTGCAGCGAGGCGGACGCGGAACATGAATGGCTCTCCTTGGGCGGCCGAGATGCACGGGTGCCTGGACACTACGCGTCGGCGTGGGCAAGAGACGCGTGCTTTCCGCCGGAAAGCTTAATTACGGTTACCTGTCAGCCAAGGCGCGTGCCAGGTTGCAACGCAAAGCCGCGCAGGAATTCGTCCGTCGTCATTGGCTTGCGGCCGGCGCGCTGCAGCAACGTCAGCCGGACAGCCCCCTGCCCGCATGCGACCGTCAACTGATCATCGAGAACCATGCCCGGCACGCCGGAAGCCTCGACATGCTGGGACCGCAGCACCTTGATGCGCTCACGCCGCCCCTCCGGCCCGGCCTCCATCCACGCGCCCGGAAACGGGGACAGCCCGCGGATCAGGTTGTGAACGTCCGACGCCGGACGGCTGAAATCGATCCGCGCCTCGGATTTGTCGATCTTGGCCGCGTACGTCACGCCGTCCGTGGACTGAGGCTGGCAGGTGAGACTGCCACGTTGCAGCGCAGCCAGGGCCCGCACCATCAAACTTGCGCCGATCCGGGCGCAGGTGTCATGCAACTCGACCGTCGTCATATCCGGACCGATCTCCAGCCGTTCGGCCAGACACACCGGCCCGGTATCGAGCCCTTCGTCCATGCGCATCACCATGACGGCGCTCTCGCGGTCTCCGGACATGATCGTCCGTTGCAGAGGAGCCGCTCCCCGCCAGCGCGGCAGAGCCGAGGGGTGCAGATTGAGGCATCCTTCGACGGGCGCGGCCAGGATTGCCGCCGGCAGGATCAATCCATACGCAACGACGACCGCGACGTCAGCGCCGAGCACTTGAAACGCCGCCTGCTCGTCAGCGCCCCTCAGCGATTTCGGCGTGAAGACGGGCAACCCGCAGGTGTCAGCATAATCGTGCACGGCAGACGGACGTGCCGCCATGCCCCGCCCCGCCGGACGTGGCGGCTGGGTATAAACGGCGCACACGTCGTGCCCCGATGCGACGATCTCGGCCAGCGTCGGCACCGCAAATTCAGGCGTACCCATGAAGACGATGCGCAGCGGCATGAACGTGCTCGTCACTTTCGGCGGACACGATGTCCGCGGCCTCAGGCGGGCTGCTCGCTCTTCGCCTGCTTCTTGAACCGGCGCACGATGATGTCGCGCTTCAGCCGGGAGAGAAAATCGATGATCATGCGGCCATCGAGATGATCCACCTCATGCTGGATCACGGTAGCCAGGAAGCCTTCAGCTTGTATCTGCTGCTGTTTTCCCTCGCGATCGAGAAAGCGCAAGTCGAGACTCGCCGGCCGTTCAATCTCGATACGGACGTCGGGAATCGAAAGACAGCCCTCCTCGTGGATGCGCAAATCCCCGCCGAGTGATATGATTTCGGGATTGATCAGCACCATCGGTTCGCGCACGCCCTCTTCTTCGGACGCATCGACGACGATCAGTCGCCGGGGGACACCGACCTGAACCGCTGCGAGACCGACACCGGGAGCAGCATACATGGTTTCCAGCATGTTGTCGGCGAGACGGCGCACGTCGTCGTCGACCGTCTCGATGGGATCGGAAACCTGGCGCAACAGCGGGTCAGGAAGTGTAATGATAGGAAGCTTGGCCATAGTGGTCAGATAAGCGAGCGGCGCTTTACGGTCAATCTGTCCCACCAACACGACGCAAGCCTACGAAATGGGGCCGGTTGCAGGGCTTATAAAACGGGGACCAACCGCAGCGATAGGCCGCCGGGGGAGAAGCGATGCACGAACGCGGGCGTTTTATGGTCGGATGGGCGGAGTGGGTCACTCTGCCTGATCTCGGCTTGCCCGCCATCAAGGCCAAAGTCGATACGGGCGCCCGCACCTCCGCCCTTCATGCCTTCCAGATCGAACCGTTCGGGCCGGCCTCCGCGCCCATGGTCCGCTTCGGCGTTCACCCTATCCCGGGCCGAACGGACGTCACGGTTTTCAGTTCCGCCCCCCTGCTCGACCGGCGCGAGGTCACCAGTTCCAATGGCGAGCGGGAAACCCGCTGCGTCATCTCGACCAATATCAGCATGGGCGGACGCACCTGGCCCATCGAGGTGACCTTGGCGAACCGCGGCACGATGGCCTATCGCATGCTGCTCGGCCGACAGGCCATTCGCGGTGATATGCAGGTGAATCCGGCTGCGTCTTATCTGCAGCCGAAGCTCGGTTATCGCCTTTACCATAATCTGCCGCAGCAGGAGACGGTGCATCGCCCCCTGCGCATCGCGCTGCTGACGCGCCATCCCCGCGTCGCGTCCAGCCAGCATCTGAGCGCGGCGGCTGCAGAGCGCGGACACGTCCTCGAACCCGTCGACGCGGCACGCCTGTCCATTCTGCTCGACTCCAGCGAACCTCGGCTGTCGGTCGGAAAGACCGTGCTCGGACATTACGACGCCGTGATTCCCCGTGTCCGTGCCGAAGACGGAAGTTTCGGAGCCGCAGCCGTCCGTCAGCTTGAACTGACCGGCAGTTTCGCACTCAACACCGGCGACGCCCTCGACCGGCTGCTCAACACCATTGCCACGCAGCAGCATCTCGCCCGGCATCGGGTGCCGACGCCGGCGCGTGCGCTACGCGAAGCCAACACCTCCGAAAGCGCGCCGGAAAGCCGTCCGAAACCGCCCATACTGCGCTTTCTGGTCATCGGCGGCGAAGTGATCTCAATCATTCAGCGCCGCAACGGCAAGGCCGACAATGCCGCTGACGACGCGCTGGATACCGAACGCAGAATCGCGGAACGCGCCGCTCAGGCGCTGGATCTCGGGCTTGCCTCTGTTGACATCGCGGAGGAGGATAATCGGCCAGTGGTCGTAAAGGTGTCAGGCGCGCCTGCACTTCAATCGTTCGAAGCCTTAACGGGCGTACACGTCGCCGATGCCGTGATTGCGGCCGTCGAGCGCCGCGTCCAATCATGGCGACGAACGGCGCAGGCATGATCGGCACTAATCCAGATCCAGACTCAGCACGCGATTCAGCTCGGCGTTGACACTGCGCACATCGAACAGCCGCTCGGCTTTGAGGCGGCTGGCACGCGCCATGGAGGCCAAAAGCTCCGGCCGGTCGATCACATTGCACATGGCGGCTGCAAGGGCGCCCGGATCCTTCGGCGGGACCAGAAGACCGTTCACACGCACGTCGGCCGCCTCCCGGCAACCCGGAATATCGCTGGCGATGATCGGGCGGCCGCAGGCCAGAGCCTCCTGGAGAATGCGCGACATCCCTTCGCGCCAGGACGGCAACACGACGACATGGGCTTCGGCAAACAACGGACGCACATCGTGATGGTCGCCGCGAACCTCCACGCAATCCGTGTATCGGGCAAGCTCAGCGCGCGTGATGGCTCCGCTTCCGATATCTTCCGGACCGGCAAGAACGAAGCGTGTTTCCGGCCATGCGCGGTGGACTTCTCTAGCCGCTTCGCAAAATTCGATCACGCCCTTCTCGCGGCGGAAGGGCGCCACCATCACGAAAACGAGCCCTTTGAGGACGCTCGGCAGCGGCATCGGGACGTAGCGGCTGAGATCGACGCCAGCGCCGGGAACAACTGCGGTCGCAGCTTTAAAGGGAAGCCCGAACGTGTTCACAACGTGCCTCTGGTCACTCCGGTTATGAAAGACCACAGCATTGCCAGCGGACAAGCCCGCACGCGCGAGACGCCGCCATCGCCATCCTGGCTTTGCAACACCGCCCAGCCCTTCGCCGAGTTCCGACGCCAGCAGCACGACGCGCGGCACACGCGCCTTGCGGGCGGCGATACCACCAAGCAGCATCGCCTTTGACTGGCACGCCAGTACGACGTGAGGGCGCCAGTCTTTGAACTTTGCCTTCAGAATTCCGATGCTCTTGCGATCAGCCAGCGGGTGCGGCCCGTCCGTCCGCATCGGAAAACTTGCACAGATCGCGCCCAGCTCCTCCAGATACCGGACGTGCTCACCGATCGGATCCAAAGGACCTTCAGGCGCCAGACACAGCACCTGATGGTACCGATCGAGGAGATGGGCAATGAAATCACCACGCAGACGGGCGAGCCTCGTCCAATCGGAGCCGACGACCGCCACCCGCCGCGATGCGTGTGAAACAGGCGTCTGCGCCGCGGCGTACCCCGCCGCCGGCTCGATGGCGTCCGCCAACCGCGCCGAAGTCCTGCTCAACACCGCTCCGACCCCCATCAAATCTGCGCGACGCAGCAAGGTTCTGCGAGTCGCGCGCCGACTATATGGCGCGGGCAGCGCGCCACTACACATCGCAGGTTGCGATACACAACCCAGAGGATGCACGACCGACAATCGGTGGGCGAAACGCCAGAGGGCCAGGCGTCGGTCGACGCCTGGCCCTCTGATG
>JAFAFW010000063.1 GCA_023423275.1 Pseudomonadota bacterium
GTGGCGGGCGCGGGCGCGCTGCAGCGTCGAAGGCGACCGCTCGCGCTCGGTGATGACCATGGCGGTCAAGGGCAACATGCTGACTATCCGCGATGGCGGCATCGCGCGTACACTGATGCGCTGCTGAAGCGGTTCAATGCGCGCGGAGACCGATGCCTGATCTGACGTCCATTCATTCCGGGCTGACAGGGACTTCGACACTCACTGTCGCGCCGGAGCATACCGCCGCGCGCGTGGGCTCGGGCCGCATTGCCGTGCTGGCGACCCCGGTGATGATCAACGTCATCGAGGCTGCCGCGCTGGCCGCGATGGAGCATCTGCTGCCGGAGGGGCATCAGAGCCTCGGTATTCATCTCGACGTCGGCCATTTCGCTGCGACGCCAGTGGGGCTGACTGTGTCGGCGACCGCCGAGGTCACGGCTGTCGAGGGACGCACCATCACCTTCCGCGTGGAAGCCCGCGATACGTACGAGGTGATCGGCAATGGCACGCACCAGCGCGTGGTGGTCAATGTCGCCCGCTTCGACCAACGGGTGCAGCGCAAGCTGAACGCCGGGCCGTAGAAATGGCATCTGCAACCTGGTTTTGATGGAAAATTCCATCCGCCCGCGCACTTCTCAAGGGGCGACCCATTCTCTACATGTCGAGAGTCCTCGGGGGCGTCTTACAGGAGTGATTGACCATGTCGATGCTTAAAAAGGGCTTGTCTGGTGAACCAGTCAAGCGGTTGCAGGCTAAGCTGGGGCTCCCCGCCGATGGTGAATTCGGCCCCAAGACCGATGCGGCTCTCAAGGACTGGCAGAAGAAGAATAATCTGGCAGCAGATGGCATCGCCGGTCCCGATACCTTCATGTCGATGGGACTTTACGAACTGATCCTGCTGAAGCAGGGCACCAAGGGATCGACCGTGAAGGCGCTGCAGGAGAAACTGGGCATCGGCGCGGACGGCCAATACGGCGCGGGCACCGCGAAGGCTGTGACGGAATATCAGAAGAAGAATGGCCTCAAAGCCGATGGCATCGCGGGGCCGTCAACTCTGGCACAGATGAAACTGTTCAAGGAAATTACGCCTGAAACCGTGAAGATGTCCCAGATATCCGCGGGGAGTGCTGCGTCGTCCGCGGCGACCGCTGCACCTGCCGCCGCGGCCGGCGGTCAACCCGCAGGCATGGCGACCGCCGAGGCATCTGCCGGAGGCGGGAGTATCTGGGATACCATCAAGGGTATCTTCAAATGACATGATCCGCGCGAGGCCGCGCCGCCGTGAGGGCGGTGCTGCCTCGCGGGCTAGCCTTGAAAGACGTCATTCCACTCGGGATGCTTTTGCCATTGGGCTTTCACGAACGGGCAGAGCGCAAAGACTTTGTAATCCCCGCTGCGCGCATCCGCGACTAACCTCTCCACGAGCTTGAGACCGACGCCCTGCCCGCGAAAGGCATCCGGCACGCCGGTGTGGTCCGCAATGATCAGCTTCGGGCTGGTGCGGCTATAGGTGAGTTCGGCCTCGGCATCGATGCCGTCGAGCCGCGCGACGTAGCGCCCGCGTGTCTCATGGTCTTCGCGGGTGATGGTGATGTCTGCCATAGTTGCCTTTCCCCGATTGCTCGTTAAGCAGCCTATATCATTGGCCCGCGTCGCGCTGCTTTTGCAGTTCGGCATCCTTGGCGACGGCGCGTTGCAGGGCAGGGCGCTGCTCAAGTTGCGCGAGATAGTTCGAGAATTCCGGACGCTTGGGAAGCAGATTGAAGGCAATGCCCCATCGCAGACCAGATCCGATAACAACATCGGCGGCCGTGAATTGATCGCCCAGGAGATAGGGGGAGGCCGCCGCCGCAGCCTTGGCGAGGATCTCGACGACGGTGTCATAATCGCCATAACCCAGGGCGGATAAAGGCGGCGCATCTTTGCGCGGAAATGCCTTATCCATGATGGCCGGCTCGACGCAACTCGGCCCGAAGAACAGCCACTTCAGATAGACGCCGCGCCGTGGGGCGCCGACAGGGATATTGAGACGTGCCTGGGGAAACTCGTCGGCGAGATAGGTGCAGATGGCAGCGGATTCGGAAATTGCCGTATCACCGTGTTTCAGTGTCGGGACTTTGCCCATCGGATTGAGGGCAAGAAACTCCGCCGTTTTTCCCTCGCCCTTCTGCAGGTTGAGGATATGCAAATCATATGGCTGGCCGACTTCCTCCAGCATCCAGTGGACGACGGATGAGCGGGAGGGCGCAGCATGATACAGCGTCAACGTTGCCATGGGGGCTCCTGCGTAACGACTCTCGCGCTGTGTAACGCCCGATTATGCCATTCCTATGCCGCTTGCCGGTGAGGCTGGGGCGCGGCGGCAGCAGGCAGATCAGGCGCGCCCCTTCCATGGCACCAGCGCTCGCTCGAGCCATCGCATCACGAGTTCGAAGACATAGGCGACGAAACCGATTGCAAAGATGCCGAGGATCACGACATCGGTGCGCAGGAAATTCGAGGCGTTGTAGACCATCTTGCCGAGCCCGGCGTCGGCTGCGACCATCTCGGCGGCAACCAGCGTGGTCCAGCCGACACCCATGCCGATCCGAAGGCCGACCAGGATTTCAGGCATCGCGCCCGGCAGGATGACATGGCGGACGACCTGGGCGCGGCTGGCGCCCATCGACAGTGCGGCCTGGATCTGCTCCTGGCTGACCGAGCGCACACCGGCCCGTGCCGACAGCGCGACGGGAGCGAAAATGGCGAGGAACAGCAGGATGATCTTGGCCTGTTCGCCAATTCCGAACCAGATGATCATCAGCGGCAGATAAGCCAGCGGTGGTAGGGGCCGATAGAACTCAATCGGTGGATCGAAGATACCACGCGCGATCCGCGACACACCCATGGCTATACCGACGGGGATACCAATGGCCACCGCCAGCGCGAACGCGGAGAAGACCCGGTACATGCTCCACAGGAAGTGCATCCAGAGAGTGTGGTTGTCGAGATCGCCGGCGACCGCCTGCTGGAATGCCAGCCAGATATGCTCCGGCTTCGGCAGGAACATCGGTTTGACCCATTCCATGTGGGTTGTGAACCACCACAGGCCCACCATCACGATGATGCTGGCAATACTCAGGCCAAGGGTCGAGCCTTCACCCAGCACGCGGTAGCGGCTGATGCGCCGGCTACCGGCGGACGTCGTTTTAGCGGGTTCGCGTTCGATTTCGGTGACCTCGGTCATCGGTTCAACTCCTGCCTTCCGGACACAGGCTCATACGGTGGCGGATGATGACTCGCGGCGCTGGATCTCGCTTAGGACCTCCTCGCGCAGCCCGATGAAATCGGGGCTCGATTTTACCGCGCGTGCATCTCGGGTCTCGATATAGCGGTGACAGAAGCCGAGATCATAAACCTTCTCGATCTTGCCGGGGCGCGGCGTCATGACGATCAGCCGGGTGGCGAGAAAGATGGCTTCCTCGACCGAATGGGTGATGAAGAAGATCATTTTGCCGGTACGGTGCCAGACCTCCAGGATCAGCTCCTGCACCTGCTCGCGGGTCAGGGCATCGAGCGCGCCGAGGGGTTCGTCCATCAGCAGCACTTCGGGATCGGAGGCCAGCGCACGGGCGATTCCGACGCGCTGCTGCATGCCGCCCGACAATTCGTAGATCATCTTGCTCTCGAACTCGGCGAGACCCACCAGTGCGAGCTTCTCACGAGCCACCACATAGCGCTCATCGCGCGACAGTCCGCGCATCTTGAGCCCGAAGGCGACATTGTCGATCACGCTGAGCCACGGCATCAGCGCGTGCCGCTGGAAGACGACGCCACGGTCCGCGCCCGGCCCTACGACCGGGGCGCCATCGAGCAGGATCTCACCGTCGGAAGGCTCAAGGAAACCGGCGATGACCGACAGCAAGGTCGTCTTGCCGCAACCCGAAGCGCCGATGGCGACGATGAACTCCCGGTCCTTGATGGCTAGATTGATATGCGACAGCGCCTCGACGGTGCCTGACGCGGTTGCATAACGCACGGAGAGGTCACGCACCTCCAGTTTTGCCACTTAGATGTCCTCGCTTTGACGGCTGATAAGAAGAAAGGGCCTGGAACCGGATCCAGGCCCTTGCTCTACGTCACTTCGCTGCCGCTGCAGCGAATTCGGGATTCACAAACTTCGTGACATCGCTCGGAACTGCGGTGATGCGGTTCTGTTCCTTGAGGAACGCCGCGGTATCCAGCACGGCTTTGGCGACGCCGCTGTCCTTGCCGCCACCGAGCCAGGTTGCCGAGGCCTGTTCCGCGGCCGACGGGAAATTGTAGGCCTCCATGGCCGGCGGCACATCCTCAGGCTTGGCGCCGACGATCTTGGAGGTCGCTTTCACCATGTCCGAATCTGCCGTCCACTTTGCTTTGTCGGCCGTGTAGGCCGCATCCTGCTTGGCGAGCGCGGCGACAAATTTCGTGACGAAGTCCTTGTTCTTTTGCGCCCAGCTTCTGTCGACCATAATGGCGTCGAACGTCGGCTTGCCTTTCTTGGCAAGATCACCCGAGGAGATGATGACCTTTCCGGTCGCTTTCACTTTGGCCAAGGCCGGGTTCCAGATGAATGTCGCGTCGATGTCGCCGCGTTCCCAGGCTGCCACGACCTCCGGTGGCCGCATGTTGAGGATCTGGACTTCCTTCGGGTTGACGCCTGCGTCCTTCAAAGCGGCAAGAAGGTGGTAGTGCGTGGTCGAGACGAATGGCGTGGCGACTTTCTTGCCCTTGAGATCCTGCAGTGAATTTATGCCCGAGCCGTTGCGGGCGATTAGCTGCTCCGCATTCCCGATGTCATCGAGAATCCAGATGATCTGCATATCCATGCCCTGGGCAATGGCAGCAGTCGCCGGGCTCGATCCGACCTCGCCGATTGGCACCTCGCCGGAGGCCATCGCCTTGATGACGTCACCGCCACCGGTGAACATCTTCCAGTTGATCTTGTAGCCGGTCGCCTTTTCCAGTTCGCCTGATGCCATAAGCGCGCGCATCGGCACAATCATGTCCTGGTGAGCAAACGTCACTTCCTTGGTCTGAGCATGTGCATTTGCCATACCCATGCCGAGCGCGACGGAAAGCGCCAGCAGCCAAGTTTGTTTCATGCCATTTTCCTCCTTGCGCCCGACGGCCGGTCGGGATTCGGTCGAGTAGCTTGGGAGGCACGATGGTTCACTATATGAGACCGGCTGTCCCGATTGCTACAGCACCACGATCCTAGTGCAGTCTGCAATCTGGAAACAAGCTTTCCGAAGAAACACCGATATCTATTGGCGTGGTCCCGAGTCTATTTGTATGCAAGGAATTGCTTAGCCTGCATAATTATTAATCAGCAGAAGCCGAGGAAGGTGATAGTGCCAAGTGGAATACAGCCGCTGCTCAGAACTTTACGAGTTCTGGAGCTGGGCCATTATATTGCGGCGCCATTTTCAACCCGGGTGCTCGCCGACCTTGGTGCCGATGTTATCAAGGTCGAGTCACCCGGCGGTGATCCCGTCCGCGGCTGGGGGCTGCAAGCGTGCGGTCATTCGATCTGGTGGAGCGTTCACGGGCGCAACAAGCGGTGTGTCACGCTGGATCTGCGCAAGCCGGAGGCGATCGAAACGGTTCTCGATCTTGCGGCTCATTGTGACATCGTGGTCGAGAACTATCGCCCGGGGCAGCTTGAAAAGTGGGGGCTCGGTCCGGAGCAGCTCGGCGCGCGCCGGCCGGGCATCGTTCTCGTTCGAATATCAGGCTACGGGCAGACAGGGCCACATGCCCACAGAGCGGGCTTCGGTGTAATTGGCGAAGCCAAGGGTGGGCTCAGATATCTGGGAGGATATCCCCGTCACGTGAGTGATCTTCCGCCGCCACGCGCCGGCGTCAGCCTGGGCGATAGCGTGGCAGGTCTGTATGGTGCGATCGGCGCGCTGGCTGCCGTCATCGATCAACGCAGCTCCGGTTCCCGCCAAATCCGCATAATTGATGTGGCACTCGGCGAAGCGGTGCTGTCGCTGCTTGAGGGTTGTCTGCCTGAGTACAGCGTGCTCGGCAAAGTCCGCGAGCCGATGGGAACCGGCATCAGCTCCGCCGCGCCGACCAATACCTATCCGTGCAAGGACGGTACGTGGCTGCTGATCGCTGCGAATTCCGATCCTTTATTTGCGGGACTGTGCCGTGTCATGGGGCGCCCGGACCTGGCGGGTGAATTGCGCTTCAAGGATAACCTCAGCCGGGTTGAGCACGTTGTGGAGCTGGACCGGATCATCAGCGACTGGACGCTCGGACTGGACAGCGCGGAGCTGGTTGAACGGCTGGAAGCGGCCAATATTCCCGTAACCAAGATCTATACCGTCGCCGATATTGCGGAAGATCCCCACAACCTGGCCCGGCGGATGGTGACCGAGGTCGACGATCCGGCCCACGGTCGCTTGCTGCATCCCGGTGTTGTGCCGGTTGTTGACGGGCTCGACCGGGACGCGCAGATCCGATGGGCCGGCCCGCCGATCGGCCATCACAATCGCGATGTTTACGAGGGGCTTCTCGGCTATTCGCGCGAGAAGCTCGCCGGCATGCGGGAACAGGGTATCGTCTAGAGGCTCATCGCCGCGATCAGGCGGTGTGCGCCATTCAGGAGGGCAGATGTACGTCGTCGTCGTATTTTTTGCATCGAAGCCGCAGCATACGGCAGCGCTCCGCTCCGCCTTGCTGACCCAGGCCCACAACAGCCTGGAAAACGAGGCCGGCTGCCGCCAGTTCGACGTCTCTCAGGATCCCCTCGATCCGAACGCATTTTTTCTCTACGAGCTTTACGACGACGAGGCGGCGTTCAAGACCCATTGCGAGATGCCGTATTTCAAATCATTCAGCGAGGATGTCGCGCCGCTCACCGAATCCAAGCGTGTGCTGACGTACGAGTTGCTCTCCGGACATGGCCAGGCTTGAGCATAGAGGCACCGGATCATGCAGTTGGCCGGGGTGACCTACGAAGATCTGACAGCGGCCTTCCGTTGGGACATCCCCAAGCAGTTCAATATTGCCGACGCGATCTGTTCGCGTCATGCGATGCACACGCCCGATCATCCGGCGCTGATTTTCGAGCAGGCCGATGGCCGGGTTCGGCAGTGGACTTTTTCCCAGGTCGAGGTCGCGGCATGTCGGTTTGCCAACGTGCTCTCGCATTCAGGCGTAGGGCGCGGCACCGTCGTCGGTATTCACCTGCCGCAATGCCCTGAAAGCCTCATCGCTCACGTCTCCGTGCAGAAGCTGGGGGCGATCGCGCTGCCGCTTTTCAACTTGTTCGGCCCGGACGCCTTGGATTTCCGGCTCCGTGATAGTGGTGCTCGCGTGCTGATCACCACGCTGCAGGCCCGCGAGCGGCTGGAAGATGTCACGAAGGCCGTCGGGACGCTGGCGCATGTCGTGACTGTCGGGACTGAATCAGGGGCACATCCCTCGGCCGACGATGATTTCTGGGCGCTGTGCGCGCGCGCTGCGCCGGATTGTACCGCGGCTGATACGGATGCGGACGACCTGGCGCTGCTGATGTACACGTCGGGCACGACCGGAAACCCAAAAGGTGTCCTGCACGCGGGGCGCGTGCTCCTCGGTCATCTGCCAGGGGTGATGCTGCCGCAGGATATGTTTCCCCAGCCGGGCGACAGGTTCTGGACGCCGGCTGACTGGGCGTGGGCCGGAGGATTGCTCGACGTTCTGATGCCGTCTCTCTATTTCGGGGTTTCGGTGGTCGGTTCCGCGCGTGGCAAGTTCGATCCGGAGTGGGCGTTTGCGTTTATGGCCCGCCATGGAATCCGTAACGTCTTCATGCCACCAACGGCGTTGCGATTGATGCGGCAGGTGCCTGATCCGCAGCGCCATGGCTATGCGGTGCGCTCGATCGGAAGCGGCGGCGAGAAGCTGGGCGCCGACATGATCGCGTGGGGCCAGGAAACGTTCGGACTGACGATGAACGAGTTTTTCGGCCAGACCGAAGTCAATCTGGTCGTTGGCAATTGCGCGACGCTGTTTCCTGCCAGGCCGGGGTCGATGGGGCGAGCCATTCCCGGCCACGACGTCGAGATCGTCGATGATGCGGGCAACGTGCTGCCGGCCGGATCGCCCGGCAGCGTTGCTGTCCGGCGGCCGGACCCCGTGATGTTTCTCGAATACTGGAACAACCCCGAGGCCACGCGTGCGAAGTTTCGCGGCGGCTGGTGTCTACTCGGTGACGTCGCAGTGAAGGATGACGACGGCTACTTCTGGTTCCAGGGCCGGGATGACGACATCATCAATGCGGCTGGCTATCGTGTCGGTCCCGGCGAGGTGGAAGACTGCCTGCAAAGGCATCCCGCCGTCGCTCTGGCCGGTGTGATCGGGGCGCCTGATGAGACGCGTGGTGAGATCGTGGTTGCATTCGTCGTGCCGGTGGAAGGAGTGCAACCGAGTGACGATCTCATCAAGGATATCCAGGCCTTCGTGCGAGAGCGCCTGGCACCGCATGAGTATCCGCGTCGCGTGCGCTTCATTTCGGAACTGCCCATGACGATCACCGGCAAGATCCGCCGCGTGGATTTGCGGCGGTTGGACGCCAGCAATTCATGAGCGTGGAGATTGCGGCTCGGCGCGAATTGGTGTTCGCGATCTCAGCGGACTATGAGCGGCGCACAGGAGGATGGATTTACGATCAGCGCCTGATGCGCGAACTGCGACAGCGCGGCTGGAACGTCCGTGACCTCGTGTTGCCTGCAGGATTTCCGCGGCCCGACGATGCGGCCCGCGCGGAATCCTCGGTGATGCTGGACCGGTTGCCTGAAGGCTCGATCGTCATGATCGATCAACTCTGCCTCGGCGTGATGCCGGACATCGCCCGGCAACAGAGCCGCCGCCTGCATCTGGCGATGATCGTGCATCATCCGCTGTCTTTGGAAACCGGGATGGCGGAACACGAGCGCGTTGCATTCGCGCAGTTAGAGCGTGAGGCGCTCAGCCACGTTGCCCGCGTGATCGTGACTTCGCAGACGACGGCGAATGATTTGAAGACGAATTTTGCTGTTCCTGAGCAGCGGATCGTGGTGGCTCCGCCGGGTGTCGACCGGCTGCCGCCGGCAATGGGAGCCGATGGGCCGCCCGCCATGCTGAGCGTTGGAGCGGTCGTGCCGCGCAAGGACCATGGAACATTGATCATGGCGCTCGCCGGGCTTCGCAAATGGCATTGGCACCTGACGATTGTGGGCAACCTCTCACGCACTCCGGAGCACGTCGCCGAAATCCGCAGGTTGATCGCCCGGCATGGGCTATCCGACCGGATGACGCTGGCCGGAGAACGCGAGGATGCGGACCTCGAGCTCCTATGGCAGAGCGCCGATCTCTACGCCGCCGCGTCTCGCCATGAGGGGTTCGGGATGGCGATTGCCGAAGCGGTCGCGCGCGGCCTGCCCGTCGTATCGACGGCTGCGGGGGCCGTTTCGGAATGGCTTGGCGATCAGGCTGCGATCCTGGTGGCGCCCGGCGATGTCGAGGCTCTTCGCGCAGGGCTTGGTCGCGTCCTGTCCGATCCCGGCGTCCGCGCATCCCTGCGGCAGGGCGCACGGGCTGCCAGGGAGCGGCTGCCGCGCTGGGAGAAGACGGCGGTTACAGTCGAAACCGCGCTGGATCGATTGGCTGCGGGTTAGTCCAGCCGTGGGACGTCGAGCCTGTGAACCACGCCCTCGGTTTGGCTGGAAAGCGCGGGATAGCGTTTCAGGACCAGCGGATCGTGACCGGGGATGATATGCCGCCGGGAGGTCGCCAGGGCTTCCAGCCGCGAATAGCTCCTCAAGGTCGCTTCGACATCGATCACGATCGGGAACGGTCGGCGCTGCTCGAAGTTTTCGTAAAGGTGCGTGGCGTCGGACGCCAGGACGACCCATCCGGTTTCGGTCTTCACGCGCACGCATTGCAGGCCTTTGCTGTGACCGGGGACCGCGTGGACTGTAAGACCTGGAGCGACGGCACCGTCGCCGTCATGGAACATGACCCGTCCGGAATAGACCCTTTTCACCATCCCGCAGACGTGGTCGGCGCTGAAGGGGCGGTTCAGGACCTCGTCGCACATGCAACGGCCGGTCGCGTAGCTCATTTCGGCATCTTGCAGATGGAACTTTGCCCCGGGGTAGTGATCCAGCGTGCCCGCATGATCGTAGTGCAGGTGCGAGATGATGACATCGCTGATCGTCTGCGGATCGATGTCGAGGAGGTTCAGAACATCCTTCGGTTCGTGGTCGATGTGGCGGCCGCGTTTTTCCGCTTCGGCGCGGTCGAAGCCGGTATCGAGCAGGATCGTGCGATGGCGATTGCGGATGATCCACACGAAATAGTCGATGGGCTGCGGGCTGGCGTGGTCATCGGGGAACAGAAAATTGTCGGCCCGTGTCCGGTTGGCGTGCCGGCCATACTTCAGCGCCAGAATCTCGTAGGTTTCTGCGTCAGCCATGGCGTTTCCCCCTGGAGGATTGTTAGTTTGATCCTAGATAGCCAGTCGAGGAAAGCCGCGTCGAGAAGAATGCGGGGTCAGCCGGGCCCGATGATCCAGAGGATTGCTGCGTGAACGTTTCTTTTCTGCAGGAATTGATGAATACGGTCGCCGAGCAGGGGCGCCAGCTGCTGCCGTGGGCCTTGCGCAACGGCGATGCGACGGCGGATATTCAGGAGCTGTCGCGCGCACTGGTGTCCGTGCGCGGCGAGGCCTCTGGCGTGGCGCTGGCTCATCAGATTCTGACGCTCTACCGCAGTCTCCCACCCGATGGCCGGGAGGGCTATTTCCGCTTCCTTGCCGATTCGCTAAGCCCCGATGAGGAGCGCGTTACTGCCGCGGCGTCCGCTTACGTCGCAAACCCTGAGCCGGCGACGCTGTCTGAATTGCAACAGGCGGCCGAGAGTCCGCGTCAGGAGTATTTTCGCCGGCTCAATCTGGCGCCGGGTGCGACGGTGGAAATCGTCGCCATGCGGCGTGACCTGCTGAAGTTGATGCGATCCGACCCGAGCCTCGCGGCCGTCGATGGAGATCTCCGACATCTGCTGTATTCGTGGTTCAACCGCGGCTTCCTTGTCGTGCGCCGCATCGACTGGCAGACGCCGGCGGCGATCCTGGAGAAGATCATCGCCTATGAGGCGGTACACGAAATCCAGGGCTGGGAAGACCTGCGCCGCCGGCTCGATCCTGCGGATCGCCGCTGTTACGCATTTTTCCATCCAGCCCTCATTGATGATCCGTTGATTTTCGTCGAAGTCGCGCTGACGCGGGACATCCCCGAAACCATTTCGAGCGTACTGGATGAGGCGCCGAAGATGGGCCAGTCGTCGGAGCCGAGGACCGCCGTCTTTTATTCGATCTCCAACTGCCAGGAGGGATTGAAGGGCATCTCCTTCGGTAATTTTCTCATCAAGCAAGTGGTTGACGAACTGGCCCGCGACCAGCGCAGCCTCAGGGCATTCGTGACGCTGTCACCCATTCCGCTGTTTGCGCGCTGGCTGAAGTCTCAGCTTGCCGACGATGAGACGGGACTTCTTACACCAGAGGTCCGCAGTGCACTGGCGGTGCTCGACGATCCCGATTGGGTCAATGACCCTGCCGCTGTCGGCGAATTGGAAGAAACGATGACGGTGCTTGCGGCGCGCTATCTCGCGATGGCCAAGAGCGCTGACGGCCGGCCGGTCGACCCGGTGGCCCGCTTCCATCTCGGCAATGGCGCGCGCCTGGAGCGGATCGATTGGCTGGCCAATCCGTCACCGAAAGGTCTGAACGAATCCCACGGCCTGATGGTGAACTATCTCTATGAGGTGAAGGAAATCGAACGCAACCACGAGGCTTATGCAAACGAAGGAACTGTCGCCGTTTCGCGCAGCGTCCGCAGTCTGCTAAAGACCTCGCCGAAAGTGCGCCCCATGGCCGATGCCAAGCGCTTGCCTGCGCCTGATCCTGTTGCCGATGGGGAGACTGACGAGATCATTGTGCCTGCCGAGAGGTAGCCGCTTGTGCCGGATTGGCCGGCGTGCTGAAGTCAATGGAACCGGGTTGAGGCTCGCTGCGCGGCGGCCGCGAGAGACATTGGGAAAGTCTGACCACTATGCGCTACGACGATCGGGACCAGGAAAGTAGAAACGTCGAGGACCGGCGCGGGGAATCGCGTGGTCGTTTTCCATTTCCTGGCGGCGGCGGCGGTGGCCGTTTCCCCATCCAGATCGGCAGCCGGGGTGGCGGTTTCAGCCTGACCACGCTGCTGATCATCGGTGCGCTGATGTTGATGTTCGGCTTCAATCCGCTCGACCTGTTGACCGGCGGGGGCGGAGGCAGCAGCAACTTCCCAGAAATTCAGATGCCGCGCATCGACCCCGGACCGATGCCGCGGAGGGATGGTGTTGAATTGCCTCAGCGCGGGGGACAGCAGACCGCGGGCAACGAAGACACCATGAAGCGGTTTGTCGGCCGTGTACTGGCTGATACCGAGAACGTCTGGTCCGCGGTGTTCCAGGCTGGCGGGCGGCGTTACGAAGAACCGCGGTTGGTTCTGTTTTCCGGAGCGGTCGATACGCAGTGCGGCCAGGGCGTCGCGCAGGTGGGGCCGTTCTACTGTCCGCTCGATCGCAAGGTTTACATCGATCTGTCGTTCTTCAATCAGCTTGCCCAGCAGTTCAAGGCACCGGGCGATTTCGCCCAGGCTTACGTGATCGCGCATGAGGTCGGCCATCACGTCCAGACGCTGCTTGGCATCGCCGAGAAAGTGCAGCAGGCCAAGATGCAGATGTCGGAGCGTCAGGCCAACCAGCTTCAGGTTCGCATGGAGTTGCAGGCCGATTGCCTGGCCGGTGTGTGGGCGAAGCTGACGGATCAGCAGAACAATCGTCTGGAGCCGGGCGATATCGAAGAAGGGCTCAACGCCGCCAGCCGCATCGGCGACGATACCCTGCAGCGGCAGATGACGGGCCGCGTGGTTCCCGATGCCTTTACCCATGGTTCTTCGGAGCAGCGGGTGCGCTGGTTCCGGCGTGGGTTTGACTCAGGCAGCATGCAGTCCTGCGACACGTTCAACGCAACGTCGCTGTAGAGTCTTTCCGGTTCACCTGGAAACGTCCTGTTGCCCTCCCGGATATTTCGCTCGCGCGAAAATCCGGGGATCGTGGCGTGATTTTGGTGGCCCTGGGTTCCCGGATCTTTGCTCCTCTCCGGCCGAAATGAATCTAAACGGCGAGGATCGCGAGGCGCTTGTCGCGCAAGGCCAGCGGCGTGAAAAGCAGGCGTCAATCATCGCTGTGATATGCAGAAGGATGATCCCGGCGACGAGCGCCGGGATGACGGAGGCCTCCGTAAATTCAGAACGGCGCGGGCGCATCGCGCGCCTGCACCGAAGTCTTGCGACTATGCGCGCACGCGCCGGATCGGCGGAGTGCCGACCGCTACAGCGCGTTGCCCACAAAGGCCGGCCCCACGCTGCAGCCGACACTCTGAGCATTGAGCAGGGCGCAGATCCGGATGGCCTCGTCCGACGATGTCACTGGACCGGCGAGAAGCTGATACGTCGGCGCCCCGCGCACGCCACCGGTAACATATCGCGGCTCCAGATTCCGGAGAGCGCTCTGATGGCGGTCATGCAGAATGTTCCAGCGCAGCCGTAGCGCGTTCAGCGACGGGCCGGAGTCCAGGATAACGGCAACCGCCTCGGACGAGGGGGTGACTGTTGCCGGGCCGAAGGCGATCTGTGGTGTTGGGACGGGCGGCAGGCTGCCGGTCTCGAGCGCAGTTGCGAGCGATACGACGTCCGCCGTCCTCGCTGCTTCAGCGGGCCGTGTTCTGTCCGCAGATTTGGCTATAGCCACCGTTTTAACGGGCTTGCGGACCGGCTCGCTGGGTACAGTCGTGGCCTCTTCCGCCGGTTTGGCGTTCAAGACAACGAGTTCCTGCTTCGCGTCCGGTTTGCGCGCTGCCGCCTCGTGTGCGGAGACAGGTCTCGGTATGCCGCTCGGCTGCTCGGCGGGCTGCGCGGATATCGGCTGCGGCGGAGGCGGTGGAACAACAGCTTCCTGACGGGCGCTTGCCGCCGTCTTCACGTAAGTCAGTTCGCGCTGCAAGTCGGCGACGGTCCGGCGCAATGATTCAACTTCTGTTGCGATCCGCAAGGTGGTGCGCGCGGCCTGCTCGCTGGCCTCGTCCTTCTTGGGCTCTTGCGTGGTCATGCTGCGGGCCCATTCCGGCTGCAGCAGAAGAACTGCAAGATAGCCAGAGGCAAATATCGCCAATGTTCCCCACATGGCCACGTAAACGCCGGAAAGGCTCCGCCGTTTACGGGAGGTTGGAGCCGAGGCCATGGCCGCTGGAACTGCCAGGTCGGAAGGTTGTTCGAATGGGGTCGGTTGCGCGCGCATGGAGGCCTCGATGTCCGATATGCTTCGTCGCGCGTCTCCCCTTACGAGCGGCGAAGGCGATTGATTCGGCTGAGACAAACGGTCATCCGAGTCCGCGACGGGGTCAACGTGGGAGGTGCCTTGGCTCACGTCAGCCTGTGGATAGGCAGGAATGCGTCACTGCGGGCCTCCGGCGAGGGGAGGTTTCACGGGTTGAAAACCGGTAACGGTTGAGACACGGTGCGCGCGATTCGCGATTGGTTAGGTCCACGACGATAGACTGCATGGGTTTGATACGCGCAGGCGGTGAATGATGACGTCTCGTCCTTTGCTTACGATCGTGCTGGCCGCCGGGAAGGGCACGCGGATGAAGTCCGCCGTGCCGAAGGTCCTGCATAAGATCGGCGGGCTCTCGATGCTGGGCCACGTCCTGGCCACCGCTGGAAAGCTGGATTCGAGCCGGCTGGCGATCGTGATCGGCCCTGACATGGACGCTGTTCATAAGGCGGCGCTGGCAGCCGCGCCGAATGCTGAAATTTTTGTGCAGGATCAGCAACTCGGAACCGCGCATGCAGTCCTCGCCGCACGTGAGGCGATTGCCGGTCATCGCGGCGACGTCCTGGTGCTGTTTTCCGATACGCCGCTGCTCCAGCCGACGGTCCTGGCCGCGCTGCGGGATCGTCTGGACGAAATGACCGCGCTGTCGGTGCTCGGCTTCGAAGCAGCCGATCCGACCGGCTACGGGCGCCTGCTGCTCGATGGCAACGGCGATCTGCTGGCGATACGCGAGCACAAGGACGCGACCGAGGCCGAGCGCGCCGTCACCTTCTGCTGCTCCGGCGTGATGGCTTTCCGTGGCGAGACCATGCTCGACCTGCTGGACCGGATCGGCACTGCCAACGCCCAAGGCGAGTACTATCTGACCGACGCTGTTTCTATCGCACGTTCAAAAGGTTATCGGGTGGCGGCTCAGTCCTGCGATGAGCAGGAAGTTCTCGGCATCAACTCGCGCAACCAGCTCGCGGTTGCCGAGGCGATCTTTCAGCAGCGACGTCGCGCTGAAGCCATGGCCGAGGGGGCGACGCTGATCGCACCCGAGACGGTCTGGTTCAGCCACGACACCAGGATCGGTCGCGATGTGGTCATCGAGCCGAATGTGTTTTTCGGCACGGGAGTCCTCGTCGAGGACGAGGTGCTCATCCACGCCAACTGTCACTTCGAGGGCGCACACCTGCGGCGCGGCGCGGAGGTCGGGCCGTTTGCGCGGCTGCGTCCGGGCGCGGATCTCGGCGAGAAATCGAAGATCGGCAATTTTGTCGAGGTCAAGAACACCGTGATGGGCAGTGGCGCCAAAGCCAACCATCTGGCCTACCTGGGCGACGCGCAGGTGGGAGCACGCGCAAACATCGGCGCGGGCACGATTTTCTGCAATTACGACGGGTTCTTCAAGCACAAGACAGAGATTGGAGAGGGGGCTTTCGTCGGCTCGAATTCCTCCCTTGTGGCGCCGGTAAAAATTGGCTCCGGAGCGTTCGTCGGCTCGGGCAGCGTCATCACCAAGGACGTGCCGCCCGATTCCCTGGCCTTGGAGCGCAGCACGCAGGACGTCCGGGAAGGTTGGGCCGCCAAGTTCCGCACCATGATGCAGTGGCGCAAAGCGGCGCGCGGATCTTAATTCCGACAAACCAAGAAACAGGGATTGAGTTGCAGGGAAAGACGGCTCGCTGTAGCTCAGTCGCAACAGTCAATAATTGGGGACGACTCTCGGCATGTGCGGGATCGTGGGCATTCTTGGTTCCAAACCGGTCGCTGAAGATCTGGTCGACGCGCTGCGACGGCTGGAATATCGCGGTTACGATTCAGCGGGCATCGCGACTGTCGAGAACGGCCATCTCGATCGGCGGCGGGCCGAAGGCAAGCTGAAGAACCTCGAAATCCGATTGTCGAATCAACCCTTGCAGGGACATGTCGGCATTGGGCATACGCGCTGGGCGACCCACGGCAGGCCGGTGGAGCGCAACGCGCACCCGCATATGAACGACAAGGTCGCGGTGGTCCACAACGGGATCATCGAGAACTTCCGGGAGCTGCGCGCCGAGCTGACGGCCAACGGCTACGAATTCGTGACCGAGACGGACACGGAGACTGTGCTTCATCTCGTCAGTGACTATCTGGCCAAGGGGCTTGCTCCAGTGGAGGCCGCGCAGGCGGCGTTGCGGCGGCTGACCGGGGCTTTCGCGCTCGGCATCATTTTCGCCGGCGAGGACAACCTGATGATCGGCGCGCGGCAAGGTCCGCCGCTGGCTGTCGGGCACGGATCGGGTGAAATGTATCTCGGCTCGGATGCCATCGCGCTTGCGCCGTTCACCGATGCCGTCACCTACCTGGAAGATGGCGACTGGGTGGTTCTGACGCGCGAAGGTGCGACGGTGCGTGATGCTTCCGGCGACGTCGTCGATCGCCCCGTGATCAAGTCCATCGCCAGCTCGCTGCTGGTCGACAAGGGCAACTATCGCCACTTCATGGCGAAGGAAATTCACGAACAGCCCGAGGTCATCAGCCACACGCTGGCCAACTACATCGACATGGCGGCCGGAAAGGTCGTGTTTCCCGATCTCGGCGTGGATCTCGCCAAGATTTCCCGGGTCACGCTGACGGCCTGTGGTACGGCCTATTATGCGGGCGTGGTCGGCAAGTACTGGATGGAGCGCTACGCGCGCGTTCCCGTTGAAGTCGATGTCGCATCCGAGTTCCGTTATCGCGAGGCGCCTCTGCCCGAAGGCGGGCTGGCGCTGCTCGTTTCGCAGTCGGGCGAGACGGCCGATACATTGGCCTCGCTGCGCTATTGCAAACAGAACGGTCAGCGGATTGCGGCGATCGTCAATGTCCGGACGTCGACCATTGCGCGCGAATCGCATGCCGTTCTTCCGACCCTGGCCGGGCCGGAGATCGGCGTGGCATCGACCAAAGCCTTCACCTGCCAGCTTTCGGTGCTCGCCTGTCTCGCGATCGCCATCGGCCGGGCGCGCGGTCACATCAGCGCGGAGCAGGAGCAGGAACTGGTCCGCGCGCTGACCGAGGTGCCCCGGCATATCAGCAGCGTTCTGCGCAATGACGCCCAGTACGAGACATTGGCCACGTCCATGCACAAGGCAAAGGATGTGCTCTACCTCGGCCGCGGTCAGAGTTTCCCGGTGGCGCTCGAAGGCGCTCTGAAGCTGAAGGAAATTTCGTATATCCACGCCGAAGGCTACGCCGCCGGTGAACTGAAGCATGGCCCGATCGCGCTGATCGACGAAAACGTACCGGTCGTCGTCGTGGCTCCGGAGGATGACCTGTTCGAGAAGACGGTTTCGAACATGCAGGAAGTTGCCGCGCGAGGCGGACAGATCATCCTCGTGTCGGATGCTGCGGAGGATAAGGCCGGCTGCAAATTGCAGGCTCACCTGCACATGCCGCGGATCCATCCGTTCACGGCTCCGCTGGTCTATGCCGTACCGATGCAGCTCATGGCGTACCATACGGCTGTCGTGATGGGGACGGACGTCGATCAGCCCCGCAATCTTGCGAAGTCGGTAACTGTGGAGTAATCCGTCAACAGGCTAATTTATCGGGTCGCCGAATTGCCTCAAATCCGTGCTTCGCATAGGCTTTCACGCCGACGGAGGTCATGACCAGGAGAGTCGGAAGGGGAAATCCGCGATGAAACAGGCGAACACATCCGGGATCGGGGCTAAAGCAAAACAGCTCGGTTGGATGTGGAGTGCCGTGGTGGTGGCCGGGGTCGTGTTGGGCTCCGCTCTGCCGGGCCCCCAGACGATGCCAGCCGTCGCAAAAGGCAAGAGCGCGTCAGACCAGTCCGACAAGTCCGGTTCGGCGGAAGCCAGCATTTCGGCCGCCGTCAATGTGCTTGAATCGGGCAAGGCTGAAGCGGCCTCTCAACAGCTTTCGGCGCTCATCTCAGGCGGGAAGATCACCAGCGCGCAGATGGCGCGTGCGCTCTATTACCGTGGCATGGCCTACCGCAAGGTGAGCAAGCCCGCCCAGGCGATTGCGGATTTGACCAGCGCACTCTGGATCAAGAACGGGCTTGAGGCTGCGCAGCGGAACGATGCCTTGCTGCAGCGTGCCGGCGCCTATCGGGAAGCCGGGCTTGCCGATCAGGCCGAGGCCGACGAGAAGCGGGCAGCCGCGGGAGACAAGGGCGGTAGCGCATCGCCATCCGGCACCAAGGTCGCGTCGGCGGAGGCTGCGCCTTCTGCATCTTCCTCTCAGTCCGGCCTCGGGTTCGGAAATTTCTTCGGGTCGTTGTTCGGCGGTGGTTCGTCATCGGCATCGCAGCCGCCCGCTCCGGCACAGACGGCTTCCGTTGGCGACTGGAGCACAAGTTCCAGTCATGCAACGGGTTCGCGCAGATCCGATGCGAGTGGGGAGGCGCCCGCCGCGGCAGTCTCCTCGTGGACGACGGGTTCGACCGTTACCGCCAACGCCTCGGCGGCAACGGTGCAGAAAGCCTCGGTCCAGAGATCCTCCGCCTCCAGCGGCAAGTTCGTTCAGATCGCTGCTGTCCGCAGCCGCGACCAGGCCCAAGCCGTTGCCGCAAAGGTGCAACGCATGGCCTCGTTCAAGGGGCATGACGCGCAGATCGACGAGACCGTCATGGGCAACATGGGGACGCTTTACCGCGTGCGTCTGGGACCATTCGCGAGCGCGGCGGAAGTGAATGGCGCGTGCCCAAGTCTGCGCAAAGCGGGCCTCGATTGCCTGCCCATCGACCGGTAGCGACAGTGTGCCCCGGCACTGCCTGGAGTTCATGGGCGCGGACTACCCTTTATCCCTATTGCGCTGCGGCCTGATACCGGCCCATCCTGTAGTTGACGCGGAGCCTCTCCGAGAGTTCCGCCACGAGGGTTAACCGGTCAGCCGGGACTGAAGTAGCGTCGTATGCAGAGCAACATGCCGGAGGGGCCGTCGCGCGGCGATTCAGGTGGCCCGCCACGATCCGAAGTCGGTCTCCCGCCACGCGGGGGCGGGAGCAGTCTGGGTGAGTTCCACTTCGGCGCCCGGCTGCGCAATTACTTCCTGACGGGCCTCGTCATTGTCGGGCCGGTGACCATCACGCTTTATATCGCCTGGTGGTTCATCAATGTCGTCGACGCCTGGGTCAAGCCGTTCGTCCCGCGCATTTACAATCCCGAGACCTACCTGCCGTTTCCGATGCCGGGAATCGGGCTTCTGTTCGCGATCATCGGCTTGACCCTGATCGGAGCACTGGCGGCCAACCTCCTCGGCCGCACGATCATCAGCTCGGGCGAAATGTTCCTCGAGCGTATGCCGATCGTGCGCAACCTGTATCAGGCTCTGAAGCAGATCTTCGTGTCGGTCGTCACGGCGGCCGGTCCCAATACTCCCTTTCACAAGGTCGGGCTGATCGAGTTTCCATCGAAAGGGATCTGGTCGCTGGTCTACATCACAGGCGAGGCGACGGGTGAGATCAAGGCCGTGCAGCCCGGCGGGCGAGACGATCTCATGACCGTCTTCATGCCGACCGGGATCATGCCTCCCACGGGTTTCGTATGCCTGGTCCCGCGGCGGGACGTCATCTTCCTCAGCATGAGTGTGGAGGATGCCGCGAAGATGGTGATCTCCGCCGGCATGGTGATGCCAGAGTATCAGAAGCAACTCAAGTCTCTGGCTGAAGCGGCCCGAGCTGAAACGCCGCCGGCATGAGAGGCAGTTGCCAGCATTGACCCGGGCGCGATATGTGCGGCATCGGCGCGATGCGCTATGGTCCGCGCGGAACGAAGACAACCATGAAACCTTCGAGGAACATGACCCATGAGTAGCCGCCTGCAGGGCAAGACTGCCTTCTGTACTGCTTCGGGTGCCGGCATCGGCCGCGCCACTGCGATCGCATTTGCGCGTGAAGGCGCGAAAGTGATTGCCACGGACATCGACGAGAGCAAGCTGGCCGGTCTCGACAAGGAAGGCATTTCGGAATGCCTCGTGCTCGATGTCCGCGATACGGCGGCAGTCGAGGCCGTGGCCAAGCGCTTTTCGCCGGTCAACATTCTTTTCAATGCGGCGGGCTTTGTGCATCACGGCACGGTTCTGGAGAGCACCGATGCCGAATGGGACCTGGGTTTCGATCTCAACGTGCGTTCGATGCACCGCACGATCAAAGCCTTCCTGCCCGGTATGCTGGACAACGGCGGAGGCTCGATCGTCAACATCGCGTCGGGTGCCGGATCGATTAGGGGTGTCCCGAACCGCTACGTGTACGGCGCTACCAAAGCCGCCGTGATCGGCCTGACGAAATCGGTCGCGGTCGACTTCATCCGTCGCGGGGTACGTTGCAACGCGATCTGTCCGGGAACGATCCAGTCGCCATCGCTCGATGACCGTATCGTGACGCTCGGCAAGTCGGTCGGCGGTACGGAGAAGGCGCGGCAGATGTTCATCGAGCGTCAGCCGATGGGCCGTCTTGGGACAGCCGAAGAAGTCGCGGCGATGGCGGTCTATCTGGCGTCCGACGAGAGCAAGTTCACGACCGGCACCACCATGCTGGTCGATGGCGGATTCGCGCTCTGATGAATCGCGGGGTGACGCTGGAAGCAGGGGCATTGACGCTGCGGCGCGCGGGCGCCGCAGACCATGACGCGCTTCTGGCGTTGCAACACCGCGCCTATGCCAGAAACCGCACCTTGCTCGGGGTCGAGCCGCTTCCGCTGTGCGTCGACTATCACGTCGTTCTCGCCGAGAAGGAAGTCTGGCTCGCCGATAGCAAGGGCGGCCTGGCCGGGGCCCTGGTGCTGGAGCCCCGGGACGGCGACCTGCTGATCGAAAGCATCGCGACCGATCCGGCCTGTCAGGCTCAGGGACACGGCCGTGCGCTGCTGGCTGCGGCCGAGGCGCGTGGCCGTAGCCTCGGCTACCGCGCGGTGCGCCTCTATACCGGCTCGAAGCTGACGCACCTGATCGACTGGTACGCGCGTCACGGGTTCACGATCGAGCGCGTTGAAGCTTTGAGCGACCGATCCATCACGCACATGATCAAGACTATTTTCTAGGGAAGAAATCTGATGCCGCGCTTTGCCGCCAATCTCAGCATGATGTTTACCGAGTTGCCGTTTCTCGATCGCTTCGAAGCCGCGGCAAAGGTGGGTTTCACGGGGGTGGAGTTTCTGTTTCCCTATGAGTTCCCGGCCAATGAAATCTCTGCGCGCTTGAAGGGCAATGGACTGACGCAGGTCCTGTTCAATCTGCCTCCGGGCGACTGGAGCAAAGGAGAACGCGGCTTGGCGGCGCTGACCGGCCGCGAGGCCGATTTCGAGGCTGCGATGGCGAAGGCGTTGACGTATGCCGAGGCATTGGGCTGCCCGCGCGTCCATGCGATGGCCGGCCTTGTGCATCAGGGGGCGGTTCGCGCGACCTATGTGAGCAATCTGAAGAAAGGCGCCCGCATGGCGGCTGCGTCCGGCGTCGAGGTCATCATCGAGCCGATCAATACCCGCGACATCCCGGGGTTCTTCCTCAATCGCACGTCCGAAGCGCGCGCTGTGATTTACGAGGTTGGAGAGCCGAATTGCGGGCTACAGTTCGACCTCTATCACCGGCAGGTCATGGAGGGTGACGTCGCGGTTGCCATTCGCGAGTATGCCCCCCTGACCCGTCACTATCAGTTGGCCGGGCCGCCGGATCGCGGTGAGCCTGACGCAGGTGAACTGAACTACCCCTGGCTGTTCAAGCTTATCGACGACACCGGATTCGACGGCTGGATCGGCTGCGAATACAAACCGCGGAACGGGACGATCGAAGGCTTGAAATGGGTCGAGCGCTGCGGCGCCCGGCTCGGCTGATCTCTGACATCTGGAGTGAAATCATGAACGTACTCATTATTGGCGGCGCCGGTATGGTGGGCCAGAAACTGGCCCGGCGGCTTGCCCAGGATGGCCGCCTCGGCGACCGCGAGATCAGCAGCCTGACGCTCCACGACGTCGTCGAGGCGCAGAAGCCGGACAGCACCTTTCCAGTCAGCACGAAGATCAGCGATCTGTCCCAGCCTGGCGAGGCCGCGAAGCTCATCGCCGACAAGCCGGACCTTATCTTCCATCTGGCGGCGATCGTGTCGGGCGAGGCCGAGCAGGACTTCGACAAAGGCTATCGTATCAACATGGATGGCACCCGCTATCTGCTCGAGGCGATCCGTGCGGCGGGCAACAAACCGCGCCTTGTCTTCACCAGTTCGATCGCGGTTTTCGGCGCTCCGTTCCCGGAGGCAATCGGTGACGAGTTTTTCCATACCCCGCTGACGTCCTACGGCACGCAAAAATCCATCTGCGAGCTGCTGCTGTCTGACTACACTCGCAAGGGGTTCGTGGACGGCATCGGCATTCGCCTGCCGACGATCTGCGTGCGTCCGGGCAGGCCGAACAAGGCGGCCTCGGGCTTCTTCTCCAACATCATCCGCGAGCCGCTGGCGGGCGAGGAAGCCGTCCTTCCGGTCGCGGAAGACGTCCGCCATTGGCACGCCAGTCCACGTGCGGCTGTCGGCTTCCTGGTTCACGCCGCGACCATCGATGGCGCCAAGGTCGGCTCGCGACGCACTCTGACGATGCCGGGGTTGTCGGTTACGGTCGGCGAGCAGATCGCCGCCCTGAAAAAGGTTGCAGGCGATAAGGTCGCCGCGCGAATCCGCCGCGAGCCTGATCCGGTGATCACGCAAATCGTCGCTGGTTGGCCGCGCAACTTCGATGCCAGCCGCGCACGGTCACTCGGTTTCACGGCGGAGTCGAGCTTCGAAGACATCATCAGAATTCACATTACCGATGAACTCGGCGGCAAGATCGCCTGAGACAAATCGGAGCAGCGCGACCTTACGATCCTGGTTCAGGTGATAGAATCGCCGCGGTGGGGTGAACCCTTCCGCGGTTTCGCCGTTATATGATCGGCCAAGCAGGCGATCGCGACCACTTCGTCAACGTCCGAGGTCACGGGATCAGGTCCGCCTAAAAGTGCTCCGTGCGGAAACGAAATTTATCGTGATCACTGTTTTGGCTTCGTTTTTTGGTCCGTTAACTTAGTTCGACCCTATTCGCGCCATACTCATTGGCGCTAACATGTTTCGGATCATGCGAGGGATGACCGAGGTTGGGCAATCTGTGGAGGGCGGGTTCATCCCGCTAGGTGACGTCCTTGTTATGCCGCCGCGCTGACCGTCTCTCTGGTCCACTGCGATCTGGCGCATTTCTGTCCTTGGAGACGCGGATTAACGTTTCGCAGCCTTCAACGGTGGTATCGGCATGATTATCTATCTTCCTCAGAGTGCTGGACCTTTCTGATAATCAGATCTGGCGAGGCTCCCGACATGGCGAACGCGACAGTTTCAGTGCAACATGTGGCTCGAGATAAGAAGATGACATCGGAAACAGACGCCGCTGCACTCACCGCACGGCCGATCGGTGCGCCATGGCTGGAGGGCGTCCATGTGAACGGTCAGCCGGTCGTCCGCGATCGCCAGCCGTTTCGCGATACGGCGCATACTATGCTTCCGGTCGAGTTTCAGGGTCGGGAGGTCATGTTCGATACGTACGCCTATGAGGACGATACCGCGTCCTATCAGGCGATGGCGCTCGTGCATCGTTCCGGCGAGGCCACGGACGAACTGCCGCTGGTCAGGGTGCACAGCGGCTGCGTGACGGGCGACATCTTCCATTCCCTGCGGTGCGATTGCTATCCGCAACTCCAGAAGGCATTGGAGCGCATCATTGCCGTGCCGTTCGGCGCGATCATCTACCTGCCGCACCATGAGGGCCGCGGTATCGGATTGGTCGCCAAGATCAAAGCCTATGCCGAACAGGACCGTGGGCTGGATACGGTCGACGCCAATCTGAAGATCGGCGCCCCGGTCGACGCTCGCAATTACGAACTGGCGGCGAAGATCCTGGCCGACCTGAAGATGCACGAGATCCGGCTGCTCACGAACAATCCGCTGAAGATCGATGCGCTTGAGCGCCTCGGCATTACGGTCGCGGAGCAGGTCCAGCACGCCACATCGCCGTCGGCACACAATGCCCGTTATCTGGCGACCAAGCGCGAGCGCATGGCGCACAAGCTTTAGGAACGTTTTCCTCGGCGGGTTGCCTTGCGGGCAACCCCCGGGCCGCTCCCCGATTTAAACCGAGTTCCAGTTCCGCCCATACCGGAACATGGTCGGAGGGTTTTTCCCAGCCGCGCGTGAACCGGTCGATACCGGCGGTCGTGAGGCGATCCGCAGCTTGCGGTGAGAGCAGAAGATGATCGATGCGGATGCCATCGTTCTTCTGCCAGGCGCCCGCCTGATAATCCCAGAACGTATAGACATCGGGTTCGGGATGACAGGCGCGGATGGCGTCCGTCAGCCCCAGATGTGTCAATTGCCGGTAGAGGCCACGTGAGGCCGGCTGGAACAGAGCGTCGTTCACCCACTGCTCGGGTCGCTTGGCATCGATGGGCTCGGGGATCACGTTGTAGTCGCCCGCCAGCACGAAGGGATGTTCCAGCGCCAGCAGATCTTGAGCATGCGCCAGCAGCCGCTCCATCCAGGCGAGTTTGTAAGTGAATTTCTCGGTCCCGATCGGATTGCCGTTGGGCAAATAGATGGACGCGACCGTGAAGGCGCCGGTGGGTACGGAAATCGTCACTTCCAGATAGCGTGACTGCACGTCGTCGTCGGCTCCCGGAAGCCCGCGCCGGATATCATCGAACCGGGTTTTGGACAGCACGGCGACGCCGTTGAACCCCTTTTGGCCGTGAGTGGCGACATTGTAGCCGAGGTTCTCGAAGGCTGCGGCCGGAAACCCTTCGTCGACGGATTTGATCTCCTGCAGACAGACCAGATCCGGCTTGGTCTCGCCGAGCCAGGTCAGCGCCGTATCCAGGCGCGCCTTGATGCCATTGATATTCCAGGTCGCGAGTTTCATCAGCAAAACGGCCGTCGACAAACGGCCTGCCCCTTCGATGTTGACGAGGTTTGTTAGCAGAAGCTTAGCAGTTGTGCGTCATTTTGATGCTTTGATAATCCTGGCGGGGGCGAGGAATGACCCTCTCTCTTTATGAAGGCCGGCGCCAGCGCGGTGCGACGCCGCTGGTTGTCATCCAGACTGTCAATCTGCTGTTTGCAGCCGGGTGCGTCTTTCTTTGGGCTGCGTTGTCGCTTCTCATCGAGGATCCGATGAGATGGGCGACGTCGTACGGCATCGGGGCGCGGCCGGAGCTGTTCGACTATCCGTTCGTTCTCCTGTGGCTGATGCCTGTGGGCGGCGCGTGCGCCGCATGGGTCGCGCAGCAGGCAAACCGGATGACGGCGGCTTACGTGGTCGCCTGCTATCCGCTGGCGTATATCGGGCTGGTGGTTGGCTGGTACTATCTGGCGCCGCCGAACTGGCTCTGAGCTGTCGGCGCCAGACAAGTCGCATCCGGTCAGGCGCGCTCGGCTTCCAGCGCTCGGATGACGGCCGGACGCTCCTGCATCCGCTTGTAGTGATCATACACTTTCGGGAATTTGGCGACATCCACGCTGTCACCCTTGAGCCAGCCTGACATGACGAACAGGTAGCCGTCGGCGACGGAGTAGTCGTTGCCCAGCACCCACGGTCCGGCCAGCATTTCATTCTCGATCAGCGTGAAGCAGTCGGTCATCACCTGGGGAAGCTTGTTCTTCATGTCCTCCAGCGAGGACTCCTGGTCAGCCCAGCGGGTGCCGCGGCGGCCGTGGGCGTGGCCGACGTGAACCGTCGAGGCGATGTAGGAATTGAACCCCTGCATCCGGGCGAATTGGAACGGATCATCGATCGGCGCCAGTTTTGCCTCCGGCGCGGTCTGGGCGACATACGCCATGATTGCCGGTGCTTCCGTAAGGATGCCGTGGGGCGTCGCCAATGCCGGCACGCGGCCCTTCGGATTGACCTTCAGGTATTGCGGCGTGTGCTGTTCACTCTCGGCGAAGTTGATCCGCTTGCCCTCGTAAGGCAGGCCCGACTCTTCCAGCGCGATATGACAGGCGCGCGAGCACGAGCCTGGGGAGAAATACAGCGTCAGCATGGAAAGCCCCGTCAGATGGAGAAGCTGGTGCCGCAACCGCAGCCCGCGGTGGCGTTCGGATTGTTGATCTTGAAGGACGCGCCGATCAGGTCGTCGACGAAATCGATCTCCGAACCGGCCATGTACGTCACCGAGACGGGATCAATGAGCACCTTGGCACCATTCCGCTCGATCAGCAGATCGTCAGGCTCGCCATCGGCGACGAGATCGAATTTGTACTGGAAGCCCGAGCAGCCGCCACCCTCGACGCTGACGCGCAGCAGCTTGTTGCTTTCCTCCGCTGCAGCGATTTCACTGATGCGGCGCGCGGCACTGTCGGTCAGGACAATCGGCGTTTCGGTTGCGGTCTCGGTCATCGGTATATCCTGAGAAGGGGCCGGGCTCAGCCGGAGCATCGGACACCGTTCCGCTGCGTCCTGACATTGCATCCGGTTGGGAATCGCCCCTAAACACCTGCATTCCCTATTAAGATAGTCGCAGACGCGTTTTTGTCCAAGTGGATGGGGCCTCTTCGTGGACCAGGATCAACCGCAGACCGTCTATGGGGCCAATCTCCCGCCCGGCGGCCGCCGATTGGGGCCCTATGCGGCGACGCAGGCGCCGAGCCGCGGGCGATTGCATCCGGAGCCTGATTGCCCGTCCCGAAGCCAGTTTCAGCGCGACCGGGATCGCGTGCTGCATTCGACGGCCTTTCGGCGGCTGACCTACAAGACCCAGGTCTTCGTGTTTCATGAAGGCGACCACTACCGTAACCGCCTGACGCACAGTCTGGAGGTGGCGCAGATCGCCCGCACCATCAGTCGCCAGTTGTGTCTCGACGAGGATCTGGCGGAGGCGCTGGCTTTGGCACATGACCTCGGCCATCCGCCATTCGGGCACGCTGGAGAACGCGCGCTGGATACGGTCCTGCATGAGGCCGGCGGCTTCGACCATAACGTGCAGAGCTTCCGGGTCGTCATGCGGCTGGAGCGCAAGTATCCGGCGTTCGATGGCCTGAACCTGTGCTGGGAGACGCTCGAAGGGTTGATCAAGCACAACGGGCCGCCGGCTTTGAGCCAGCGTCCCGGTGACCTGGCAATCATGCGCGCGGTGGCCGGGATCGATCGGGTCTTTCCGCTTGCCCTCGATCAGTGGCCGTCAGCCGAAGCGCAGGCCGCCGCGCTGGCCGACGAAATCGCCTGGATGACGCACGATATCGACGACGGGCTGCGGGCGCGGCTGATTACGTTCGAGGATCTGAAGGTGCCCCGGCTGGTGGCGCCGATCGCGGAAACGGTCGCAAAGGCTCCGTCAATCGACGAATCGCGGAGGATCTACGGCGTCACGCGCCAGCTCATTACCGTCCTGATCGCCGATGCCGTCCGCCAGTCCCGCGAGCGCTTGGCGGCGGTCGCTCCATCTCATCCCGACGATATCCGGGCGTGTGGCGAGGCGGTCATCGCCTTCTCGCCGGAGACGGAAGCCGCGGTCCGGCAGGTGAAGGGATTCCTGTTTCAGCGCATTTACCGTCACCCGCGCGTCAACGCGGTGATGAACAACGCCGAGGAAATGGTGCGCGACCTCGTCGCCCGCTACCGGCGGGATCCGGAGACGATGCCGGCCGCCTGGGCGGCCGATGCGAAACCACTTGATGACGAGGGGCGGGCCCGGCTGGCGGGTGATTTCGTGGCGGGTATGACGGACCGCTATGCCATTGCCGAACACCGGCGGTTGTTTGACGCGACGCCGGATTTGGGTTAGCGCGCCGCATCCTGTTAGCATATCCCGGGCGTCTGTAAGTTGGATTCCCGGCTGTTGTTGGGTTATTCCGAGCCACAGTTTGCAGATGTTGGCATGTGGGTATCGCGCCGATGCTCGCAGCGATTGGGTTTTCCCGAGGTCGATGAATGAACGTTTTTGCCGAAGTGGAGCAGCGGATTCGCAGTGTGATTCAAGCGCTGCAGGCTGACGGGGCCCTGCCAGCCGATCTCGCGCTCCGAGGCATCGAAACCCAGGAAGCCCGCGACCCGGCGCACGGGGATATCGCGTCGAATGCGGCGATGGTGCTGGCCAAACCGGCTGGCATGAAGCCGCGCGTTATTGCCGATCTCATTGCCGAGCGGCTGAAAGACGTTCCGGAGTTCGCCAAGATCGACGTGGCCGGGCCGGGGTTCCTCAACATTACCTTCGCGCCGGAGGTGTGGCAGCGGCTGATCGTCAGCATCATCGAGCAGGGCGGGGCGTTCGGGCGCGGCATTGTCGGCGCGGGGCAGCGCATCAACGTCGAATACGTATCCGCCAATCCGACTGGCCCCATGCACGTCGGCCATTGCCGGGGAGCGGTGTTCGGTGATGCGCTCTGCAACGTGCTCGCGTTCGCTGGATACGATGTCACGCGCGAATACTACATCAACGACGCGGGTGCGCAGGTCGATAAGCTCGGCCGTTCCACATACCTGCGCTATCGCGAGGCGCTGGGTGACGACATCGGTGAGATCCCGGAGGGACTTTATCCCGGTGATTATCTGAAGCCGATCGGTGCCAAGCTGGCCGAGGAATATGGCATGTCCCTTGTGAACATGCCGGAGGAGCGGTGGCTACCGATCACGAGGGGCGCGGCGATCGCGGAGTTGCTCGGACAGATCAAGGAAGATCTTGCGGCCCTCAACGTCCATCATGACGTGTTCTTCTCCGAACGCTCGCTGACGAATGACGGCCGCGATCAGGTCAAGGAGGCCATTGATCTGCTGCGGGCGAAGGACTTGATTTTCGAAGGCCGGTTGGAGCGGCCGAAGGGCCACGACGATGAGGAATGGGAAGACCGCGAGCAGACCTTGTTCCGCTCCACCGCATTCGGGGACGACGTCGATCGCGCGCTGATGAAGTCAGATGGCAGCTACACGTATTTCGCGAACGACGTCGCCTACCACAACAACAAGCTGGAGCGCGGCTTTGATGCCTATCTCAATGTCCTGGGTGCCGATCACGTCGGCTACATCCCGCGACTGAAGGCAGCCGTCAGCGCGTTGTCCGATGGCAAGGCCAACTTCGCGACGCCGGTGTGTCAGCTCGTGAAAATCCTGCGCGACGGCGAGCCGGTGCGCATGTCGAAGCGGGCCGGCACGTTCGTGGCTCTGCGTGACGTCGTGGACGAGGTCGGCAGCGATCCGGTGCGCTTCATGATGCTGATGCGTAAGAACGATTCGGCGCTCGACTTCGATCTTGCGAAGGTCGTGGAGCAGTCGAAGGACAATCCGGTCTTCTACGTGCAGTACGCGCACGCCCGCGCGGCCTCGATTTTCCGTAATGCACAGGAAACTTTCCCCAGTCTCGATCTCTCCAACCTGAAATCGGCGGATCTTTCGCTGCTGTCCGACCTGGGAGAGATCGATCTCATCAAGCGGCTCGCGCGTTTTCCACGCGTTGTGGAGAGCGCAGCACGCGATCGTGAGCCGCACCGGCTGCCGTTCTACCTCTTTGATTTAGCATCAGCATTTCACCAGCAGTACGCCCGAGGCAATGAATCGCCACATTTGCGCTTCATACAACCTGCCGACGCCGGAGCATCTGCCGCGAGGTTGGCGCTGGTCGCTGCCACGCAACAGGTGGTAGCCTCGGGGCTGTCTATCCTCGGTGTGCAGGCTCCGAAAGAGATGCGATAATCTCGCGATTCGTTGGAACGCGTGGAATTTGGTGCAGAGGGATCGGAGATGTCACGGTCGAACAATCCGATGAACCGCGGAGGAACGCAGCCGCGGGATTGGCAGCGTCCGGCACCGGATGCGGCTGCGCACCCTGGCGATCATCAGGCGTCACCGCAACCCTATCAATGGCCGTCGCTCGGACAGCAGCAGGACAGCTATGGCCATCCCCAGGGCGCTCCGTCCTACCCTGGTCAGCAGCATCATGGTCAAGAGCCGGAAGCGCCGTGCCCTGCCTATCATTATCCGCAGGAGAATGGGGGCCAGCAGCCGAACACGGGCGCGCCAGTCCAGCATCCTCCTTTTTTTGGATCGCAGCAGAGCAATCAGCCCGCTCCGGCGCCCATTCCATTCGCGTCGCAGTTTGAGCGCTATCTGAACGCTCACCAGCAGGACCCCTATCAGCAGCAGGAGCAGGATCCTGCGGCTGGAAAGCCGGATTATGGGCGTCATCCGGCGCAGTTCCAGGATGACGGCCTCGCGCAGCTCCAGCAACTCACGCAGCAGCGGCAGCAGCATAACAGCCTGCGGGACCAGTTGCGTTCGACGCAGCATGATCAGTGGCAGCAGCAAAACGCGCCGGACCCGCGCAATTACGATCTCGGCAGCTATATGCCATCGGGTGCGCAAGGTGGGGGCTATGGCGAGCCCGAGCATCCTCAATCCTATGATCACCAGTGGCAAGGCGCCGGTGGCTACGGCGGGCAAGGCCCCGACGCACACTCCGGGCATCACGACGGTTATTATGCGCAGCACGGAGAGTCGCTGCCGGTTCCCGGTCAGCCGGATGATCACGATCACGACGACGCCGATTATGAATATGAAGAGCCTCGCCGCAGCCGGCGTGGGCTGGTCATCGTCGGCGCCCTCGTGGGAGCCATTCTCGTCGGCGGAGGTATGGCCTACGGCTACAAGATGGTCATCGGGCCTGGCTCGAAGTCCGCGCCTCCGGTCATCCGCGCCGATCAGCGGCCGAGTAAGATTCAGCCTGCCGAGCCCGGCGGGAAGCAGTTTGCGCATTCCGACAGCAAGCTGATGGGACGGCTTGAAGCAGATGCCGCTGGCGGCGGGGCGGCAGCGGCTGCCAGCAGGGCCCTTGCGGAGACGTCCGAGGAGACGGAAAACGGCGTGCGCAAGGTTTCGACGGTCATGGTCGGCCGCGACGGATCGATCGCGCCCCCGTCCGAGCCGAGGCTTCCGCCCACCAACGTGGCCGTGCCCGGCATGACCATCGTAGACGGGTTCGGTGGGCGGCCTCAGCAGTCACTTCCGCCGCCACGGCCGATCGAGCCTATTCGCACGGCGCCGCAGGCCGTCGTGCCTCCACCTGCGCCGACGCCGCAGGTCGTCACGCCGACGCCGCAACTCGTCGCCAAGGCGCCACCGCCGCAGGCCGAGCCTGAACCGGCACCCGCGCGGCGTGCCGCGCCTCCTCCTCCAGCGGCCGCTCCGCCGGCAAGGACAGCCGCGGTCGCGCCAGCCCCGCGGACCAGCAGCGGCTACGTGGCAGTTCTGTCGTCGCAACGCAGCCGCATGGATGCGCTCAAGACCTTCGCGGACTTGCAGCAGAAGTACACCAATGTGCTGCAGAACAAGATTCCCGACGTTCAGGAGGCTGACCTGAGCGCACGTGGGCTTGGCACGATGTACCGCGTCGTCGTGGGGCCGCCGAGCTCTCGCGAGGCCGCCGCCGACGTTTGCGGACAACTGAGGTCGGCTGGCTTCCAAGGCTGCTGGATCACGGCCTACTGAGGCTCCGATCAGCGCAAGCGCTTGCCTGCAAGACCTCCGCCGGGACGGTCTGAGTGGGCGGCAACATGTCCTGCCGCCAGCACGCTCTGAGACGGGTATAGCCTGAACATGCGCGCCTCGCTCATCACCGGCCTCGCGGGCCATTCGCTCAGCGCCGATGAAGCTCGCTTTCTGGCGTCCGCACGCCCCAGCGGGTTGATCCTTTTCGCCCGCAATTGCGACCGTCCTGATCAGATCCGCGCTCTGGTGGATGCCGCAAAAGCGGCGATCGGGACCGAGGATGTCCTGGTTCTCATCGATCAGGAAGGCGGGCGCGTTCGGCGTCTGAAACCGCCCCATTGGCGCCCGCTGCCTGCGGCGGCCGCCTTCGCGCAACTCGCGATGCGTGATCGAGAGGATGCCGAACGGGCTGCCTGGCTCGCCGCGCGGCTGACGGCCGCCGATCTGCTGGAATCGGGGATTAATACGAACTGCGCACCGGTGCTCGATCTTCCCGTCGCGGGTTCACACGAGATCATCGGCAACAGGGCCTACGGGACGACTGCGGACGCCGTGATCTCACTGGCGCGCGCCGTCGCTGAAGGATACCTCGCTGGAGGCGTCCTGCCGGTCATCAAGCACATCCCCGGGCACGGCCGGGCGCGCGCCGATAGCCACCTCGAGCTTCCCGTCGTCAGCACGGCGCGGGCGGAACTCGAAGCCACCGATTTCGTGCCGTTCCGGGCGCTGCGGGACATGCCGGCGGCAATGACGGCGCATGTGGTGTTCAGCGACATCGATCCCGACGCCCCGGCGAGCATTTCTCGAATCGTGACGCGGGAGGTCATCCGTGGCTACATCGGATTTGATGGCCTGCTGATGAGCGACGATCTCAATATGCATGCGCTCTCGGGCAACATGGGGGATCGAGCGCAAGCCGTGATCGCTGCCGGCAGCGATGTCGTCCTGCACTGCAGTGGCAACTTAGCTGAAATGGAAGAGGTCGCTGCCACTGTGCCCGCGCTCGCGGGGCAACCTCTGGCACGCTTTAAGCGTTGCCTTTCGGTGCTGCAACGGCGGGAGCCGTTCAGCGTCGCGGATGCCGAGGTGGCGCTGGCGTCGGCTGCGGCGGCAGAATCAGTGTAGTCTTCAACAGGTTTTCCACCGGAGCGAGCATTTCATCTCATGACTGCCGATCCGTCCACATTGGCCGAAGCGGGAGCTGGTGACTGGGAGATGCCCAGCCCCGAGGACGCTCCTGCCTCGCAGGATGCGCTGGTTGTCGATGTCGACGGCTTCGAAGGTCCGTTGGATATGCTGTTGGCGATGGCCCGTCTGCAAAAGGTGGATCTCGCCAAAATCTCCATGGTCGCGCTGGTCGAGCAGTATCTGGCGTTCATTCGCGAGGCCGAGCGGTTGCGCCTGGAGGTGGCTGCCGATTACCTCGTGATGGCTGCGTGGCTGGCCTATCTGAAATCGCGTTTGCTGCTGCCCAAGGAAGGCAAGGATGAGGCCGAGCCGAGCGGCGAGGAGCTGGCGCAGAGGCTCGCGTTCCGGTTGATGCGGCTGCAGGCCATGCGCGAGGTGGCCGCCAAACTGATGACGCGGATGCGCCTCGGACGCGAGGTTTTCGGGCGCGGCATGCCGGAGGGCGTGCGCACCATCCGCGATACAACTTACACGGCCGAGATCCACGATCTGCTGAAAGCCTACGCCGAACAACGCAGCCGCACGATCGTCAGGGTTCATGTCGTCAAGGCGCGCACGGTGTGGTCGATCAAGGACGCGCGCCAGCGGCTGGAGAAGCTCGTCGGTGATGCCGTCGGCGGATGGGTCCAGCTCGATCTGTTTCTCGAGCGCTATCTGCCCAATCCGGACGTCGGGAAAACCGTGCTCGCCAGTTCGTTCGGCGCGAGCCTGGAGATGGCCCGTGAAGGAATTCTCGAAATTCGCCAGGAGGCTCCGTTCGCGCCTCTTTACATGCGCCGGCTGGATGTGCCCTCCGATTGGCGGCAGATCGGGTGAATCGTTTAGGAGTATGCGCGTTCGAACGACCGGACCAAGAGCGAAGGACGCGATGCAATGGTACCGCCGAGGTTCTCAGTGGCTCAGGATGCCGAACAGGAACGGGAGCAGCGCCCCGCCGATCAGGACCATGCTGGCTTGAGCCGGTCCTCGCGTGCCCGTGACACCGCGCAGATGCCGCAGCACGGTCTGCCGCCGAACATCGCGACATTGCCGTCAGCCGACCGGCGGGAGAAGTTGCGCACGCTGGAAGCCTTGCTGTTCGCCGCCTCCGAGCCGCTCGAGGAGGCGAAGCTTGCCGCCCGCCTCGGACTGGGTCCTGAACTGCCGGCGCTGCTGGAGGAGCTGAAGGGGTTCTACGCGAGCCGTGGCGTCAACCTGGTGCGCGTTGCGGGCAAATGGGCGTTCCGCACGGCGTCCGACCTCGCCTATCTGCTGGAGCAGCACGCTGCCGATGAGCGGCGGCTGTCAAAGGCCGCCCTGGAGACGCTGGCGATCATTGCCTACCACCAGCCCGTCACGCGCGCCGAGATCGAGGAGATCCGCGGGGTCTCGACGTCCAAAGGTACCCTGGACGTCCTGCTGGAAACAGGCTGGATCCGCCCGCGTGGCCGCCGGCGCGCGCCAGGTAAACCGATTACCTACGGGACAACCGATTCCTTTCTTGTCCATTTTAGTCTAGATAGCATCAGGGACCTTCCGGGACTGGCGGAATTGAAGGGAGCCGGACTGCTCGACAGCAATCTGCCACCGGATTTCAAGGTCCCCGAGCCCACGGACGTCGCCGCCCTGCTGCCCGACGAGTTGCCACTCGAAAGTCCAGAGGATGACGAGCCGCCGGAGGAGCTGCAGCTTCTGCTGGCGCAGGAACCGATGGACGATGCCGAGGACGACGAGCGCTAATCTGCCCAGGATTGCCCCAGATCGCAGCGCGTGGCCGACGTGAGTTTGCTCACGTGGCTTTCGAAGCGGTCTGATCCGCAGGCAATGCCGTCGGTTGCTCACGATGAGCAGCCACGAGGTCGGGTTGCGGCAGCGTTCGCTGCCAGCTTGACGTTTGATGCGGTCGAGCGGCGTTTCGGCGAAGTTTGTGCGGTTCGCGGTGTTTCTCTCGAGATCGCTCCTGGCGAGGTTGTCTGCCTGCTGGGACCTTCCGGATGCGGCAAGACCACACTGCTGCGGATTGCATCGGGCATCGAACGGCCAACGGCTGGCCGGGTGCTCATCAATGATCGCGAAGTCGCAGGCCCGTCTCGCTTCGAGCCGCCGGAATCCCGCAATGTCGGCCTGATGTTTCAGGATTTCGCGCTCTTTCCGCACCTGACCATCCAGCAGAACGTCGCGTTCGGACTGAAATCCCTGCCGGCGGAGGAGGCCGCGCGCGAGGCGCTGGCGGTGCTGACGCGCGTCGGCCTGGAGCGCTATGCGGCGTCCTATCCGCATATCCTGTCGGGAGGCGAGCAACAGCGTGTGGCCTTGGCGCGGGCGATCGTGCCCCGTCCGTCCGTGATGCTGATGGATGAGCCGTTCTCGGGTCTCGATGTGCAATTGCGTGACAGCATGCAGGAAGAAACGCTCGGCTTGCTGCGGGAGACCCGCGCGACCTGCATGATCGTGACGCACAATCCCGAGGAAGCGATGCGCCTCGGTGACCGTATCGCGGTCATGCAGCGTGGCAGGATCATCCAGATCGGCAAGGCCGAAGAGCTTTACCATCACCCCGCAGAGCTGTTCGTGGCGCGCTTGTTCTCTGAGGTTAACGAGGTGCCTTGCACGGTGGAAAGCGGCGCGGTGCGGACGCCGGTCGGAACGTTTCCGGCTCCCGGCATTGCCGATGGCGGCCGTGCCATCCTGTGTCTGCGGCATCGTGGTATCCAGGTGATGCCGGCCGGGCAGGGGCTGCCGGGGCGCATTTTGCAGGTGAAGTTCCTGGGAGACGTCGGCCGCGTGGAACTGGCGGTGCAGGGTTTCGAGGCGCCGCTGCGGGCCCGCGTGCGGGAAAGCGAGGGCTGGACCAAGGGCGCCGAGGTTTCGATCGAGGTCGATCCGACGCGGGTCCTCATTTTCCCTGGGGAGATTGGGGAAAACGCCTGAATTCAGCCGTTTAGGCTGTGTTGTCGCGGGGTGGTGGGCGGCTTGCTGCTAACGCCTATATCTGCGATAGTGCCACTCAAACTGTTGAAGCGCGGCCAATAGAGCCGCCAGGGAGTCATCAGAACAATGGGTGCAACCAGCATCTGGCACTGGATCATCGTGCTTCTGATCGTCGTGCTGCTGTTTGGCCGCGGCAAGATCTCCGACATCATGGGTGATGTTGCCAAGGGCATCAAGAGCTTCAAGAAGGGCATGTCGGAGGACGAGGCCGAGGCTGCCAAGTCCGCCGACGAGCCCAAGATTATCGAGCAGTCGACGGTGAAGCCCGTCGAGCGGACCGGTGCTGCCGAGAGCAGCAAGGTGAGCTGAATTAGGACCCGACGCCGCTCGAAGATGAGGCACTGCCCAGCCGGGATTGTCTGGGTAGACGTATCTGCTGTGCGGCGGGGTAAGGCGCGGGCGCAATCATGTTCGATGTCGGCTGGTCCGAACTATTGGTTATCGGGGTCGTTGCGCTCCTCGTCGTCGGCCCGAAGGAGCTGCCGGCGCTGCTGCGCACGATCGGCCGCTACATGGGGGTCGTGAAGCGGCAGGCGAACGAGTTCCGCGCCCAGTTCGACGAGGCGATGCGCGATACTGAATTCGATCAGCTGCGCAAAGACGTCGAAGCCATCAAGAAGGACGCCGAGTCGAGCTTGCGGGCGGCGGAGCAGTCGGTGCAGACGGAAATTGCCGACGCCAAGAACGAGATCGATGCCGCAGCCGCCAGTGCGACCGCGAAGATCGACGAGGCGGAACACAAGGTGGAGGCGGCAGAAGCCAAGCCCGCCCTCTCGGATGAGCGGCCTGATCTGCCCGCCATCTCCGATGAGACCACGCCACCTGCGCCCCCGGCCGTAAACGGTTCGGCGTCGCATGCTTATAACGGCAATGGCGTCGATACGGGTGCCGGCCACGGAGAGCGGCCGGAAAGGGCGGGGCACGAGACGCCATGACGGACGTGCTGGAAGACAAGCGGGCCGGGCAGGACGAGATCGACGCGTCCCAGGCACCGCTGATGGAGCATCTGGTCGAGCTCCGGCAGCGCTTGGTTTATGCGCTGATTGCCATTTTCATCGCGTTTTTCGTCTGCTTCTTCTTTGCCAAGCAGATCTACGCCATTCTCGTGGTGCCCTATAAGTGGGCGGCTGGCGCCGATACCAAGATCGAGATGATCTATACGGCGCCGCACGAGTTCTTTTTTACCCAGCTCAAGCTGGCTCTTTTCGGCGCTGTGTTCCTGGCGTTCCCTATCATCGCCACTCAGATTTACAGGTTCGTCGCGCCGGGGCTCTATCACAACGAGCGTGACGCCTTTCGCCCCTACCTGATCGCGACGCCGGTGCTGTTTCTGCTCGGCGCGTGTGTCGTGTATTTCATCGTCATGCCGTTGGCGATGCGGTTCTTCCTGTCGATGGAATGGAATACGGGTGATGTCCAGATTCACCTGCAGGCCAAGGTCAGTGAGTATCTGTCGCTCATCATGACGCTCATTCTCGGCTTCGGCTTCATGTTCCAGCTTCCGGTGGTTCTGACACTGCTGGCGCGCGCGGGCGTGCTGGATGGCAATACACTGCGCGAGAAACGGCGCTGGGCGATCCTTGGCATCTTTGTCGTGGCTGCGGTGCTGACACCGCCGGATCCCATCAGCCAGATCTCGATGGCCCTGCCTACGATCCTGCTCTACGAGCTGTCGATCGTGGCTGTGGACCGCGTGGTCAAGGCGCGGGACAAAGACAGGTCAACAACCTGAATCCTCCAGCACGCAACCGATCGCATGCGTTTATCCGCTGACGGAGGGTGCGGCGCGGACGGTGTCTAGACCGCATCCACGCGAGGTCCTATAGCTCCGGTCACCGTCGGCCTGGCCGACGCGAGAAGAGGGCCGCGACCGTGTTCGACATCAAATGGATCAGAGATAACCCCGAGGCATTCGACGCAGGGCTTGCGAGGCGCGGGCTATCGGCACTGTCGGCCGGTCTCATTGCGCTGGATGAAGAGCGGCGCTCCAACCTGACCCGGCTGCAGGACGCGCAGGCCCGGCGCAACGCCGCCTCCAAGGACATCGGCAAGGCCAAGGCTGCGAAGGACGAAGCCAAGGCCCAGGCGTTGATGAAGGAGGTCGCCGATCTCAAGGACGCGATCGCCGCCGGCGAGGTGAAAGAGCGGGAATTCGAGGCGAAGCTGACGGCCGAGCTGGCGCAGATCCCGAATCTGCCGCGCGATGACGTGCCCGAAGGGCCGGACGAGACCGGCAATGTCGAGGTGCGCCGCGTCGGCACGCCGCCTAAGTTCGACTTCACGCCCAAGCAGCATTTCGAGATCGGCGAGGCGCTGGGGCTGATGGATTTCGAGACCGCGGCCAAGCTGTCAGGCGCGCGGTTTGTCGTGCTCAAGGGGATGATGGCGCGGCTGGAGCGGGCGCTTGGGGCGTTCATGCTCGATCTGCATACGGGAGTGAACGGCTATACGGAGGTCGCACCGCCGATCCTGGTGCGCGACGAGGCGATGTTCGGTACGGCGCAACTGCCGAAGTTCGAGGAAGATCAGTTCGAAGCCGTCGATGGGCCAAGCGCCAAGGCACGCAACGTGGGGGACGGTGAGGGGCGCTCGAACCGCCGTTGGCTCATCCCCACCGCCGAAGTGCCGCTAACCAACCTCGTGCGGGAAAGTATCCAGGACGAAGCTGACCTGCCGATCCGCGTCACCGCGCACACGCCTTGCTTCCGTGCGGAGGCCGGTGCTGCCGGCCGCGATACGCGCGGCATGATCCGCCAGCATCAGTTTGCGAAGGTCGAGCTGGTCTCGATCACGACGCCCGAACAGAGCAGCAACGAGCACGAGCGCATGACGGCCTGCGCCGAGGAAGTCCTCAAGCGCCTCGGCCTCGCCTATCGCACCATGCTGCTGTGCACCGGCGACATGGGCTTCGCCTCGCGTAAAACTTACGACATCGAGGTCTGGCTGCCCGGGCAGAATGCCTATCGAGAGATCTCGAGCTGTTCGGTGTGCGGGGATTTCCAGGCGCGGCGCATGAATGCACGCTACCGTCCCAAGGACGGCAAGCCGGAGTTCGTGCATACGCTCAATGGTTCGGGGCTGGCGATCGGACGCACGCTGATCGCGATCCTGGAAAACTACCAGCAAGCTGATGGCTCTGTCGTGATACCATCAGCCTTGGTGCCGTACATGGGCGGCGCGGAACGGATCGGGCCGTCTGCCTGACCAAGAAAAAGGGAGCGAGATGCGCATTCTGATTACCAACGATGACGGCATCGCTGCTCCTGGCCTGGAAGTTCTCGGCGATATCGCGCGCGCATTGTCCGACGACGTGTGGACGGTAGCCCCTGAATTCGACCAGAGCGGCGCCTCGCATTCCCTGACGTTGCGGGAGCCGATCCGCATGCGCAAGCTGGGGGAGAAGACCTTCGCCGTCCGCGGCACGCCGGCCGACTGTGTGATCATGGCGATCCGCTATCTCCTGCACGACGACCTGCCGGCGCTGGTGTTGTCGGGGGTCAATCGCGGCGCCAACATCGCTGACGATGTGGCCTACTCGGGCACCATCGCCGGGGCCATCGAGGGCACGCTCCTGGGGATACGCTCCATCGCGATGAGCCTGGCGTGCGGGTTCCAGTCACCGTCGAGCGTGCAATGGGATACGCCGCGCGCACATGGGCCTGAGATCGTTCGTCGCCTGCTCGCCGCGGAATGGGATGCGGGTATTCTGATGAACGTGAACTTTCCCGATTGCGAGCCGGGTGACGTTGCAGGCATCGCGGTGACCGAGCAGGGGCGCCGCGACCACGATCTGATGCGGATTGATCAACGCACGGATACCTGGGGAAATCCGTATTACTGGCTCGGATACGAGCGAAAGAGATCGAACCCGCGCGGTGGCACCGATCTGTGGGCCGTCTATACCGGTCGCGTCTCGATTACTCCGCTGTCGATCAACCTGACCGCCCGTTCGATGGGAGAGCGGCTGGCGCGCGAGCTGGCAGACGAGCCGGATACTTCCAGATCTTAAGACGATCGCCATTGTCAGCCAATATTCAGCGGCGGGCCACTGTGATGACCCAATCGCGCCGCGCTGGTCTCACATTCTGTCTGTAATCAGATCAGTGGTGGTGGTGAGACGTCGAGACTTTGATTTTTCCCGGTTTCCCGGAATTCATCATTTTTGGCCCGGCATGGCGGATATTTGGTTTCCGCCTGCTTCTCGATAGAACGAATCGTTCGACGGACGACCTCCGCGTTAAGGCTCCCTTAACACTATCAGGGTTAAGAGGGGTAATGGGTTAAGGAGGTGTGTCCATGTCGCGTACCCAGTCCTCTCCCCGGCTGACGGACCTGAAGTCTCTCATTTCGCCACGTTTCGTGGTGCTCGGTTTGGCCGTCGCCGCTGCGGGCTGCAGCGGGGGCGTGACACGCTTTGATTCTCCGTTCGGATTGACCGAGACCGGCAGCCGGCCGCCGATCCCCCGGGAAAGCATGCGCGGATCTTCGAGTTCGCTTGCCGATTCCTCGCCCTATGATGGCGGCGGGTATGCGCAGCCGAGCGCGTCCTACGCCCCCGTGAACGTGGCAGCCCTTCCTGACAATACGTCCGGCGGATATCAGTCTCAGCCGTACCAGTCTCCGGCCTATCAGCCCTCGTACCGCCAATCACAACCGTCGTATCAGCCAAGCTATCAGCCGCCGGCTCAGTCCGCGCCGAGCTATACTCCTCCGAACAGCTCGCGGTCCTACGAACCGGCCCCTCAGGCCGTCCGCTCCGAGCGGAGCTATCGGCCTGAGCCGTCGACACCCGAGCCCTCTTACGCGAGCCAGCCGCGGCAGCCTCGGACTGTCGGGCCGGGCAATACGATCGAAATCCAGCAAGGCGATACCCTTTATGGTATTGCGCAGGAATATCGCGCGTCGATCAGCGAGCTGATGGCGCTGAATGGCCTGAGTTCGCCTGTGTTGCGGCCGGGGCAGACGTTGATGCTGCCGGGTAAGCAGAGCTCGACGGCGGTTGCCGTGCGCGGCTCAAGCCGCCCGACGCGTGAAACAAGGGTTGCGGCGCTTCACACCCAGGAAACGCCAACGCCGCTGCCGCAGCCTGGGTCGTATGCGGCAGAGACCGCTCCTGCTGCTGCCCCTGCGAACGTGATGCCGCTCAATGCCGCTGCGTCTGCACCGCCCGCGCAAGCCGACGAGCCTGCAGATGGCGCACCTGGGACGCATACTCTGAAGCGCGGAGAAAGCCTCTACGGCATCGCCGTCAAATACAGGGTTCCGTTGGCGGAGCTGCAGAGCATAAACAACATCACCGATCCGCGCAAGTTGCGGCCGGGCATCGTGCTGAGATTGCCGGGTGATGCGGGCGAACCGAAGCAGGCAATTGCATCGGCTGCCCCGGCTACCGAAGAGCGCCCTGCGGAACGCCTGGTCGAGAAGGTGTCGGCTCCGTCTCAACAGGTGCAGCCCAATATGGCTGCACTTCAGCAGGGCGCGTCAGGCATTCCGTCGAAACTCGTGATCATCAATGCGCAGACCAAGCAGGTCGCGGCTCTCCACCAGCCGGGCGAGACGGCTACCGACGCCGCTCCTGCGGCTCAGCCTGCGGAAGCGTCCGCCCCATCTCCGGCGGATACGACCTCGAAGTTTCGCTGGCCGGTCCGCGGCAAGATCATCTCCAGCTTCGGCACGCATAGTGACGGCAGCAAGAGCGATGGCATCAAGCTTGCGGTTCCGGTCGGCACGGAGGTGCATGCGGCTGAAGGCGGTGTCGTCGCTTACGCCGGTGATGAGCTGAAAGGTTACGGCAATCTGGTGCTGCTCCGGCACGACAACGGCTGGATCACGGCTTACGCTCACAACGACCAGCTATCGGTGAAGCGCGGTGATCGCGTGCGCCGCGGGCAGGTCATCGCCAAAGCGGGCAAGTCAGGCAACGCCGATACCCCGCAACTGCATTTCGAGCTGCGCCAGGGATCGAGCCCGGTCGATCCGATCCCGCACTTGGAAAAGCTTTAGGCTCAGCACCGATAAGCCACATCCGCTACAGATCATCTCTCGCGTCCCTGACCTCTGGTCGGGGACGCTTTCGTGACTGAAGGGCACAGGTCTCCCGTCGTCAGGCGCGTGATCTCAGCTTGCCGCGGCTCTGCGATCGGCCAGTCGCTGCTCGGTTCCCTCAACGATGGCCTGGCGGATGACGTCCGCTTCCGAGGCGTCGGCCGGAACCATGACGTGTTGAGCTTCCGCAAGCTTCCGCAGATTGGCGACGGAGTCGATCTGCTTGAGTTTGGAGAGCAGGGCTTCGCGGCCGCTTCTGCGGAAAAACGTCACCAGGCTGAAGGCGTAGGGGTCGAATTCTTCGGCCGGTGGCTCGGTTTTCGCTGGGGCGGATTCGGACGCTGCCTTTGCCGGCGTCTCGGCTGGCGGAGCTGCTGGCGCCAATACTCGCTGCGCAGGTGGACGAAACGGAATCGGCTCACGCACGCGGAGTTGGGAAATCTCCCGCGTGCACAGGCGCATCAGTCTTTCGGCGGCCTGCTGTGGGAGCTCACCTTCGGCTCCGAACATGTCCCGGAAGTATTTGTCCCTGGCGGCGCCGGAGAGTGTGCGTGTTGCTTTGGCCATCGGCTCGGCGTCTGGTGTGATATCGGCTTCAGGTAAGATGCCATGTCGAGCATCACCCGCGCGGCTAACGAACATCAGGACTTCTCAACGATTCGAGAAATCCCGGAAAGATTCAATTCAAGCCGGCATCATCGCGGCGACTTCCTGATAGAGCTTACGGGCATCCTCGATGCTGTCACCATATTTCTGCTCCATCGACCGGCGCTGTCCAACCCAGTCGAAAGCGTTGGCGATGCTGTCGCGCTGCGGCAGCATGGTTTCCAGCATGGGATGAATATCGGCAATTTCGTCCACCAGCACGCGCTCGGGACCGATATTGCGGACGTAGTTGGCAAGGCAGGTATACCGCCGCTTGTCGAACGGGATTTCTTCCAGATCATCGAGATTGCGCTTTTCCTCGATCAGCAACGCCACGCGGTCGACGGCAAGCTGGGAGACATAATCCGGCCGGAACGGCACCAGCACTTTGTCCGCGGCGTGCAACGCCGCCAGAGCCGCAAACGACAGGCCCGGCGCGCAATCGAGAATGACGACGTCGAATTCCTTGCCGAAGCGCGTCATCAGCCGCTGCAGCTTGCTGCGGACGCGAAGCCCGACTGCCTCGGGATCGCCGGCGCCATTTCCCGCTTCGCGCATGAACAGCTCACCCTGAATGTCCTCCAGGAGCAAAGAGCCGGGCAACACGGAAAGGTTTGCCGGCCGCCCGTCGGCCGCCCCGGCGACATCGCCGGCGCCATGAATCAGGTAGTCGCGCGGCTTCGGGTTGGTACCGTCGAACAGGTCGTAGAAGTAGTCGGAAATGGTTTGCCCGGCCTTGCGAGCCTCGCTCCAGCCCTGGCCGCCAAGAAGGATCAGGGAGGCGTTGCATTGCGAGTCGAGATCGAGCAGCAGGACACGCTGGCCGCCCCAGACGGCTGCGGCATGCGCGATCATGACGGATATGGTGGACTTGCCGACGCCGCCCTTGCGATTTGCTACCGCCAAATAGAAAGCCATCTACACCCTCGCAGCCTACGGTCTCAGGGAGCAGCCGGACGCCCCCGGCGATTTCCCAGTTGTGGCTCTCTGCCAATAGTTTCCGTATGGGCTGATTCGGTACGGCGAGGCCAATCGCACTGGCCGGATGACGGCGCGTTACGGGGATCTCCGTTGCTCTCGGGCAATGCTCGGTGTGAGACCAACGCGACGGGCGAATTCAATAGGCTGCCGGTGGGCGGTCGGCCGTCGGCTGAGCCAAAGCATGCGGGAGGCGGCGGGGAGTTGGCGCATTAGTTCTTGTTTGGAACTCTGCGCGTATGATCGCGCTACCGCTCGTAAATGTGCTAGATGCTTGAGCAACTTGGCTCCGCATGCGGCAGGAGAAGAACAGAGTCATGTCACGTCGTCTATTTGGCACCGACGGCATTCGTGCGCCGGCCAACCGCTATCCCATGACGTCCGAGGTCGCCCTGAAGGTCGGGATGGCCGCCGGGCGGATTTTCGCCAATGGCCAGAAGCATCGCAATCGGGTCGTCATCGGCAAGGATACGCGGCTGTCGGGCTACATGATCGAGTCCGCGCTGATGTCCGGCTTCACCGCCGTCGGGTGCGACGTGTTCCTGCTCGGTCCGATGCCGACTCCGGCCGTCGCGATGCTGACGCGGTCACTGCGCGCCGACATGGGGGTGATGATTTCAGCCTCCCACAACCGCTTTCAGGACAACGGCATCAAGCTGTTCGACGCTGACGGCTACAAGCTGTCCGACGAAAAGGAACTCGAGATCGAGGCGATCGTCGCTTCCGATACGACCGAGCTGCTGGCGGACTCCGATGACATTGGCCGCGCCACGCGCGTGGAAAGCGCGCAGGAGCGCTACATCGAGTTTGCCAAGCGCACGCTGGCGCGCGATCTGCGGCTCGACGGTCTGCGTATCGTCATCGATTGTGCGAATGGCGCGGGCTATAAGGTGGCGCCGGAAGCGCTGTGGGAACTGGGCGGCGAGGTCATCAAGATCGGCGTCGCCCCGAACGGCCGCAACATCAATCACAAATGCGGTTCGACGGCACCCGAAGCACTGGTCGACAAGGTGCGCGAGGTGCGCGCCGATATCGGCATTGCGCTCGACGGCGATGCGGACCGGGTGGTCATCGTCGATGAGCACGGCGCGCTGGTTGACGGGGACCAGCTCATGGCGGTGATCGCCGAAAGCTGGTTGCGCGCCGGCAAGCTGGCCGCGGGCGGCATTGTCGCGACCGTGATGTCCAATCTGGGCCTGGAGCGCTATCTTGATGGTCTCGGCCTGACGATGGCGCGCACGCCGGTCGGCGACCGCTACGTCGTCGAGCACATGCGCAAGCACGGCTACAATGTCGGCGGCGAGCAGTCCGGGCATATCGTGCTGTCGGATTTCGCGACCACCGGAGACGGTCTCATCTCAGCGTTCCAGATCCTTTCGGCTGTGGTGTCCGCCGGTAAGCCGGTGAGCGAAGTGTGCAAACGTTTCGAACCCTTGCCGCAGATCCTTCAGAATGTTCGCTATTCCGAGGGTAAGCCGCTCGACGACGCACGCGTGCGCAAGGCGATCGAGGGTGGCAAGGAGCGTCTCGGCAGCAATGGCCGTTTGGTCATCCGGCCGTCGGGCACGGAACCCGTCATCCGCGTGATGGCGGAGGGCGACGATGAAAAGCTGGTCGGTGCAGTGGTTGGCGACATCGTCGATGCGGTCCGGCAGGCGGCCGCCGCAGCGTAAGAGAAAATAAAACCCGGCGCACGCTTCGATGCGCCGGGTCAAACTGTGTCGCGCCAAGCAGTGCGGTGCGGCGTCAGAAGAAACTCCAGCTCCGCGTCAGGCAACCGAGAATGCCGCACTCGTTATCGATCCGGTCGCGGCCCTGGTTCTCCCAAAAATCGACCGTCTCGACGCGCAGTGTCTCCGAGCAGCTCCGGCGGCACTCAAGCCAGGTGCCTCCCGGCATTTGAACTTCAAAGATCTGGCGGCCACGAACCATAGGACCGGGGCGCACCGGGCCGGTCACGCTTCCGTTACCGAAGCGGCTTTCCGCCACGACGTAACCCTCGACCGGGCCGTAGGCGCGTGCATAGCGATCGCGTGGTCCCGCGTCAGCTTGGGTTGCGAACGAAAACGCGCACGCCGCCGCGCTTCCCGCGAGAAGCAGGGCTTTGAAATTCAGCATGAAGTCCCCCTTACCGGCGAAGACATGATCTCAATCAAGGTCATTATAGCCGAGAATCGTTAGCGTATTGTGTCGTCTCGGCCAAAGCGGGTCAGGAAAATCAGCCAAGTCTCCGGGTTGTACTCAAATCCGTGAATGGGTAGTGTCCGCGGGGGGAGATGCGTTGATGGGTACGCATAAAACAACAAAAATCGCGCTGGAATTCGTCGAGCAAGTCATCGATTTGGAGGACGACGGCGCGGTTTGCGATCTCCTTCTCCAGCATGCGCGCAGGCTTGGTTTCGCCGAAATGGCCGTCTGCGAGCTGCCGTTCGTCGGCCGACCGTTGAAGCTCGTTTGCACCTGGCCCGATGAATTCCGCCAGCATTATCTTGAGTTTTTCTATCAGTCCGACCCGCTGGCCCGGCACGCGCGGGGAACGACCGAGCCGTTCGTCTGGTCGCAGGTGAATTGGGATCGGTCTCATGGTTCTCCCGAACAGCGCGTTCTGGACGAGGCCGCTCGCGTCGGTTTGGAGGATGGCTTCGTCGTGCCGGTCATTGGCGTTGATGGCGATCAGAGCGCCGTCGGTCTGGCAGGCCCCCGGATCCGCCTTGATGCCGACGACCGCCGCGGATTGCATCTGATGTCTGTTTTTGCGCACTACGCAGTATCGCGACGACGCGCTGCCGTGTCCGAGAAACTATCGTCCGCCACGTTACCCCCGACCGAGCAGGAGGCCCTCAAGCAGTTCGTGTTCGGGGACCGCTGTCGATCCTGGGAGACATCACGGTTCTCTGCGCGCGAGATAAGTGAGATTTGTCACAGCGCGCGTGCAAGGTTCGGCGCTAGAAGCCTCATCGAGGCGGGCTGTATTGCGTTCTTTCGGGGTGAGATTACCCCTTAAACTTGCCCCGGAACGGAAAGATCATGAGCCGGCACTTGCGACAGTCTGGGGGAAGTGATCGCGCGCCGGCACGGTCGGTGCCCGTCTCGCTCTGCGGCCACCCCGGCCTCTGGCGAATACCCAAATCATCGATTCACGTGGTGACCGCCGAAAACCGTACGCTCTATCAGGACAGTCTCGAAGCCAGCTTTCGTCTCCGTCACCATGTGTATGTCAAGGAGCGCGGCTGGGAAGCGTTCCGCAAGCGGGACGAACGCGAGATCGATGCGTACGACACCGAAGATACTGTCTATCTTTTCGTCCTGGAAGATGGCAGCCGGCGTCTGATCGGTTGCACGCGCCTGCTGCCGACGGTGAAGGCACGGCCATTGCGCGAGTTCACGGGGCTGACGGGCGACTATGATCTGCCGCGATCGCCGTCCATCTACCATTTCTCGCGCTGCATCGTCGCTTCGGAACGGCGCGGCGGGATCGCCGTCAACGCGCTGACCATGTTTCTGCGCGCCGGCGTGCAGGAATTCTGCCTCGCAGAGGAGATCGAGCAGCTTTCGATCCTGATGCCTGTTGCGCTGCTTCCGGTTTATCTCGAACTCGGCTGGAACCCGCAGCCGCTTGGTCTTCCCGAAATACTCTGGGGCGCTTCCTGCGTGGTCGCGACGCTCGATGTTTCCGAGGTGGCGCTGGCCAAAATGCGCCGGGTCGGCGGCATTGCGGGATCGGTCCTCATCCGGCGAGGCATCACGCGGCCGATCGTTCCTTCGGCGGCTATTTCAAAGCACCTATGCTGAGCGGCGGGTGCCAGATACTGGACGCTTCGCCTTTTCTGCAGTAGGCGCTAGGTTCAGGCCCTGGCAAAGGGTATCCGCAGAGAGGAACGCCAGTCATGACGAGCACGAACAAGGTCGCCCTGGTTACCGGGGCGGGCAGCGGTATTGGCCGGTCGGCCGCACTTGCACTGCAACGCGATGGCTACAGCGTGGTGCTGGCCGGAAGGCGCAAGGAAGAGCTGGATAAAACTGCCGCGCTGGCCAAAGACGGCGGCGGTCGCATGTTGGCCGTGCCGACCGACGTTTCGGATGCCGCGTCGATCAAGGCCTGCTTCGCCGCTGCCGTTAAGGAATTCGGCCGTCTCGATGTGCTCTTCAACAATGCCGGAATGGGCGCGCCCGCCGTGCCGATGGAAGATCTCAGCGTCGAGCAGTGGAAGCAGGTTGTCGACGTTAACCTAACGGGCTCGTTCCTGTGCGCGCAGGAGGCGATCCGCATCATGAAATCCCAGACGCCGAAGGGCGGCCGGATCATCAACAACGGCTCGATCTCGGCGCACGCCCCGCGACCGAATTCGGTGGCCTATACCGCCACGAAACACGCGATCACCGGCTTGACGAAATGCATTTCGCTCGATGGTCGCAAGAACGACATCGCCTGCGGCCAGATCGACATTGGTAATGCCGACACCGCCATGGGCGGCCGTATGAAGGCGGGTGTGCCCCAGGCCAACGGCACCGTGGCGCCGGAGGCGGTCATGGACGTTGAGGAAGTCGGCCGCGCTGTTGCCTTCATGGCGGGCCTTCCGCTGGACGCCAACGTCCAGTTCATGACGATCATGGCAACCAAGATGCCGTTCGTTGGCCGCGGATAAACGTGGCTTTGGCCGCAGCGCCTCGTCGCAGGATACTGTGTAGCGGCGCTGAAGATGCTAGTGTTTTCACTGACGGACCCCGGTGCGTAGCCGGGGTCGATTTTTGAGCGGGAATACGAGATGGCGAACGTCGTCGTGGTCGGCGCCCAGTGGGGTGACGAAGGCAAGGGCAAGATCGTTGACTGGCTTTCGGAGCGCGCCGACGTCGTCGTGCGGTTCCAGGGCGGGCATAATGCTGGCCATACGCTGGTAATCGGCAATCAGACCTATAAGCTGTCCTTGCTGCCGTCCGGCGTCGTGCGGCCGGGCAAGCTCGGCGTTATCGGCAACGGCGTGGTCGTCGATCCATGGGCGCTCGCCGAAGAGATCGAGCGGCTCAAAGCGCAAGGGGTTTCAGTTTCGCGCGAAAACCTCCGCGTCGCTGAGAACGCGACGCTGATTCTGCCGTTGCACCGCGAGCTCGACCAGATTCGCGAAGGCGCCGCCGGCGAGGGACGTATCGGGACCACGGGACGCGGCATTGGTCCCGCCTATGAGGACAAAGTCGGCCGGCGTGCGATCCGCGTCCAGGATCTCAAGAACCTGGATACGTTGGGTGCGAAGGTTGATCGCATCCTCGTGCACCACAACGCGCTCCGCAAAGGGCTCGGCCAGCCGGAAATCTCGAAGGAGGCGCTGCTGGCCGAGTTGAAGCAGGTGGCGCCCAAGATCCTCCCGTTCATGGAGGTGACGTGGGATCTGCTCGATCAGAAGCGCCGCGCAGGAAAGCGAATCCTGTTCGAGGGCGCACAGGGCGCATTGCTCGATGTCGACCACGGCACTTATCCGTTCGTGACGTCATCCAACACGGTCGCGGCGCAGGCCGCGACCGGCTCGGGCGTCGGCCCCGGGGCGATCGGATATGTGCTCGGTATCGCGAAGGCCTACACGACGCGCGTCGGATCGGGGCCGTTTCCGACCGAGCTGACGGATGAGATCGGTGAACTGATCGGCGCGCGTGGGCATGAGTTCGGTGTCGTCACGGGCCGCAAGCGGCGCTGCGGCTGGTTCGATGCGTGCCTCGTCCGGCAAGTCACCAAGGTGTCCGGCATCGACGGCATTGCGCTCACGAAGCTCGACGTTCTCGACGGTTTCGATGAGTTGAAGGTGTGCATCGGCTACATGCTCGACGGCGAACGGATTGACCGTCTGCCGGCGGGGCATAATGCGCAGGCGCGCGTGAAGCCGATCTATGAAACGTTCGAGGGCTGGTCGGAATCCACGCGCGGCGCACGCTCATGGGCCGAGTTGCCGGCCCAGGCCGTCAAGTACGTGCGTACGATCGAGGAACTGATCGAGTGCCCGGTGACGCTCCTGTCGACCAGTCCTGAGCGCGACGACACGATCCTGATGCGCGATCCGTTCGAGGACTGATCAGGCGGCGGCGACGAGGCCGGCGAAATCGGTGAGAGCGCCGGGTTCCAGTTCGCAGGCGAGAAAGCGTGCCGGGTCCGCTGGACCCGGTAACCGGATCTGGCTAGGCGGAATGCGCGCGAAGCCGAAGCGCTGATAATAAGCCATATCGCCGACGAGGATGACGAGACGAACGCCGTCCGCTTTGGCGCCTTCCAGCCCCTCGGCGATGAGGCGGCGGCCGTAGCCTTGTCCGGCCCAACGCGGTTCGACGGCGAGCGGGCCAAGCAGCAGCGCCGGGCCGCGCCTGCCGATCGTTATGGCGGTAAAGCGGATTGCAGCCACGAGCGCTCCGTCGATCCGCGCCAGGAGGCAATACGGCGAAATCGGTGGGGTGCCTTCGCGGATACGATAAGCCGTCCGGGCAAAGCGCCCGGGACCGAAAACGCGCGCGTGAAGGTCGAAGATCTGCGGAAGGTCATCCGGCAGCGGCGGCCGGATCGCGACTTCGGAGGCCATGATGGGTGGGCTTTCTCGAACAGGGACCGAACAGGGGAGGCGACATGGCGCGCCGGGGCGTGCCTCAGGAGGTACGGCGTCGTCGCAAATCGGATGTCGACAGTGAGGTCCCGGTGTTCATGGAGCGGTGCTGTAGCAGGAGCCGTGACGCTGGTCCAGAGACGAGATGCAACCTGAAGCGAAATTCGCCTGCGGCTACCATAGGTTCGCGCGCGGTGCATCGTCGAACAGCTCTGCCAGCCGGCGGCGGACGGGATCGATCACACCGTCGGGAAGAGCGTCACGGCGGAAGAACCCTTGTTCGGCAATCTCCCGGTTGGGTGGCGGAATGCTGGGCTGGGTCCACTGCCGCACGACGAACAGCAGAATATGGTCGGAGGGAAAGGCCCGGAAGTTGGTATAGATGCCAAGCAATTCGGGGGTCTCGCCGATCAGCACGCCGGCTTCCTCGGTGAGTTCGCGTTCGAGCGCCTCGAGCACGGCCTCGTTTCTTTCCACGCCGCCGCCCGGAAAATGCCATCCCGGCCTGTAGGTATGGCGGATCAGCAGGATGCGGTTGTCCTGGTCCAATACGATTCCCTGGGCGCCCATGGTAAGACCGCGTGTCAGGCGCCAGTATTTCTGCACGATCCGGTGAACGATCCTACGCCGGGCCAAGCGCGTCTCCATGTGTTAAGTCGGGGGAAGCGCCGCAGCCGGCGTCGAGAGTGAGTGTGTTGTCGCCCTGGGGCGCCGTCACGGCATCATCCATCATCCTGGCAGTGGAATGAAGCATTCCGAAACGACCATCGCTCATTTGTCTGACGTGCACCTCGCGCCGCTGGCCGGATTCTGGCCGCACCACTGGAACGCGAAGCGTATGTTGGGTTTCGCCAACTGGGCGGTGCGACGGCGGAAATCGCATCTGCGTGCCGTGGTGGATATGCTGGTTTCTGATCTGCGACATCAATCCGTGGATCACATCCTGGTCAGTGGTGACCTGGTCAATATCGGTCTGCCGCGGGAATACGAAAACGCGCTGGTCTGGCTGCATGCGCTGGGTACGCCCGACCACGTCTCCGTCGTGCCGGGAAATCACGATATCTACACCCGCCTGCGCGGGCATACAGGGGTTGGGCGCTGGGGCCCTTACATGACGTCCGATTCTTGGGGCGAGCCGATGGCGCCGGGACGCGGGCCGCATTTTCCCTACGTTCGTCGTGTGGGAGACGTTGCGATTGTCGGCCTGAACTCTGCTGTCCCGACGCCGCCCGGTGTCGCCTCAGGAGAAGTGGGAGCGGCACAACGGGACGCCTGCAGGACAATTCTGCGCCAACTCGGCGGGATGCCGGTGTTCCGGCTCGTCATGATCCATCATCCGCCACTCCTCAGCCAGCCACAGATCCATCCCGGCCGCGACCTCAAGGATGCTGCCGCCCTGGAGGCCGTGCTCGTTGAAACAGGGGCGGAATTGGTCGTGCATGGCCATAACCATCGCGACATGATCAACTGGCGGGAAACGGCGACTGGGCCGATGCCGGTCGTCGGTATCGCGTCGAGCTCCATCGGACGGATCCATCGCTTCGAGCCGCTGGCGAGATACAACCTTTACAGGATCAGCGGCTCGAAATCGGCGGGCTGGCATATCGAGCTGACGGGGCGTGGAATCCGCGAGCCGGACGGGCCGGTGGTTCAGGTCGAGCGGCGGACGCTCCTGCCTGAGCCGGTGGGGGAACGGCAGGTTGGATAAATTTCTCTCATCATGTAATTCGAAATCCTCAGGTTGCCGCTGAACCAGGATGTGGCATAACACCCGGCCAATCGTTGCGAGGCTTGCATCATGACCACGGCATCCGCAGCATCACGTCCGCTCCCGGTATGGGCTGTCATTTTGACGGCCGGGATCATCGTCGGCATGGCGATGGGGTTGCGCCAGGTGATGGGTCTGTACCTGCAGCCGATGACGACCGAGCTTGGTATCGGTCGTGAGCCGTTTTCCAACTCGATGGCCATCGCCAATCTGGTGTGGGGCGTCGGCTCAATCATCGCCGGGGCGATCGCCGACAAATATGGCGCGGGGCGCGTCATCGTGGCGAGTGTGCTGGCGACCGTGCTGGGGCTTTACCTCATGTATGCCGCAGTGACGCCGATGGATCTCTATATCAGCGGTGTCCTGCTCGGAATCGGCGTGTGCGGAACCGGTGTATCGGCGCTGGTCGGTGCGGTCGGCAGGGCGGTTCCGGCGGAGCGGCGCACCGCTGCCATCGCCTCACTCGGCATGGCGGCAGGAATCGGTGGCTTCGTCGCCTTTCCCTATACGCATCTGCTCATCGAATGGCTGGGGTGGAAGAATAGTCTGCTGGTTCTCGCAGCCACCGGGCTGGTCATGATTCCACTGGCCTACCCGTTGAGCGGCAAGCCGGTGACGCAACACTCGCTGACGAAACCTCAGTCGCTGATGGAGGCGTTCCGTGAGGCGTTCAATCATCCGAGCTTCTGGCTGCTGACGGCCGGGTTCTTCGTGTGCGGCTTCCACGTCGCCTTCTATTCGGTGCATTTGCCAGCGTTTGTCGTGGACAAGGGGCTCGATGCGAGTGTCGGTGTGGTGGCCTTGATGGCGGTCGGCATCGCCAACATCATCGGCACCTACGCGGCCGGCCAGTCGGCGCGGGTGTTCGAGCGGCGCGTGGGACTGGCGTTCATCTATTTCATGCGCTGCTTCGCCTTCTTGGGGCTGTTGTTCCTGCCGATCAGCGGTCCGATGGTCATTTTCGTCAGCGCTTTGCTGGGACTGTTCTGGCTGTCGACCGTGCCGTTGACCAGCAGCCTCGTCGCCATCTTCTTCGGCACGACCTGGATGTCGATGCTGTTCGGGTTCGTTTTCCTCTCGCATCAGGTTGGGTCTTTCCTCGGGCTATGGCTTGCGGGCCGCCTGTACGATCTGACCGGTTCATATGACGCCATGTGGTGGATCTCGGTGGCGTTGGGCTTGTTTGCGGCAGCCGTGCACCTTCCGATCCGCGAAAAGCCGGTCGCGCGCCTTGCCGAGCCATCTATTGCTGCGGCAACCTAACGGGCTCGCGATTTAGCAAGGCACGTGCTATATTTGCTGACAGGTCAATGAGGTTCTGGGCACGTGATGCTGCCTGCAAGAACAGCCATCGTGGGGTCTCTGGTCGCCGTGCTGATGCTCGGGGCGGGGTATCTCTATGCCGTACGCGGCGAGGCCATGCTGATCGACTTGGCCGCCATGGGCCGTGCGCTGTTCTGCATGTGATCTCACGAGCGGCCATTTTCGTGGCCTAAATGCACCTGTTGCGCACGATCAATTTTCCACAGGCGCTCCACAGCCTCACCACAGCTTGACCGGCCTGCTGCCATCTGGTTGCCTCAATCCGTGCTGGTTCCCGATCGCGCGAGCGGTTGGGTGAAAAGGGAACACGGTATCCCGCGCAAGCGGTAATCCGTGACTGCCCCCGCAACTGTAAGCGGCGAGTTTCGTCCACGAATGCCACTGGTTCACCCTGTATCGGTGACCCGGGAAGGCTGGGCGAAGCGCCTGAGCCGCGAGTCAGGAGACCTGCCAGCACGGGTCGCCCATCCATCGTGCGGGGCGCGCGCTGGAACGGATGAGCCGTAGCGGCGACTGATGTGAAACCGTGGGGGGACACGTCAGGGATGGGTATTTTGCAGGCTGGATCACATCGGTGAGCATGGCGCTGTAGCCTCTTGGGCTGCGGCGAATTTTCTGTCCGTGTTTGCGATTTCGAGTCCTGTTTGCGTGCCTCATTGCTGCTCGTGGCTTCCCGCGCTCAGTCGTCGTGGGGAGCAACTATGGCACCGAACCGGTCGATCATCCGACCTCTGGCCCGCCGCCAGAAGACTTGTTTGTTTCTTTCCGTCCCGCTTGGCCTTTGCGCCGTTTCGCCTGCCGTTGCGCAGACCGCGATGGAGTTGCCGGGCATCGTCGTGCAGGGCGCGACGCTTGAAACGCCGCCACGGCCTCGACAGCGTCCGTCGTCGACGCAGGCCGTCAGCGCACCGGCTCCGGCATCGAGCGCCGAAGTGGTAGCTGATGCGGCTGCGACCGCGAGCGACGATGTCGAAGGGGTTCCCTTACAGACGCTCGGCACGGCTGTAACCGTGGTGACGCGTCAGGATCTCGAACAGCAGCAGATCCGGCATGCCGCGGATGCCTTGCGCAGCTTGCCGGGCGTCACCGTCAGCCGCACCGGATCACCCGCCGGTGTGACGCAGGTCCGCATTCGCGGTGGTGAAGGCAATCACACGCTGGTGCTGATCGACGGGATCGAGGCGAATTCACCGAGCGAAGGTGAGTTCGATTTCTCGAATCTGATGACCGAGGATATCGAGCGCATCGAGGTCATTCGCGGGCCGCAGAGCGCGCTTTACGGATCGAATGCGGTGAGCGGCGTGGTGAACATCATCACGCGCAGCGGCAAGGGGCCGCCCCGTATGACGGCGCGTGTGGAGGCGGGATCGTTCGGCACCAAGGAAATTGCCGCCAGCGCGTCTGCCGGAACCGATCGCGTTTGGGGCTCGGTCAGCGTCCAGCACCAGAACAGCGATGGCTATAATCTGGCGCCGGATGGACCCTTGGGCGAGGACGACGGGTGGCGATTCACATCGTTGGCCGCGCGCATGGGCGCTATGCTGACCAAGGATATCCGGCTCGATTTCACCATCCGGCACACGGATAAGAATGCCGATCGCGATGATGATCTCGGGGTTCGCAACGGCTTCACGATTCAGAGTGACACGCCGTCATGGTTTGAAACGAAAACCTTGCTGATGGGTGCGCAACTGCGCTGGGACATGCTCGATGGCGCGCTGACGCATGTCTTCAAGGCCAATCGCAGCGTTACTGAGAATTTCGATATGGGCACGGCTTATGGCCCTGCGCCTTATAGCAACGACAGCGAAGCCAACCGGTTCGCGTATCAAAGCACGTATCGTTTCGCGACGCCGTTTGGTGTCAATCACTCCATCACCGGTCTCGTGGATCACAGCCGCGAAAGTTTCGACGTAAGCTCGCTCTATGGATCGTCCAGCGCGTCGCGCAATCAGACCGGTTTTGCCGCGGAATGGCGGGGCGACATCTACGATCGCGTGTTTCTATCCGCTGGCGTCCGGCATGACGATAACGACACGTTCGAAGACTTCACGACATGGCGTACGGGAATCTCGGTGCCGATTAAAGAGTTCGGCATTCGTCCGCACGCCAGCGCTGGTACGGGTGTGAAAGCGCCGACCATGTTCGAGCAGTTCGGGACCACCGGGGACTTCATCTCCAACCCTGATCTGGTGCCGGAAGAGTCAAAAGGCTGGGATGCGGGCGTCGAGTTCACGCTGCTTGCCGGGCGCGCGATCGTCGATGTGACGTATTTCCAGACCGATCTCAAAAACAAGATCAAAACCGACTATGTTCCCTGCCCTGTCGGACCAGACTATTGTGCCACGCCCAACAATCTGGCAGGGACCTCCAAGCGCGATGGCGTAGAAATCTCCGGTCAGTTCAAGCTCACGCCGAACCTGACGCTTGGCTTGTCCTACACATACCTCGACGCGGTCGATAACACGGGCGTGCAGGAACTCCGCCGTCCGCCGCATGCCGGTCGCGCCGATGTGACGTACGCCTTCCACGAGGGCAAAGGTACCGTTCGCCTGACCGCGCTTTACAATGGCGAGATGGATGACCAGGGCTTTGGGACTTTCCCCGATTACATCAATCAGATCGTGAGCCTCGACGACTACTGGCTCGTTTCGCTTGCCGCCTCCTATAAGATCAATCCCGGTCTGGAGGTCTATGGCCGCGTCGAAAATGTTTTCGACGAGGACTACGAAGAGGTCTACGGCTTCAATACGCCCGGCGCGGCTGTCTATGCGGGCCTGCGCTGGACTTTCGATGCCGAGCGGCCGGGCGTCGGGCTGACCATGAAGTGAGGACTGAATGCGGATGGCAGGGCTGGGGGGGCTGGTCGCGGCCTGCGTCGCGATGCTGACACCGGCCATGCCCTTGGC
>JAFAFW010000094.1 GCA_023423275.1 Pseudomonadota bacterium
GCCAGGACAGTTGCCAGCGCCGCGAACATCACCTTCTTGCACAGGTGCGAGGTCGCAGCAGCATCGATGGTCGTCACGATGACGTCCCCCTCTCAATGTCCCGCTGTTCGATCCGGCAGCCGTCGTACAAACTTTGCGGCCGAGTTATCGTTATGCCGGTACCCGTGATACGACTCCTCTAAACCTCGGATTGTGAAGCGTCCAGACGCATCACGGGAACAATCCGCTCCATGCCCCCATAGAGCCCAGTTTTGCCGGCCTTTTCTGTGGATTGAGGGCTAAGCCAAGACAATGGCAGAGATTTGGCGGCCGTAATCGGGCTCTTTCCGGTGCGTTGAGCGCCGATAACTGAAGAAAAGCGATTCGTTGGCGTAAGTGCAGGGGGATTGGCGCTCGACCGCCCCTAGACCGGCTTCGGTCAGGCGGTGGGCCACGAATCCAGGCAGATCGAAATGCGAGCGTTCAGCCGGCGAGGCGCGCGTGAAGAAGCGGCCATAGGAGATGTCGGCCTTCACGAACTCGGCCTCGAACTCTGGCCCGACTTCATAAGACGGCTGATTGATGCATGGTCCGACGACGGCCCGGATCTGTGCAGGGCGGGCGCCGAGTTCTTCCATCGTGGCGATCGTGGATTCCAGAATGCCACCGATAGCGCCGCGCCAACCGGAATGGGCGGCGGCGATGACGCCCGCCTGCGGATCCGCGAACAGAACCGGGGTGCAGTCGGCCGCCAGCGCGCCGATGACAATGCCCGGCGTGCGGGTGACGAGGGCATCGGCCTTTGGAACAACGCCTCCGGGAAACGGACCGTCGACGATCAGCGCCGTTGCGCTGTGAATTTGATAGAGCGTGAGAACAGGGGCGTTGGGCGCGCCGAGCGCGGCGGCGACGCGCGTACGGTTTTCCCGGACGAGAGTGGACTCATCCTTGGAACCCAACCCGCAATTGAGGGACGCATAAATTCCGCCGGAGACACCGCCCTGCCGGGTGAAGAACCCGTGACGGATGCCCGGAAGATCGCGGAGGCCGTTCGCATGGATGATCTCGCCATCGAAGGCCATGTGCGGGTCTCCCTGGTTCAAACCTGTGGCGTGAAGGGCGGCAGCATCGGCACTCCCTTCGACCGTACGCAGACAACCTTGAAGCGGCCGCCCATGCCGAGCGGATCGGCGATGCGGCGCACTCCTGCCTCTAGCAGGCCCAGTTGGTCGGGTCGAGCTTTTGACATCAGCGTTTCGGCCCGCTCGGCCAGCCCCATGCGCAGCAGAAACTCGGATTGGCTGATCGGGCCGTCGACCGTAAGGCCGAGCGTGGCACAGCGTCGGGCGAAATCCTGGAAATCGACTTGCGTCGTGAGGTCACATAGGCCGGGCGTGTCGAAGACCGGAACATAGTTTTGCTGCCGGACCGCCTGCAGCGTATCGCCGAAAGCCGTTCGCTCGTGGCCGTAGTCAATGAACAGAGCAGCCACCGGACGATTGGCCCATGCAGTGAGGCAGTTCACGACATCGGTCGCGTTGGCGCGAATTTCGAGGATGTCGCCGTCTTGTGGCGTCAACCCGTCCAGCACCGCGTCGGCTGTCGCAGGTGCCCCGACGCCGAAAGAGAAGTGTTCATCCTCATCCAGGCCGACAGTTCTCTCGTGCCACTCGCCCTGTGAGAACACGAGCTGGCGGACAGGCAGAGCGTCGAGAAACTCGTTGGCAAACAGGATGACCGGCCCGTCGTCAGCGATGCGTGGCGATAGCGCCTCATGCCATTGACCCTTAAGCGAGGGTAGGCGCGCTATTAGAGTGTTCTGCTGCAGATCGCGCAGATACGCGTTGCTTTCGACGAGATGCAGTCGAGTTGCGGAATGAAAGCCGGGGATGATGCGAGCCGCGCGCAATGCGTCGCTCATGAGCGTCCCACGGCCGGGGCCGAGTTCGACCAGATTGATCTGGGACGGTGCGCCGAGCGCGCGCCACGCCACCGCCATCCAGATGCCGATCAACTCGCCGAAAACCTGACTGATGTCGGGCGCGGTTATGAAGTCACCGGCCGCTCCGATCGCCGGCTGTGTGCGATAATAGCCGTGCTCGGAATCCTGCAGACACGCATCCATATAGTCGGCAACGGAAATCGGACCGTCGCGCCTGATGTGGTCGGCGATCTTCAGAGCAAGCGGCGTTGGTTGATGGGTTGCGGCCATGCTGCGCTCATGGCACCGCTCGCAGCCGGGCCGCGCGGATGAAATAGAGACCAAGCAGGATCATGGGAATCGAGTAGGCGATCCCCGGCGTCAGGATCCCGAACGTCAGCTCGTGTGTGAGGTCCGGCTGGCGGAAGAGCTCGCAGAACGAGCGGGCCAGCCCGTAGCCCAGAAGGAACGTTCCCGCGACCAGGCCCGGACTTTGAAGCGCACGCATATGATGCGTCAGCAGACGCAAGACGAGGAACAGGACGAGCCCTTCGAAGAAGGCCTCATAGAGCTGGCTGGGGTGGCGCGGCGTCGGTTCGATCGATGCATACTCGTACATCGCTTCCGGGAAGACCATGCCCCAGGGCATCGTCGTTGGCCGTCCGAACAGCTCGCCGTTGATGAAGTTGGCAATCCTGCCGAAGAACAGGCCGATGGGGACCGGAGCCGCGCAGAGGTCCATCACCGACCAGGGCGATGCGCCGTTGCGCCGTGCAAACAACCAGATGGCAAGCGCGCAGCCGACCAGCGCCCCGTGGAACGCCATGCCGCCGCGCCAGATCTGGAGGATCTCCAGCGGCCTGCTGAGATAGTATCCCGGCTCATAGAACAGAACGAAGCCCAGCCGTCCGCCGAGCACGACGCCGAGCGTCATGTAGAACAGCAGATCGTCGGACTTCTCGATCGGAAAGGGCGGCTTGCCGGCGGGCCACAACTCGGGCGTGCGCAGCAGGCGCCGGATATAGAGCCATCCGAGCAGCAGACCGGCCATGTAGGCCAGCCCGTACCACTTCACCGACACGGGCCCGAGATGAAGTGCGACGGGATCGATATTGGGGAAGGGAATGGCGAGCAGCGTCGTGAGAGGGCTCATTTCCATCCTGTGTCTGGGACCGCGAAGCGTGCCCCGGTTGTTCGACCACGTGCGACAGGAAGTCAAGGCGGCGCGGTGCTGCTCTTGCACGGGGAGAGGTGCAGTCCCATAGTTAGTCCAGACCCGGCTTGGATCTTAGCAGCGGCGCGTAATTCGATGACCCAGACCAGCAATCGTATCTTCGATGAGCTTGCCAAGATGATGACGGATGCGGCCGGCGCGGCGCAGGGCGCCCGTCGCGAGTTCGAGACCTTTATGAAGTCCCAGGGCGAGCGGATGCTGCGCGAAATGGACGTCGTGCGGCGCGATGAGTTCGAGGCGGTCAAGGCGATGGCCGCACAGGCGCGGGAAGACACCGAGCGCCTGGAAGCGCGGATCGTTTCCCTCGAGGCGGAGATTGCCCGCCTCAAAGGTGTTTGAGAGTTGGCGGACACCAACTCAAAAGTAACACCTCCTGTTGTCTCCACAGGTTGCTCCCGACTTCTTCACAGCCAGATCACAAAACCCTGTTTTTTCCTTGCCGTGCCTGATTCTGATCGCTTTGCCCGTGGACAATAACAGGGTGAGCTTGCGACTCGTGCCTCGCATCTGATTTGGTCGCGTTGCTCCGCGGTTGCTGCGTGCCGTGCAGGATGGTCACACTTTGGGGGACCTGCCGGGATGAAGCAAGCGCTGGGCCGTCGCGCTGGGGTCTGTTTTGTATTGCGTGGTCTCGAGGGAGCGTGACGGAACCAACACGGGGGATCTAATGGGATTTGCATCGGTGGAAGCAAGCTACGAGCGCATGACGAACCCGATCGACCTGATCGAACAGGTGGCCCACACCCATGATTGGGCTTGTGACCGCACTGCTGAAGATGAAGTGACTCTGATCGTAGCCGGAAGCTGGACCGATTATCACGTCTCCCTGAATTGGCGCGATGATCTGGAGGCCCTGCACTTGGCGTGCGCGTTCGACTTCAAGGTTCCGGAGAACCGGCTGTCGGAGGTCTACAAGCTCATCGCCCAGATCAACGAACAGCTTTGGCTCGGCCACTTCGATCTATGGACCCAGGAAGGCCTCATCATGTTCCGCCAGGGCCTGATGCTGAACGGTGCCTTGGCGACGCCGGGACAATGCGAAGCTCTGCTGAAGGCGGCGCTCGAAGCCTGCGAGCGGTATTATCAGGCATTTCAGTTCGTGGTCTGGGCCGGCAAGGAGAGCCGCGAAGCCCTTGTCTCGACCATGTTCCACACCGAAGGCCAAGCGTAACACCCGCAATTTCGAGGATTGCCTCGCTCTGAAGAGCGGGGTACGTCTCCGTCATGACACTCTCGCTGAACGGTTCATTGTTGCTCGCCGGCGCCGGCAAGATGGGTGGGGCCATGCTTTCGGGCTGGCTCGACCGAGGGCTGGATCCCCGGCAGATCATCGTGCAGGACCCAGGCCCGCCGCCGGAAGTGGCCGCGCTCATCTCGCGCCATGGGATCGCGCAGCGCACCGGGCCAGAGCCGTTGACGTCGCCTCCTGCCGTGGTCCTCGTGGCGGTCAAGCCGCAGGTCATGGATCAGGTGTTTCCGCCGCTGGCGAAGCTCGCTGGCAAGGACACCGTCGTGTTATCGGTCGCAGCCGGCAAAACCATCGCTGGTTTCGAAAAGCATTTGCCGCAAGGCGCCGCCGTGGTGCGGTCGATTCCCAATACGCCGGCCGCGATCGGACGCGGTATCACGGTCTGCTGCGCCAACGGGAACGTGACGGCCGGTCAGCGCGAAACATGCCAGGCGCTGCTGTCCGCGATCGGAGAGGTAGGCTGGGTTGAGGACGAAGGCCTGATTGATGCGGCGACAGCCGTTTCGGGGTCCGGGCCGGCTTACCTGTTCCTGCTGGCCGAATGCCTGGCCGAGGCCGGGCGCGCGGTTGGTCTCGATTCGAACCTTGCCAAGCAGCTTGCGAACGCAACCGTATCAGGTGCGGGTGAGCTGCTCCGGCAGTCGGGCCTCGAAGCCGCGACACTCCGCCAGAATGTGACGTCACCGAATGGCACGACGGCCGCAGCGCTTGCGGTCCTGATGGCCAACGACGGTCTGCAGCCGTTGCTGACGAAAGCCATCCAGGCCGCAGAACAGCGTAGCCGCGAACTGAGCGGCTGACGGTCACGCGACCGCTTCCAATCTGGCGACCGCATTCCTATGTCTTCCGGACGGAGGCAGCCTATGTTCGATCAGACGACATTGCGCGGACGCACCATCGCCGCAACCATGAAACTGGCGGCAGAACGGCCCTGGCGGGACGTCACCCTGCTCGATATTGCGGAAGCAACGGGCGTGACGCTCGTCGACATCAAGCACGAGTTCTCAAGTAAGGCCGATATCCTGGCGGCCTTCTCACGCGCGGTCGATGACGAGGTTCTGCGTCGGGCGCCGAAACGTGACACGTCGATCGGCGCGCGCGATGCCATTTTCGAGATTGTTATGAGCCGCTTCGACGCGCTCGCCCCCTATAAGGACGCCATCCGGTCGATCGCGAAGAGCCCACCGACGCTGGATCCGGGCTTCGCGATGACGGCGCTCGCCTCGCAGCATTGGATGTTACAGGCGGCAGGCGTCGATACCAGCGGTGTCGGCGGTAAGGCCAAGGTGAGCGGACTGGCCGCCGTCTATGCCTCGGTGTTGCGGACGTGGCTGGACGACGACGATCCCGGCTTGGCCCGCACCATGGCCGCTCTCGACCGGCGTTTGCGGCGCGGAGAGCGCACGCTGACGAACATTCATGACCTGGGAGCCGGGGTCAATCGGGTCGCTGGCGCCGTATCGTCATTCGTGTCGTCGTTTGCTGCCCGGCGCGGGCGCGCGACAGGGCAGCGAACGGAGGAGACGGCACCTCCGCGGCCGGAGGAATATCCGGGAACGCCGGTTTGACAATGCCCATCCGATGCGGGCATGGGTAGCCCAAGCCACGCACCGGGGACATCTGCCGTGAACGACAAAACTCAGCCATCGGCGCCGATCACATTCGACGATTTTGCCAAAGTCGACATCCGCGTCGGCACGATCGTCGAGGCGGAACCCTATCCGGAGGCGCGCAAACCGGCGATCAAATTGAAGATCGATTTCGGTCCGGACATCGGCATCAAGAGGAGCTCGGCGCAGCTTACGGTCCATTATGAGCCGAGCGCGCTCGTAGGCCGCCAAGTTGCGGCGGTGGTGAACTTTCCGCCGCGGCAGATCGGAAAATTCGTATCAGAAGTGCTGACGCTCGGCTTTCCCGATGCCGAAGGCGCGGTCGTCCTGATCGTGCCGGATAAGCCGGTCCCCAACGGCGGGCGGCTGTTCTGAGCCGCGATCTTTGCGGACTTTGGTTTACGCATATAACCCTTGTACCCCTACCCCTGTGGCTTCTGGGTCCCGGCTCTCCGCTTCGCTCCGGCCGGAATGACTAAGGAGTGGTGCGATCGAAGCCTGAAGAATCCTGGATATTGCAGAGGTTTGAGGTTGTGCGGTTTTTCGGGGGATCCTGCTCGTGCTGAAACGACGGTCTGATCGGGTCAAGATGGCTGGTTTTTCAAATCGAGCGTTGTGATCCAATCCTCACCGTCATGCCCGCGGAGGCGGGCATCCAGACATCGGGCACGCCTTCGCCATCGCAAACGATCACGGATATGATCTTGGCATGTGGGTAATCCCGATTCCGGCTCGTGCAGAAAATGACGATTTCGGATCGAGTGCGCCCCTTAAAGAGGCACGGTAATCACCGCGCGCAAGCCGCCCATCGAACTCTCACCGAGAACCATGTCACCGCCGTGGCTGCGTGCGATATCGAGGGCGATCGCGAGGCCAAGGCCGGTGTTGCTGTTATCCTGATTGCGGGCGTGGTCCAGCCGATAGAACGGACGGAACACGTTCTCCCGCTCGGACGCGGGGATGCCGGGCCCGTTGTCATCGACTTCTATCCTCAACCATTCCCGTTCGGTGGCCGCACGAATGACGATCCGGTCGCCGAAACGCGCGGCGTTGCTGACCAGATTGATCACGGCCCGCTTGAAGGCCTGCCGTTTCAGCGGCAGCACCAGCTCGCGGCGACGTTTACGCAGCCGCAGGTCGATCGGTGTCCCGAACGCTTGCGCATCGCCGTGAATCTCTTCCAGCAACTCGCGCAAGTTGGTGGGTTTGGCCTCCTCGCCGCCATCGCCCTTGGCGAACGCGAGGTAGTCCTCCAGCATGTGCTGCATTTCCTTGACGTCATTCTGCAGCGGGCGCATCTCCGGCCCCTGTCCGAGCAAAGCCAGCTCCAGCTTGAAGCGGGTGAGGACGGTTCTGAGGTCATGACTGACGCCCGCCAGCATCGTGGTGCGCTGGTCGACGTGCTGGCGGATACGATCCCGCATCTCCAGGAAAGCCTGGGCCGCCTGCCGCACTTCGCGCGCGCCGCGCGGCCGGAAGTCATCGGGCACGGGTCTACCCTTGCCGAATGCATCGGCGGCCTCGGCAAGCCGTAGGATCGGACGGATCTGATTGCGCAAGAACAGGATCGCGACCGTCAGCAGCACAATCGACGTTCCGACCATCCACATCAGGAAGATGTGTGAATTGGAGGCGTAGGTCTGCGTCCGCGTCGCTACGAACCGCAGGATGGCGTCGTCGAGCTTTACCTTGATTTCGACGTGGCGCGAGTTACCCACCGTGTCGACCCAGAACGGCTGCTGCACCTGCTTGCGCACTTCGTTGGAAAGCGTCCGGTCGAGCAGGGAGAAGAACGGCTTGGGCTGTGCCGGTGGCAAGTCGCCGGGAGGCAGGCGCTGCATCGACAGATTGAGCCTGTCACGCGCCATCTCGATAAGACCGGCATACTCGTCGTTGTGCGGATATTCGCGATAAACGTCGATGATTGCCGCGATATCGCGGGCGGTGGCTTCCGACAGGCGCCGCGTCACGGCCTGCCAGTGGCGTTCCATGAAGACGAAGGCGACGACGCTTTCCAACAGCACGATCGGCGCGATGATGATGATGAGCGCGCGGGCATAAAGACCCTTCGGCATCAGGTTGCCCGCGCCCGCGAGTGCATGAGAGAACAGCCAGCCGCCGATAGCCCGCGCACGGGCGCGCCAGGAGGTCGGCATCTCGGCAACGTTGTCGCGGGCAGCGACCATAGGCGTTCCTGTGAGCTGGGCGGCGGCTAGTCAGCGTAAAGGATGTAGCCTTTGCTGCGCACCGTCTGGAGATAGACGGGATTGGACGGATCGACCTCGATCTTGCGGCGCAGCCGGTTGATCTGCACGTCGATGGCGCGCTCGCTACCGGTAGAGTCGTCGCTCGCCAGTTCGTGGCGGGCGATGGCCATGCCGGGCCGCTGCGCGAACAGGCGCAGCAGGTCGCGCTCTCGCTCGGTGAGCTTGATGCTTTCCTCTCCGCGCTTCAGTTCTCCGCGCGCGATGTAGAACGTAAAGTCCCCCATCCGGATTTCATCGTGATTGGTCTGCGGTGCCTGTCCGCGTCTCAGGATGTTCTTCACGCGCAGCACCAGTTCACGCGGCTCGAACGGCTTAGGAAGGTAATCGTCCACGCCCGCTTCCAGCCCTTCGATCCGGTCTTCGGGCTCGGAGCGCGCCGTCAGCATGCAGATCGGCACAGGTGAGGTCGACTTCAGGTAACGCGCGAGATCAAGGCCGCTTTCGCCCGGCATCATCACATCGAGGATCACGAGATCGAACCGGAGGCCGCGCATGGCCGCGCGTGCTGCTATGCTATCGGCCGCGGGGGTGACCCGGAACCCATTCTCGACCAGATAGCGGGTCAGCAGGTCGCGGATGCGTTGGTCGTCATCGACGATCAGCACGTGTGGGGCATCATCGGGGGGGCAATCATGACGCTCATGACGCGCTACGCCCACTTCGGTCATGTCTAGCCCTCCCTGTCGGCCGCTCCGTTTGCCGATCCGCGGATCAGCTTTTCGATTTGCGGCCGCTGAGTTTCAGCGATCATGCTGGCGAGAAATTGTCTGGCGGCCGGGGCAGCACCGTCCCCGAGCGTGGCTAGGGCTTCTTGGATCCGGTCGATCTGCAAGGCAATCAGCTTATTGGCAAGCGCCGAGCCTTTCGCCGTCAGGGAGAGAAGGCGTTCTCGCCGATCCGCCTCGCCAGCCTGTTGGACGATAAATCCCTCATCGACCAGTTGTTTCAGAACCCGCGCGAGACTTTGCTTGGTAATTTTGAGAATATCAAGGAGATCGGCGACGCGCAGGCCGGGGTGCCGGTGGACGAAATGCAGCACCCGATGGTGAGCGCGGCCAAACCCGAATTCGGCAAGGACGACGTCGGCTTCGCCAGTAAAGTCCCTGTAAGCGAAATAGAATAATTCAACATATTCGATGAGCTGTTGCCGACCGCCGGAGACCATCGCCGCGGCTTGAGTTTCACCGTCGGCTGGTTCCGATGTCGGCACCGTCAGCTCGGAGGATATGTCAGTCATGTTGACTTATTAGGAGGCCATTGTTACCCGTGGCAAGTGCATTCCTGCGCCGTATGCATGCCATCGCAACCCATGACATGTCAGGTCCGGACGCGTGTCCGGCGTTGCCTGGGGCGGGTATCGCAGCGGAAAATGACAGACCGGTGTCGCCGGCGACCCCAAGGAGAGTGAGATGGCTGCGCTCGTTCCCTATCACGATCGCGATGGATTTATCTGGATGGATGGCAAGCTGGTGCCGTGGCGGGAGGCGAACCTGCACGTGCTGACGCATGGCCTGCACTACGCCAGCGCGGTGTTCGAGGGCGAGCGCGCCTACGGCGGCGAGATCTTCAAGCTCACCGAGCACACCGAGCGTCTCGTTGCCGGTGCCCGCACCATGGACTTCGAGATCCCCTATTCGGTCGCGGAGATCGACGCCGCCTGCCGCGAGGTCGTGAAAGCCAACAAGCTGGTCGATTGCTATGTGCGTCCGATCGCGTGGCGCGGCAGCGAGCAGATGGGCGTGTCGGCGCAGCTTGCCAAGATTCATCTGGCCGTCGCGGCCTGGGACTGGGGTTCCTACTTCGACCCGAAAGAACGTCTTCGCGGGATCCGCCTGACGCACGCACAATACTGCCGCCCCGATCCGCGCACCGCTCCGGCGAAGACCAAGGCGGCCGGGCTCTACATGATCTGCACGCTCGAAAAGCATCGTGCCGAGAAGGCCGGATATGCCGACGCGGTGATGCTCGACTGGCGCGGGCACGTTGCTGAATGCACGGGTGCCAACATCTTCTTCGTGAAGGATGGCGTTCTGCACACGCCGACGCCGGACTGCTTCCTCGATGGCATCACGCGCCGCACCGTAATCGGTTTGGCGAAGAAGCAGGGCATCGAGGTTATCGAGCGCACGATCCTGCCGGCGGAACTCAGCACGTTTTCGGAGTGCTTCATCGTCGGCACCGCAGCCGAGGTGACGCCGGTCCGCGAGATCGGCGAGAACCAGTATCAGCCGGGCCGCATCTCCGAGACCCTGCTCAACGACTACATGGCAGCAGTGCAGCCGAGCAAATCGGCGGCGTAGACTTCCGACAGGACTGCTTCGGTGGGTGGGCTCAGCACCATCCGCCGCGCGTCTCGCGCCCGTGATAGGGATGCGCCAGACCTTCCGAGATCAGCATCTCGCCGGCGTCCTGACCATCGATCATCAAATGCGATAGCTGGCGGCCGTACGCATCTTTCGCATTCCCTTCCGGCCACAGATCGACGCTGCTTGCCGACGCGATCAACTCTCGCAACCGCTGCGCGGCGGCGCGTCCAAGCGCGCGCTCCTTCGGGCACTGCGCTTCGCTGATCTCGGGCGCATCCACACCGATCAGGCGATGACGCACACCGGCCCGCTCGACCGTATCGCCATCGATGACGGTAATGGATGCCGATGCGGGTCCATAAAGCTCGACCGCGACCAGCGCCGCGATTGCGAGTGCAGAGACGACAACCAGCATCAGCAAGGCCCGGATCATCCGGCGATTGTTTCAGACAAGAGTAAATACGTTAGTTACAGCCGGGCTCGCTCGGCGCACCTCGTCGATTTTTTCGGGAAATCGGTCGCTTTGGTGAGGAGTTCCCCGGAAGCGGCGGCGAGATAGCGCCAGCTTGGCTGGAATAGTACCGTCATCTGTAAAATCGCAGCGCTCGCCTCACCGCCCGCGAAGCCTCGCAGTCTCGCATAGTGGTCAGCAATTGCGGGAGCCTCATGCCATCGGCGGATGGGTACGATCCATCTTGCCTATTCCCAGGGTGTTCGTCCGCGATGAAGCGCGCACTTCTGCTCTTGAAGGAAGCTTTTGATATGCGAGGAATAGTGGTGCTGCCGGAGGGGATTGAACTCTCGACCTCTCCCTTACCAAGGGAGTGCTCTACCACTGAGCTACGGCAGCGTAAGCGATGATTCGCCTGCCGGCCAACGCGGTCGATAGCCAGCGGGGTTCGTCTAACCCATTGCCAGGGGCTGCGCAAGCGCGGTGGCATGGATGAGGCCCAGTCAATTTGGCTCAAGATCCCAGGCCCGCGGCGCTAACGTGGCCATTCCACCCCACAGTGCGGCAATGTCGACGCTGCCTTATAAGGCCCCATGCCCACGTCAGTTGGACGGCAGGCTTAGCCGCTCATGGACACCCCAACGCGTCAGCGAGGGAGGTGAAGCTGTCCGCTACGATGTCCCAATCGCCTGGGGTGGCGACATCGGCCTGTTTTGCCGGACCATATTCTCGTGGCCGGGCAACGAATCCCGTGCACAGACCTTCCTTGGCGGCTGCGGCCAGATCGCTGCTGTGGGCGGCCACCAGCATGACCTTGTGGCGCGGAAGTGTGAGGATCTCCGCACTGCGGCGGTAGGCTTCTGGCTGGGGCTTGTAGGCGCGCGCGACTTCTGCGCCCAGGATCACGTCCCAAGGCAGGCCGGCATTCTTGGCCAGCCGCGTCATCAGTCCGACGTTGCCGTTCGACAGCGTCCCGATGATGAATTTCTGCTTCAGCCGTGTGAGGCCCGCGACGGTGTCGGGCCAGGGGGGCAGGCGATGCCAGGCTCTGGTGAGTTCGTCCTTGTCCTCCTCCGTCAGATCGCGGAGGCCATGACGGGCGAGTACCGTTTCAAGGTTCTCGCGATGCAGGATATCCAGGATGGTCCACGGCCTGCGACCGGTCCGGATTTCCTCCATCGCCGGCTGATAAAGACCACGCCATTCATCGGCGAGCAGCGCCCAGTCGAGGGAAAGGCCCTTGCTGGCGCCAAAGGTTTCGAGTTCGCGGATGACGCCGGATCGCCAGTCGACGACGGTGCCGAACACATCGAACAACAGGGCCTCGACCTGACTCACATCGTTCACGTGCCGAACCTCCATTGTCCGGTCTGTGCCCGATGGCGCAGGGCATGATCGGCGAGTACGCAGGCGACCATGGCCTCACCCACGGGAACCGCGCGGATGCCCACGCATGGATCATGCCGCCCTTTCGTGAGGATTTCGGTTTCGTTGCCTTGGCGGTCCACTGTCCGCCGGGGAGCCAGGATAGAAGAGGTCGGCTTCACCGCGAAACGGCAGACGACCGGCTGGCCAGTGGAAATGCCGCCGAGGATGCCGCCAGCGTGGTTCGACAAGAACACCGGCCGCCCATCAGGGCCTATCCGCATTTCGTCGGCATTCTCTTCGCCGGACAGCAGGGCGGCCGCCATGCCTTCTCCGATCTCCACGCCCTTGACCGCGTTGATGCTCATCAGCGCGCTGGCGAGATCCTGGTCGAGTTTGCCATAAATGGGTTCGCCGAGACCGGCCGGGACGCCTTCCGCAATCACCTCGATCACGGCTCCGGCCGACGAGCCGGATTTGCGCACCTGATCGAGAAAACCGGCCCAAGTCTGCACCGTGTCATGGTCCGGGCAGAAGAACGGGTTGCTGTCGACCTCCTCCCAGTTCCAGCGGCTGTGATCGATCTCGTGAGGGCCGATGCGGGTCAGCGCGCCGCGGATCGCCACGCCACTGCCGAGCACCTTCCGGGCGATGGCGCCAGCCGCCACCCGCATCGCCGTCTCGCGCGCCGAGGAACGCCCGCCGCCGCGATAATCGCGGATGCCGTATTTCTCGACGTACGTGTAGTCGGCATGGCCGGGGCGGAATTTGTCCTTGATATCCCCGTAGTCCTTGGAGCGCTGATCGACGTTGCGGATCACGAGCGAGATCGGCGTGCCGGTGGTGACCTGCCGTCCGCTGTCGTCCGGGAAGACGCCGGAGAGGATCTCGACCTCGTCGGGCTCGCGGCGCTGGGTAGTGTAGCGCGATTGGCCCGGACGGCGCCGGTCCAGATAGACCTGGATTTCGGAGGCTTCCAACGGGATGTCGGGCGGGCAGCCGTCAACCACGCAGCCGATTGCGGGCCCGTGGCTTTCACCCCAGGTGGTGACGCGGAACAGATGACCGAACGTGTTGTGTGACATGAATTCTTCGCGCCAGCCGTGAAAGATCGCGTCGCGCAAGGCTTAACCGACACCGGCAGGGGCGGCAACCCGGGATCCTGAAAACAGGTCGTCACCCCCGGACGTGGGTTATTTCTCAGTCACGCCTAGTCGCTGCAACCCGTTGTGCGCCTCGTCGTTATCGTTATCCAGCTCCAGCGCCCTGCGGAAGTCGGCTATGGCCAGATCGCGCTCACCACGAGCCTCGTGGGTTTCACCGCGCGCCGAGAGCGCATCCTCATTCTCAGAGTCGTGCTCCAAGGCCGTATTGTAGTCCGCGAGCGCCTTGTCGTAGTCGGATTGCGCGGCGTAGGCCAAGCCGCGATAGAGCAGCGCCTCGGTGTCGGTCGGATCGAGCCGGATCGCTTCGGAAAAATCGGCGATGGCGAGGTCGCTCTTGCCGTCCCGGTCATAGGCCAGCCCTCGGTAGTGATAGAGGGCCCTGTACTCCGGGTTGAGCTTGATAGCCTGCGTATAGTCCTCGATCGCATCGGCCAGATTGTTCAGGTCCTCCTGCGCGATGCCACGATTCAGGTAGGCATCGGCGCGAATTTCCGGAATCTGTGCGGTATTGGAAATGACGTTGCTGCAACTCTGCAACCGGAACTCCGGGAGGCTCTCCTCGCGCCGGCAGTCGGCGATGTCGTCGGAGCTTGCGCCGGCCGGCTGCGCAAAAAGGAGCGATGCGACCAGCGAGGCCGCCAGCGCCACATCCCTTTTGTATCCGGTTCTGCGATCAGCCAACGTATGAACTCTGCGAGATCTGCATTGAGCGTGCTCCCGAGCATTATGCCCGAACACCGCAGACGAGGCCTCATCGATTCACGCACGAGCATACGGATTCGTTAATTTGGCTGTATCCGGCGCTAGGTGCGGGCCTTTTATGCACCAATATTTGAGTCGCGGACGCTAATTCCGCGATGCCACGTGACAATCGCCAAATTCACGCGGTACTCACGCAGCTGCGTATCCACGATTCGTAGCCCTGTCGTGGGGTTGGGCGCACCAGCGCGTTGGTGCAATCGATCCCAGGCAGGGCCACCGTGGAAACCGACGGAGCGCCGCCAGCATGCTGGAGTGTGAGGTCGGTCGTGAAATCTGACGGAAGCGGCGGCGGACGATGGTCCAAGGTCGCAACTAGGTACAGTTCCGTCGTGATACGGCGGACTGATAATCGCGGCACAAACGTGGACTGAGCACCCACGGTTGTTTCGGGATTGCTGAAAAAATGGAGAGCCGGGGCAGCCGCTGCCCCGGCTCTCTTCTGTTTCAGCGGGTGGCATCCGTCAGCGGTGCCAATATCGTCCGTTCAGTGCCACTCCATTTGGCCCTTGCGCAGAACAAGAACTTTATCCTGCGGCACGCTCAGGTCCGGGATTTCGCGCGGATCGAGGCCTAGCAGGTGGCCACGCAGCGCCCGGCTGACGCCGCCGTGAGAAACCACGACGGCACTTCCCGTGAGATCCTGTAGCCACGCAACGGCGCGCTCGGTGAGGTCCCGGTAGCTCTCGCCGCCGCGCGGCCGCCACGTGAACGCGTCGGTCATGCGCTCCTGATATCCAGCAGGATCGCGATCCGCCAGCTCCGACCATGAGAACCCTTCCCAATGACCGAAATTGATCTCCTTTAGCCGGTCATCGAACGTGAAGGTCGAGCGATCCAGCCCCATCGCCTCGCGAACGATTTCCATGGTTTCGCGCGTGCGGCTGAGTGGGCTGGAGATAAACGACATCGCTGCCGGATCCTGGATCAGCGCCTTCAGCGCGCTGCCATTGCGCGCGGCCTGCCCGCGCCCGATATCGTTCAGGCAGATATCCGTTTGCCCCTGCAGACGCCGGGCCGCGTTCCAGTCCGTCTCGCCATGGCGAACGAAATAAAGTGTGAAGTCCCCCCGCATTCTCTCCCGCCGTTCTCAGAGTTTCAGCACAAGTTTTCCGTGGTTGCCGCCGGTATACAGCAGGTTCAGGACATCCGGGAATGCGTCCAACCCGCCCTCGCGGATGTCCTCGCGGATCTTGAGCTTGCCTTGGCTGTGCCAGGTGCCCAGATCGCGGATCGCTTCTCCGATCCGGTCCTTCCAGTCGAACACGATGAGGCCTTGCACTTTCAGGCGCTGCGTCAGCACCGCCCGCAGATTTTTCAGTCCCGGTTCCGGCTGGGTCGCATTGTAACCCGCGATCAAGCCGCAGATCGCAACGCGTCCGTGCAGGTTCATCTGGCCCAGGACGGTGTCGAGGATCTCCCCGCCGACGTTCTCGAAATTGACGTCGATCCCGTCAGGGCAGGCTGATTTCAGATGAGCCGCGAAGTTGCCGGCCTTGTAGTCGACCGCAGCGTCGAACCCGAGCTCGTCGGTGAGATACCCGCATTTTTCCGGACCGCCGGCGATGCCGACAGCGCGACAGCCTTTGAGCTTCGCGATTTGGCCAACCACCGAGCCGACGGCACCGGATGCCGCCGAGACGACGACGGTCTCCCCAGGCTGGGGATTGCAGACGTCCAGAAGTCCGAAATAAGCCGTCCATCCCGGCATCCCGAGGCCGCCGATCCAGCGCTGCAGCGGTGCGAGCGAGGTATCGACCTTGAAGACATTCTCGCCGCTCGAAATCGCAAAGCGCTGGACGCCGAACATGCCTTGCACGGCATCGCCGGGCTGGAAATCGGGATTGTTGCTGGCCTCCACATGCCCGGCCGCGTAGGCGCGCATGACCGCGCCGACGGGAACGGGCTTGATGTAGGAGCGCCCTTCGGCCACCCAGCCACGCATGGCGGGATCAAGGGAGACATAGGCGATCCGCACGCGAAACTCGCCAGGACCGGGTTGCGGGACAGGTGCGTCCGCAACCGTGAAGACGTCCCTGGACAGCGGACCAGGAGGCGGGCGCTTGGCGAGCTTCACCTGTCGATTGCTGTCGGTCATCGGTCTCTTGCTCCCGAGAAGTGACATTCTTCCAGAACTGTACATCCGGAAGAACGCAGCGGGAGCGAGTTTGGCGCGTCAGTCGGTTGATTTCACCACCGTGATGTCCGGGGCTTCTTCGTTCTTCATGCCCTGGACGTGATAGCCCGCATCCACGTGGTGGATTTCGCCTGTCACACCGCGCGACAGGTCGGAGACGAGGTAGAGCCCGGCTGCGCCGACTTCCTCGATGGTCACCGTTCTCCGCAACGCCGAGTTGTACTCGTTCCATTTCAAAATATAGCGGAAGTCGGCAATGCCGGAGGCTGCCAGGGTCTTGATCGGACCGGCCGAGATCGCATTGACCCGGATGGCATTCCGCCCCAGGTCAGCGGCGAGATAGCGGACGCTGGCTTCCAGTGCGGCTTTTGCGACACCCATGACGTTGTAATGCGGCATCACCTTCTCGGCACCATAGTAGGTGAGCGTGACGATCGAACCGCCGTTGGTCATCAGCTTTTCCGCACGCTGCGCCAGTGCCGTCAGCGAAAAGCAGGAGATCAGCATCGTCTGCGAGAAGTTCTTCTCGGTCGTATCGACATAGCGCCCGTCCAGCTCATTCTTGTCCGAGAACGCAATGGCGTGGATCAGGAAGTCGAGGCTGCCCCAGCGTTGGCCAAGCTCGGCGAAGACGGCGTCCATGGAGGCCGCGTCGGTGACATCACAGGGCAAAACGATCGCCGAGTTGACCTCGGCAGCCAGCGGCTCGACGCGCTTCTTCAAAGCGTCACCCTGATAGGTAAACGCCAATTCCGCGCCTTGAGCGGCGGTCGCCTTGGCGATTCCCCAGGCAATCGAACGATTGTTGGCAACGCCCATGATTAGGCCGCGCTTGCCGGCCATCAACGATCCTGTCGTCACCCCGTTGCTCGTCATGAGCCGTGGTCCTTATCCTGTGTTTTTCGCGCGCATCCTACACCAACAGCCGGGAGGGTCCAGACAACCAGTCTCAACTGTGGCTTCTGTTCACACTTCTGTTGCAACCACTTGTTGCGGATTGATCGCACTTCCAACTGTGATCGGAAGTTCGTAATCTTCGAACTACGCAAAATTGCAGGAGTGCACAAGGCTATGAAGCTCTACTACTCCCCCGGCGCTTGCTCGTTTTCGCCGCACATCGCGTTGCGCGAGGCAAACGCCCCCTTCGAACTGGTCAAGACCGACCTGAAAGCGAAGACCACCGACACCGGCAAGGATTTCTGGTCCGTGAACCGGGCTGGATATGTGCCCGCCCTGGAGCTCGATGATGGCACGATCGTGACGGAAGGTCCGGTCATCCTGCAGTACATCGCCGACAATCTGGGCGGAAAGAATCTCGCGCCGGCCAACGGTACGATGGAGCGCTATGAACTCCAGTCGTGGTTGAACTTTATCGGGACCGAACTGCACAAGGGCTTTTCACCGCTGTTCAATCCGAACGTTACCGGTGACGGCAAGGCCGCCCTCACGGACCGTCTGCTGGCCCGGATTGGCGTTCTCGATAAGCACCTTGCCGATAAGCCGTACATCATGGGGCAGGAATTCATGCTGCCGGACGCCTACGCCTATACCGTGCTGAGCTGGGCGCCGCGGTTGAAAATCGACTTGTCGCAGTTCAAGAACATCCGCCCATACCTGGAGCGGATTTCCAGCCGGCCGTCAGTTCAGGCGGCGAAGGAGGCCGAAGCCTCCACCAAGGCGGCTTGAACCACCGATGCGGCGGGCAGGGGATACAACCTTGCCCGTCTCACGAATTGAGCAGGACGATGACCCCGAGGATCATCAAGCCGATGCCGATCGCCTCCCGGGAGGCCAGCTTCTGCTTGAACACCTGCCGCGTCAGCAACTGGGCGAACAGAATCTCGACCAGGGCCAGCGTGCGCACCTTGGCGGCGCTCTCCAGGGCGAACGCCAGGAACCACATCTGCGAGGCGAAGGCCCCCATGAAGCCGGCCGTCATCGACGGCCTCCAGGCTCGGAAGATGGCGAAAAGCTTGTCCTTGTCGCGGATCAGCAGATACGCCGACAGCGTCAGGCTTTGAATGACGAGGCCGAGAACAAGGATCGTCGTCGCGGCGATCACGAACGAGTCCGTGTCCAACGCCTTGATGCCGCCGCGGAAGCCGATTGCCGCAAGACCGAACAGCGCGCCGGATCCTATTCCCAGTGCGGCTGACTCCCAGGACATGGGCGTATCCTGTTTGGGCCATGACATCATCATCACACCCGCCGTCGCGATCAGGATGGCCACGGCCAGCAGCATCGTCAGATGGTCGCCGAGAAAAATGAGACCCAGCAGGGCAACGTGGACCGGTTCGGTCTTCGACAGGGCGATGGTGACGATGAAGGAGCGTTCGCGCATCGCTGCCAGGAGCAGGGCGGTCGCGCCAATTTGCGTGAGCGCGCCGAGCGTGGTCCAGGCCAGGCTGACGAGCGTGATCGGCGGTGGGCGCAGGCCGCTGACCAGAATGATGAGACTGAGGAACAGCACCGCGAACGGCAGGCCGAACAGGAAGCGGACATGCGTCGCACCTACCGTTCCGAGCGTGGCGATGAGCTCCTTCTGCATTGCATTTCGAAACGTCTGGCCACCGGCCGCCAGAACCGTGAATATCGCCCAGAGCCAGCCTGACACAGATGCCCCTCATGCGTGAATAACGCCGCGACGTAGCAGATTTGACCTGCCGCCGCGAGGGTCTATGACGCCGCTCAGCTTTCCAGCGTCCAGGATCCGTCATCGAGACGGCAGGCGACGCCTTCGGTCGTCCGCGCGTAGACGCCCGAGGCAAGCGTGACGACGAGATGGCGGCAGACGCGTCCGTCGGCATCGCGAAACGAGGATGTCGGGCGAACCGTGCCGCGCAGTCGTCCGTGGGCGCGATGCCAGACGAATGTCGAGCCATCCCCGACCTCCGTCAGGCCGAGATGGATGGCTTTGAGGGCGGCCTGGGCGTCGGCAGCATCGAGCGCGGCTTTGGCTGCGATAGATGGCGAACAGTCAGCCGAAGAGTCGTCCGAACCGGAGCAGGGGACGGCGCTCACACGGGACTGGTCCGCTGAGATGCCGGTGACGAACGCCGGCGTGGTCAGAAGGATGATGCCCGACACGGCAAGACGCGCGGCCGCGCCTGCGAGAGGGCGTATAATGCGACGCATGGACATGGTACTCGACAACCGGAGAAACGCTGGACCTTCCCGACAGGGGTCGGCTAACTCATCGGCCGAGTGTGCCGCGACACGGTAAAGAAGTCGTCAATCCCTGTCCCGGTTGGGCAAGCAGGCACGACGCGGACGCATGGAGCAAAGTATGGCTGAGACACCAAAGCCCGACTACTACACCGCCCCGCAGGCCGGGGATTTCGTCGAGGCGGAGGAGCCGTTTGCGCTGTTCGACGGCTGGTTCAAGGATGCCGCCGCGCACGAACCCAACGATCCGAACGCGATGGCACTGGCCACCGTGGATCCCGATGGCATGCCGAATGTGCGCATGGTGCTGCTGAAAGGAGTCGATCCGGCCGGCCGTCCGGATCGGGGCTTCGTATTCTATACGAATTACGAGAGCGCCAAGGGGCGGGAGTTGCTGGCATCCGGCAAAGCGGCGCTGGTGTTCCACTGGAAGACGCTGCGCCGTCAGGTGCGGGTCCGTGGCAATGTGGAGCAGGTCGCTCCCCGCGAGGCCGACGAATATTTCGCCTCACGTGCCCGCGGCAGCCGGCTCGGTGCCTGGGCCAGCCAGCAATCACGTCCGCTTGAGAGCCGTTTCGCGCTGGAGAAGGCGGTTGCACTCTATACCGCCAAATTCAATATAGGAGAGATCCCGCGGCCGCCGCATTGGTCGGGTTTTCGTGTGGTGCCGACCGAGATCGAATTCTGGCATGACCGTCCCTTCCGGCTGCATGATCGGGTCCGGTTTCGGCGTGCCGGTCCGGCGGAAGCCTGGACCACGTCGCGGCTTTACCCCTGAGCGCCCGTAATGACAGCGAAAGCAGTTCAGACATGGTGACCACGTCGAATGCGGAGCGTAAGACCCTGATCCTCACCGGGGCCTCGCGCGGGATCGGGCACGCCACCGTGAAGCGCTTCGCGTCGGCTGGCTGGCGCGTCATCACCTGCTCGCGCCACCCCTTTCCGGAGAATTGCCCATGGGAGATGGGACCGGAGGATCATATCCAGGTCGATCTTGGGGATACGGAGGACACGCTGCGGGCAGTCGGGGAAATGCGCGAACGGCTGACGGCGCAAGGATCGCGGCTGAACGCCCTGGTCAACAACGCTGGTATCAGCCCGAAAGGATCGAGTGGCAGCAGGCTCGGAACCATCGATACGCCGATCGATGACTGGCAGCGCGTCTTTCAGGTGAATTTCTTCGCCCCGATCATGCTTGCGCGTGGCCTGATCGATGAACTCGAGCGGGCCAAAGGTGCAGTCGTCAACGTCACGTCGATCGCTGGCGGACGGGTGCATCCGTTCGCCGGTGCCGCCTATGCAACTTCAAAGTCCGCATTGGCTGGTCTGACCCGCGAGATGGCGGCCGATTTCGGCCCGCGCGGCATTCGCGTGAACGCCATCTCGCCGGGCGAGATCGATACCTCGATCCTCTCGCCGGGGACCGACAAGATCGTGCGCGAGCAGATCCCGATGCGGCGGCTTGGCGAGCCGGAAGAAGTGGCCAAGGCCATCTACTTCCTGTGCACGGAGCAGTCGAGCTACGTCAATGGCGCTGAGCTGCACATCAACGGCGGCCAGCACGTCTGACCGTCTAGATCACGAACCGTGCGATTAGGACGCAGCCGGCTTCCGGGTTTTTCTCGTCACTGGCGCGCATGTTGCCGCGGAGGTTGAGTTCGGCCCGTGGCTTCGCTCCCGGCGCAGCAAGCACATGCAACAGATCTGTCGTCTGGGCGGTGGCCTGACAGGCCGTTGGCGCAGTCTCGCTTGCGCCCGGAACACGCGCCAGCGACTTCAGCGGCTCGGGTAACTCGGCAGCATCGAGGCTGCGATGGAAACTGCCGCCCAGCACCACCGCCTCACCGGAGGCTTGCCGCGCCGTCACCCAATCTTCCAGAACGGTCATCTGCTGTCCGGAGGCTTTGCAGTCCAGCGTGCCTGCCGCGGCCGGATCGGAACAGGCTGGCGCGAGATCGACCGCCAGGACCCAGAGAGGCTGCCCGGCTGCGATCAGGCGGACCGCCGTACCGGCGGACAAAGGCGATGCCTTCTTATCGGGCGATGCGGCAGCCAATTCGGTCAAATGATCGTTGGCCGTGACGCGCAGATCGCCGGACCTGCGGATTGCGATGGCCGTGACGCCCGTCTCGGAAGGCCGCCCTTCGGAACCGGAGCCCAGGAGCTGGCGCGACAGGACGAGGTGATAGGTGCGGGCCGGAAAAACCTGCCGTGCCTGGCCGAGACTGGTCACGCCGCTCAGCACGACGATATCGGCCGAGAAACTGGCCTGTTTGCGGACGGTCTTGACGACGGCGCGCCGCTCCGCCCCGAACGTATGCCGCCAGGCGGTGGTCGGGGCAGATGCAGGCTCGGGCTGCTGCCGAGCGCTTGCCGTCTCGCTCGCCGGAGGCTGCGCGCGGCCGAGATCCATGCTCGCGATGCTGAGCTCAATCGGCCCGCGAGGCACTGGGGCAGGGGGGCTGTCATCGAGGCTCTGGGCCGTCGCGGTGATCGGCTGGAACATCAGTCCTGCGCAGAGCAGGGCGGCCGAAACGCAGCCGGCGGAATTCCACCGCGGCTGCGATCGCGTCTTGATGGCGGCATTCATGGCAAGGCGCTCCTCTCCTGTGGTCGAGGAACGCAGAAGTCTGCCTGATTTGCCCGTGCCCGGAAAGGTTGCGGCCGGTTCTTTGCAGAGTTGGTTAGTTCAAACCTTCCGTCTTGATCCAATTCGAAGCACGGTCCAGGGCACGGCCGAGCGCGTCGAACATCTGGTTGATTTCCGCCCCATCGATCACCAGCGGCGGGCAGAGCGCGATGGTGTCGCCGCCGACCGCGCGGCAGATGAGGCCTTCTTCCTGGGCAAAGGCGACGACCTTGCCACCCACGCCCTGGCGCGGTTCGAAGCTTTCCCTGGTCGTCTTGTTCTTGACCAGCTCCACGCCGCCGATCAGGCCGGCGCCGCGCGTCTCGCCCACCAGCGGATGATCCGCCAGCGCTTTGAGCCGGGTCTGGAACACCGGTGAGACCCGCTGCACATGTCCGACGATATTGATCCGCTCGTAGATCTCGAGCGTCTTCACCGCGACCGCGCACGACACGGGGTGCCCGGAATAGGTGAAGCCGTGAGCGAACACGCCGAGCTTGCGGCTCTCGTCCAGCATCGCCTGATAGACCGGCTCGCTGACGGTAACGGCACCGAGCGGCATGTAGGCCGACGTGATCGCCTTCGCCATGCTCATCGTATCGGGCTTCATATTGAAGGTCTGGGAGCCGAACCAGTTGCCGGTGCGCCCGAAGCCGCAGATCACTTCGTCGGCGATCAGGGCGACGTCATGCTTCTGCAGAACCTCCTGGATCTTCTCGAAGTAGGTCCGCGGCGGCACGATCACGCCACCTGCACCCATGATCGGCTCCGCGATGAAGGCGGCCACGGTCTCCGGTCCCTCGCGCTCGATCAGGTCGTTGAGGCTTCCCGCGAGCCGGGTGGCGAAGTCTTCCTCGCTCTCGCCCGGTTCTGCATTGCGATAGTGGTGCGGGCATTCGGCATGCAGCACGCGCGCCATCGGCAGGTCGAAGTCGGCGTGGAAAACGGGCAGCCCGGTCAGGCTGGCGGTGGCGACGGTGACGCCATGATAGGCGCGCATCCGGCTGATGATCTTCTTCTTTTTCGGCAGGCCGCGGGCGTTGTTGTAATACCAGGCGAGCTTGATCTGGCTGTCGTTGGCTTCCGAGCCGGAACTCGTGAAGAAGATCTTCGAGGCTGCGATCGGAACCAGTTCCTTCAGCTTCTCGGCCAGTGCAATCGCGGGCTCGTGGCTCTTGCCGCCGAACAAATGCGTGAATGAGATCCTGCTCATGGCCTCGCGGGCCGCTTCGACCAGTTCCTGGTTGCCGTAGCCGAGACCGGTGCACCACAGTCCTGCCAAGCCCTCGATATACCGCTTGCCGTCGGTATCCCAGACGTAGACGCCCTCACCACGCTCGACGACCAGCGGCCCGACCTTGCGATGCAGATCAAGATTGGTCGCCGGATGCAGAATCGTCTCAACATCCCGCATGGCGAAGTTGGTGAGGGTTGTCATGTTGGGCTTGCCCTGTGTTTGGCTCTGATCTCGGGCTATGATTAGCGATGATGCGAAATTCTGACAAAGGGTTCGTGCCCGGCGCGACACTGCCGCGCGTTAGCCTCGGGGGGATGACGAGGTGCTGCAATGGCTGCCACTGATGCCCTGCTGATGGAAGGCGCGCGACCGGCGGGGAGCGCGGTCTGGAGCCTCAGGCTGGCGCTGTTCAGTACGGGGCTTCTGCTGGTGGCCATCGTGCTGCACCGCCTGGTCGGGATGCCGACGCCGGTCCTGCTGAACGCTTTCCTTGTCGCGGTGGCCGGCGCAGCGCTGGCCTTGCTGCTGGCGATAGCCGCAATGGTGCAGGTCTGGTTCACGGGCCAGCGCGGGTTCGGCGCGGCGCTGGGCGGCACGGTCTTTGCGCTGGCCGTTCTGGCCTTGCCTGTCTCGATGTATGTGCTGGCGCGCCAACTGCCCCCGATCAATGACGTCTCGACGGATACCGCGACGCCCCCGGAATTTGTTTTGCTGGCTCGTGAGCGCGGAGCCGGAAGCAATGATCCGGCCTATCCCGGCGCGAGTTTCGCCGCTCTGCAGGCCGACGCCTATCCTGACCTCCAGCCGGTGCATATCGACCGGTCGGTGGATGAGGCCTTTGAACTGGCCGCCGAGGCGGTGCGCCGGTTGAAGTTCCATATCGTTTCGGAGGTACCACCGGAGGCCGAGACCGCTGGCGTGATCGAGGCTATCGACCGCACTCTTGTGCTTGGCTTCGAGGATGACGTGGTGATTCGCGTGACGGGCGATCAGCAGAATGCCACGGTCGATATCCGGTCGGCCTCCCGCTATGGCAGCCATGATTTCGGCCGCAACGCCGCCCGGATGCGTGACATGGTCAGGGAATTGCGCACGCGCGTCGAGAGCACCGTTCCGGCAGCTCCCGGTTCACGCACCGTACGCAGCAAGGCGAAGAACGCCAAAGGCCCCTTGGCTAGACGGCTGCAAGGGGGCGATCGAGGGAAGGCGGACCGTCGCTCCGAACGAGACCGCGGCCGATCAGATGCTCAACGTGCGCCAGCACCGAGAGAGAGGCCGCGTTGATGAGGCGCGGATCGAGGCCCTGGTAGACGCCGGCGACGATCCGGTCGATCGTCGTATTGCCGGCGCGGATGCTGTCGAGGATCGCCTGCTCGCGCCACCGTCGGTGCACGATGTAGGCCTTGACCATCCGGGTCGGGTTTTCGATGCGCCCGCCGTGGCCCGGCAGGAACACCGTTTCCTGGCGCGGAAGAAGCCGTTCCAGCGAGTTCATGTAGTCGGCCATGTTGCCTTCCGGCGGGGCGACGACGGTCGTGTTCCAGCTCATCACGTGGTCGCCGCAGAACAGCACCTGACGCCCCGAATCGGCGAAGCACAGGTGATCAGGCGCATGACCCGGCGTGAAGATCGCTTGCAGTGACCAGCCGTCGCCGGAGACGCTGTCGCCATCGTTCATGACGATATCGGGCGCGAAATCCATGTCGATGAATTCGGCCCCTGATGGGCTGTGGCGGACAGAGCCGGACGACCAAGCCTTGCGCCCGTGCGCACAGACCTTGGCGCCGGTGGCCTCCTGGAGCCGCGCCAGACCGTCGGTATGGTCCCGATGTGTGTGCGTGATGAAGATATGGCTGATGGGGCGGCCCGCGGCGTAGGCCATGATGGCGTCGAAATGCGCCGTGTCGGCTGGGCCGGGATCGATCAGCGCCAGTTCCGTTTCGCCGACGATATAGGTGTTGGTGCCGTGGAACGTGAAGGGGCTCGGATTATTGGCGACGAGACGGATCACGCCGGGCGCGAGTTCGCGCGGTTGGCCGTAGGCAAACTCCATCGTCTTCTTGAATGGAATGTCTTCGCTGCTCATCCGGGACCCTCGTCTGATTTTGGTCCCCAAGTACCACGATCACGCAGCTCCAGGTAGTCACCCCGTCTGCGCCTCGCGCATGCCGGCTATCTCAGCAGGCTGCAGCAGCCGCGTAGCGGCCGGTCGTCATCCCTGAGGCCTAGAATTCTGACCTCAAAAGCATATTCGAGATCGGACATGCCGTCGTTGCACCATTCCTTGTGCTGGACGAGAGCGCTGATTTCCGGCCCCTCGTCATCATCGACGAAGCGGAAGGCGAGTGAATCGTCCCGGCCCTGGAACGGTTCGCGAACGGCGACGCTGAATTGTTCGGGGGGAACGCCGGGCTGCTGCATCTCGGCCTTGCCGTTTTCGACCTTCAGCGACCAGAACGGCTCCGTACCGGAGCAGAACAGGTTCGATTCCAGCTCGCGGCCGAGCTTCGGCGACAAAGGCGCCAGATAACGGCCGTTAACCCAGCCGCGCGTATCGCCGAACCGCACTTCATACCAGCGCACGCGGCCAACTTTCTGACTGGCACCGGAGCCGAGCACCCCGCTGGCATTGGCCGGGATCTGGCCGAGTATTTTTGTCGAGCTGACGCTGGATTGGCTTTCGACCCGCTCGCGGACATTGAGATGGTCGGCGGGAGCCACGCCGACGACGCGGAAGTCGTATTTCCCTGCTTGTGCCGCCGCCGGTTGGGCCAGCAGCACCATGAATCCCAACAGCAATCCGAGACGAAAAACGCGGTGCGGCATGTCTCAGGCCGACGCTCCCCTGAAATCCCCGACGGGCCTTATGGTCAGTTCTGACACTAGGTGACGGCACAATCGAGCCAAGGGAAGGCCATTTTGGGGCAACGCCGCAGCTTCCGTAGTTCTGGACGCAGGATGTGTTGGGATGCAGGTCCGGAAGACCTGGATATTCATCAGCCGAACCGGGCAGATCTCCACCTAATCCAGATTGCGGCCGGTTTGAACTTTCTCGGGCGCGCCATAAATGCGGATCAATGCATCGCCGCGAAAGCTCGGGCGGGCCCGGTAGGTCAGCTCGATCCGGCGCAGGAAGCTGCGGCCGCCGCGCAAGTCGACCGCCAGCGGTCTGCCCTGGCGAATGAGCTGATCGATACGAATGCTTTCGGCAAAGCCGTTCAGGTAGACGATCCGCATGGCGATCATGGTCACATCGTTACGCTCGGCGACGATGTGCAGCTTGCTGAAGGAGCGATCCTTGAACCACTCCTCGGAATGTCCAATCGCCACGACATCCCGGTCGACGGCAAAGCCAACCGATTTCTCGCCGAGCAGCAGCCAGTCCGCGTTTTTCGGCGGGAGGTGGGCCAGAATGGGTTCGCCGAATACCTTGACGACGGCATCGCCGCGAAAGTTCGGCCGCGCCCTGTACGTCAGCTCGATCCTGCGCAGAAAGCTGCGCTCCCCGCGCAGATCGACCGCCATCTGGGTGCCGGTGCGGATCGTTTTGTCGACGGCGATGTCTTCGGTATAGCCGTTGAAATAAACGAGCCGGAGTTCCAGCAGATTGACGTCGTTTTGTTCTGCCAGAATATGGAGCGTGCGAAAGGTCCGGCTTCTGAACCAGTCCTCGTCGTGGCTCATGTTTATGATGTCACGATCGATACCGAAACCGACGGCCTTCTCACCGAGAAGGATCAGGTTCTGCGGCGGTTGCGCGACGGCGGGCGAACCGAAGAGCATCAGACAGAGAAGCACAGCGCATCTCACGCAGACCATCGCGCGCCTCCTCGTCTCCCGCCACACCATTATCACTTCGGGACAGGGTTCGGCCGCGTTTATGGCAGCAGTGTGAAGCGCTGCGGTCTGGAAGGGGAACACAAGATCACGAAAGGAGCGGCATCAAGTACCGAGGATGCCTCTTAGGAGCAATGCGCCACCCATCGTGAGGGCGGTTACGAACAACAGCGTGACCGTGACTTCCATGCCGGGCTTTTTCAGAAAGTCCTGCATTTCGCCATTTCGCGGAAGGCTGGACCAGAACAGGATAGCCGAAGCAGCCAGGAGAGCCAGTCCAATTGCGAGATCCATGGGATGAGCCCGTTTCTACGCCGGTTGATGAGAGTAACAAGGAAGCATAACGCGGCGAAGGCTTATGTGTCGATGGCAGACCGGCGCACTCGGCGGGGACTGAGCGCGCCGGACAATTGGGTGCTGGTTAACGCCCGCGCCGGCCGGTTTCGCCGAAGACGGAGACGAGTGCGTCACCACGGAAATTCGGCCGCGCCCGGTAAACGAGTTCGATGCGGCGCAGGAAGCTTCGATTCCCACGCAGGTCGATCTCCAGGTCCGAGCCGGCCCGGACGAGCTTGTCGACCCGGATGTCTTCCGCAAAACCGTTGAAGTAGACGACGCGTACGTTCATCAAGTGCACGTCGTTGCGTTCGGCGGCGATGTGCAGGCTGCGGAAGGCGCGGTTGCGGAACCATTCCTCGTTTTGCGTGACGTTGATGACGTCGCGGTCAATTCCGAAGCCGACGGCCTTCTGACCGAGGAGCTGCCAGTCAGGATTGCGCTGCGGGCGCTGGGGACGGCTCGGCTCACCGTAAACCTTGACGTGCGCCTGGCCGCGCAAGCTGGGGCGGGAACCGTAGACCATCTCGATGCGGCGCAGAAAACTCCGATCGCCGCGCAGATCGACCTTGAGATCGTCCCCGGGGCGGATGCGCTTGTCGACCCGGATGTCCTCGGCGAAGCCGTTCATGTAGACGATACGCAGGCTGATCAGATGCACGTCGTTGCGTTCGACGGCGAAGTACAGGTTGCGGAACGCGCGGTTGCGATACCAGTCCTCGTTATGCGTGATGTTGATGACATCGCGATCGACGACGAAGCCGACCGTTTTTTCTCCCAAGAGCACCACATCCGGGGCGCGCTGAGCGTTTGCCGGCACCGCCAGCAGGATCAGCAGCAGAGCCAGGATACCTCCGCCGAACCGTCTCATTACCTTTCACTCCTCGTTCGCAAACCGCCACGATCGGCGGGCGCGAGGACGTAAGATGGAGTTTGTGGCAACACTGAGTAAGTGATGAGATGGGACAGCCTGCCTGCATCGCCGGCCAAGGAGCGCAGGCAGGCTTGGCGGAGCGGTAGCGATTCACGATCCCCAGTGACCGTGGCGCCGGCAGTCGAACCGCCCGTCGTTGACCGCACTTTCGATCTGACTGCGGCTGATGCCGATGTCTCCCAGCATCCGATCGTCCAGGCCCTGGAGGTGGTGAGCGGCTGCCCGCCGGCCATACCAGCGGACGTAGGCGCGCAGCACCGACGACAGGAACATGCCAAAGCGCCGGGACGGTGCCCCGCTGCGACCGGCGAAGGTCGAGGGGCTTTGCAAATCAGGCATGAGGTTTCTCCCGTCATGATCATTGATTGCCATGATCGGACTATGCGGGAGGCCTCCTGACAGGGTCGTGTCAGGAGTGCTGACAGGCTCCTGACAGCGGGGTGTCAGGAGTGATAGCGTAAGGTTCAGCACGCTGCTTCAGTTGGGGAAAAACCACGTGCGCCGTGCCGACCGCTTGTTCGAAATCATCCAGCTCATGCGCCGCAAGGCACCGGTGCGCGCGCGCGACCTGAGCGAGGCGCTGGAAGTCTCCGAGCGCACGATTTACCGGGATGTCCAGGATCTCATCGCCAGCGGCGTTCCGATCGAGGGGGAGGCGGGCGTCGGCTACGTTCTGCGGGCGGGATTCGATCTGCCGCCATTGATGTTCAAGGAGCAGGAGATCGAGGCGTTGGTTCTCGGCGCCCGCATCGTCGAATCCTGGGCCGACAAGGAACTCGCCGAAGCCGCCTCGCACGTCATCGCCAAGATCGAGGCTGTCATTCCCGAGCGCCTGCGCAGCTACATGGCAAATACCGCGCTGCTCGCGCCCAAGCACCACTACATGGAGCCCATCACGTTCGATCTGGCGGAACTGCGCCAGGCTTTGCGCTCGGAATTGAAGGTGCGGTTCCGGTATCGCGACATCGCCGGTTCGGCATCCGAGCGAACCGTACGCCCGTTGTCGCTGGCTTATTTCGGGCCGGTTTGGCTGCTGGCGGCGTGGTGCGAGTTGCGCACGGATTTCCGCACCTTCCGGCTCGACCGGATCGATGGCTTCATCGTGATGAATGAGCGCTTCCGCAGCGAGTCCGGCAAGACGCTTCACGATTTCCTGAAGCGGGATCAGACCTGGACGCGCCGCTCGACCCCCGAGTGAGGCTAGTCTAGCGGGCGGGCGATCGCGACAGGCGCGAAAGAATGGCGTATCCGCCGAAAAGGCGAACGCTGTCTGCCGTCAACCCGGCCTCCGCGGCCAGCGCGCCGAGCCGTGCCTGGAGTGCGGGAACCGGCTTCACCGAAAAGCGGCGCAACCAGGCGAGCTGCAAGCGCCGCAGGATGGCCGGATAGCTCGCGAAATCACCGAAATCGACAATCGAGAGCAAGCCTCCGGGCGCGACACAACGGGCCGCGCCAGTGACCACGCTTTCCCACGCAGGAATCATCGACAGCGTGTAGGAAATGAACACGCGATCGAACTCTGCCCGACCGAATATCTGTTGCGCGTCGAAGTTGGTGGCGTCGCCGGCGGTGATCGCAATGCGCTGGGTGAGGTTTTGCCGGGCAATCGAATTCGCGGCGGTTTCCAGCATGGCGGCCGAGATATCGAAACCATAAAGGCGGGCCTTGGGATAACGCCGCGCCGTATGCAGCAGATTGCGTCCCGTACCGCAGCCGATCTCCAGCACCGTACCATCAGCCGGAACATCGAGCCCGGCGATCATGCGATTCCGGCCGAGCAGGTAATAGGCCCGCGTCGCGTCGTAGATGAAGCGCTGGTAGCGATAGATGTTGTCCATCGCTTCCGCGGCTGCGGGCGTCGGAGAAGTCATCAGGCACGAAGCTCGTAAAGATGGAAGCCGCCGTAGATCGCGGACCGGTCCTTTTCCGTCAGATGCCGCGACTGCTCCGCGTGATAGGTCCAGCGCACCAGCAGATCATCCGGAATGCGTCCCGGCAGCAGCGTCGGCTCGGCCGCCGTCCTGAAAATGACGCGCGCGCCCGGACGTGCGGTGCGGGTGATCTCCTGCCACAGACGCGTGAGATCGGAATCCGACATCCAGTCCTGGGCATCCAGCAGCACGTAACGATCGAGGCTGGCGTCCGGCGATTGTGCAAGATGGTCGGTGAAATTGACGTGGCGCACGCTAACGCGGGAGGCGTTGGCGCGAACCGTATCGAAGTGATCCGATTCGAGATAAGGCGGTAGGGCGCCGCTGTCGGGGCCACCGTAGCTGCGCCCGAAGGCCTGACGGGCGAAATAGTTCTCGCGCATCGGGAACCCGCAGGCGAGGCGCTCGAGCCGCTCCTTCAGAACGCCGCCGATGCCGTCGTCGCTATCACCCGCGAGCGCCTTGTACTGGGCTGGCGGAATGCCGAGACCGAACAGCGAGGCGGGGCGCGCGATCAACCAGCGGACCAAGCGGGACGAGAACAGCGGCGCCAACTCCCGCTCGAAAATCTCGCGCTGCTCTTCAAGCGTTGAAGCGCGTGCGAGCGCCGTCGCGTCCTTCCCGTGCAGCCGCGTGAGCAGATGTCCCGCCGCAATGAAACGGCCGAGCAGGCCCGTGCGGTAGAAGTTGTCGGCGAACCGGCTGATGCGCCGCCGCCCGCGCCAGTCGCGATGCTGCCAGTAGGCCAGCGTCTCGGCATCGAGGTATGGTGCAATTTGGCGATCGAAGGCGAGAACGTTTTCCGCGCAATCCGTAATCGCAAAAAAGCGATGAAACGCGCGGTGATTGTCGAAATGCCGGGCGGTCGCCAATTTCAGCCGATTAAGCGCAATGTGCGCGGCATTGAGATCCACGGCCGTGATGTGTTCCGGCGACGCCGTGAGATAGCTCATGACGTTGCAGCCACCCGACGCGATCGTAATGATGCGGCTGGTCGGCTCGATCGCCATCGCTTCGAGATCGACAACCGGATCTTCCCAGATCTGCGGATAGACGAGGCTCGAAAACGCTAGGGTGAAGGCGCGTTCCGCCATCCCCTCCGCCGACAGCAGCCGGTTGCGGTGGACGGCCGCGCCGATCATCTCGCCGGTGTTGCGCTTCGCGCTGAGGGCGGTATCGAGCAAGGGGCTTCTCCGTGGTCAGGTTCTTATGCGGCTGCTTGCACGGTGGCTTGCGCGACGAGCGCCTTGTGCTCGGCGACCATGTCACGCCACCGGATCACGCGAAGGACGCCGTTGTGGTCTTCGGCGATGGCGGTGCAGCTTTCCACCCAGTCGCCGCAGTTCATGTAGCGCACGCCGTCCAGCATCCGGTCGGCCGCGTGATGGATATGGCCGCAGACGATGCCGTCGACGTCGCGCCGCTTGGCTTCCGCCGCCAGTGCGCGCTCGAACTCGCCGATGAAATTGACCGCCGATTTGACCCGGTATTTCAGGTAAGCCGACAACGACCAGTAGCCGAAGCCCAGATGCCTGCGGAGCCAGTTGAGAGGCTGGTTGGTCCACAGTGCCAGCTCGTAGGACCGGTCGCCGACAAAGGCCAACCACTTGGCATAGCGGAAGACGACGTCGAACTCGTCGCCGTGCATGACGAGCAGGCGGCGGCCATCAGCGGTCTCGTGGATCGCCTGCCGCTCGATCTCGATGCCGCCGAAATGCATGCCGCAGAAATCGCGCAAGCCTTCGTCGTGGTTGCCGGGGATGAAGATGAGGCGGCTGCCTTTGCGCACCCTGCGCAGAAGCTTCTGCAACACGTCGTTGTGCGATTGCAGCCAGATCGGCCCGCGTTTGACGCGCCACAGATCGACGATATCGCCGACGAGGTAGATCGTATCGGCCTCATGGATCTTCAGGAACTCCAGGAAGGCCTCAGCCTGGCAGGCCCTGGTCCCGAGATGGATATCCGAGACGAATAGCGTTCGAAAATGACGTGCTTTCCGGTCGCTTCCGGTTCCACCGCTGATCACGGCCCACCCCTTTTCCGATCCTGTTGGCGGGGACAGAACCGGACTCGCATTACAGGGGTGTGACAGCCCATGGGTTTCCCCACGGCCAGAAATATCGAGCAAAATCCAGCGTTCGCAGACCGCTGCCTTTGGGCAGGATCGAACGCGGGAGAGCTATGTTCCGGGCGCCCGGAAACTGACCGTTGTGCCGAGAGCCTTGTCGGCTTCCTCGATCGTCAGCAAAGCCGTCGTCGTCGTTCTGGCGGCGCCGGAGGACGATGCGGCAAGCGAGAAAGCGGCGATGCTGACGGCATCCGGCATATCCACGATGGCGTACACGTCATCGTCGCCGAGCGCGTAATACATGGCTTCCAGTTTTCCGCCCAACCCTTCGATCGTGGCGGAAACGGCAGCCTTGCGGCCCGATGCCTTGTCCTTGCGAAGACCCTTGACGCCTTCCGCGGTGTAGCACGCTTTGATGAGATACTTGGGCATGGATCACCTATGGTTTCGATCCGTTGCCCCGCTGCGCCCAGATAATGCGCGACGGAACGTCCCGTTCCACCACGGTGCTCTCAGGTGCCCGTGAAATCTGGCTTGCGCTTCTCCATGAAGGCCCGCCGCCCCTCGATGTAGTCGCCGGATGCGAAGCACGCGTCGACCATCCGGTCGAGTTTCGCCAGATCGCGCTCGTTCGGCGGTTTGCCGATTTCCAGCGCGACCTGCTTGATCGTGGCGACCGTCAGCGGCGCGTTTTCGGCGATCATGCCGGCCCATTCGGCGACCTTGGCGTCGATTGCCGCGGCAGGCACGACAAGATTGAGCAGCCCCATTGCCTGCGCCTCCTGGGCTGTGATGCGGCGCGCCGTATAGAACAACTCGGTCGCGCGCGCGATGCCGATGATCCGCGCCAGCCTGTTGACGCCTGCAAACCCATAACCAAGCCCGAGCCGTGCGGCAGGGATGCCGAACTGCGCATCGTCGGTCGCGACCCGCAGATCGCAGCAGGCCGCGAGGTTCATTCCGCCGCCGATGCAATATCCCTGGATCTTGGCGATGGTCGGCTTCGGGAACGCGTAGAGCTGGTCGTAAGCGCGCGCTGACGTCGCGTTGTAGTGCTTGACCGCTTCGAGGCCCGCGCGCTCGCTTTCGAATTTGGAGATGTCCGCGCCCGACACGAACGCCTTTCCGCCTGCTCCGCTGATCACCAGAACGCGCAGGGATGGATCGGCGGCAAAGCCGGAAAGCAGCGTTTCCAGCCTCTGCCACATCTCCAATGAAACGGCATTGTGACGGGCGGGGTTGTTGAAAACGATATGTCCGACGGCGCCGTCGCGATGCGCGAGCAGCTTTTCCTCGACCGGCGCGTCATGTTTGTCCGTCACGACGATGTTCTCCGTGATGCACCGGTTCCGCGAACCACGCCCTGTTCCCGGAACGCTGCAATTTCAGCGTCCGAATAGCCAGCTTCCGCGAGGATTTCATCGGTGTGCTGGTCGAGCAGCGGCGGCGGTCTCGCAAGGTGAGATTCCGAACGGCTCATCTTGATCGGCTGGGCGACCATCTGGGTCGGCCCGCGCTCCTGGCTGACGATGTCGGCTGCCAGTCCCAGATGCCGAACCTGCGGGTTCTCGAAGACCTTGTCGATGCTGTTGATCTCGCCGCATGGGACACCCGCCGCATTCAGCTTGGCGATCCATGCCTCCGAAGTGTCCGTGCGGGTGTAGGTTGCGATCAGCTCATTGAGCGCACTGCGGTTCTGCGACCGGCCTTCCGGCGTTTCGAATTCCGGGCTGTCGAAGGCGCTGTCGCCCAGCACGTCTTTGAGGCGCTTCCAGATCACCTGGCCGGCGCACGCGATATTGATGTAGCCGTCCGAGGTCTGAAATACGCCCGTCGGGATGCTGGTCGGATGGTCATTTCCGGCCTGTGGCGGCACTTCGTGATCCATCAGCCAGCGCGAGGCCTGGAAATCGAGCATGAACACCTGCGCCTGCAGAAGGGAGGTCTGGACCCACTGGCCTTTGCCGGTCCGCTCGCGGTCGATCAGCGCGAGCAGGATGCCCTGTGCGCAGAAAATCCCCGCCGTCAGATCCGCAATCGGGATTCCGACGCGCATCGGCCCGTGTCCCGGCTCGCCGGTGATCGACATCAGGCCCCCCATGCCCTGAGCGATCTGGTCGAACCCGGGGCGGTCACGCAGCGGCCCGTCCTGGCCAAAGCCCGAGATCGAGCCATAGACGATGCGCGGATTGACGGCGCTGACGATCGCATAATCGATACCAAGCCGCGTCTTCACATCGGGCCGGTAGTTCTCGACGATCACGTCGGCCTTCGATGCCAGCCGCATGAAGATCTCGATCCCCTTCGGAGTCTTCAGGTCCAGCGTCATCGCCCGCTTGTTACGGTGCAGGTTCTGGAAGTCCGATCCGGCGCGTGGGCCACCCATGCCGCCTTTCGGATCGGTGTCCGGCTCCTCGATCTTGATCACGTTGGCGCCCCAGTCGGCGAGCTGGCGCGCGCACGTCGGACCGGCACGCACGCGTGTCAGGTCGAGCACAGTGATGTGGGAAAGCACGTCGCTGGCGGGCTCGAATGGCATGAAATTCTCATCGTTCCGGTTGGGCGGCGCGAACGTATACGCAGCCATTGCATGATTGCTGACACCGCAAAGACACGCCTGTCAACACGTTGGCCTTATCCGGGCAGGGCGCGGCACGCATTGGGCGACAAGCCGGCGATTTCGCGCTATGCGCTAAAACCGTCCGGCGTAAGAGGGGGATCTCGTGATGGCGGAGAACAGGACGTCTTACGTATCCGCGTGGGGCCGCGCGATCGACTATCTCCTGGGCCGTAATACGCTGATCGGCATTGCCTCGTTCATGCTGCTGATCATCTCCGGTTATGCCACGTGGCATGGCATGCGCGATTTCATCATCGGCGTATCCTCCGACACCGGGCAGGGGACAACGGTTCCCGGCGGTATCAACATTTCCAACGATGTGCTCGTCATCGCGGTGGTCGTCGCTCTGACGTTCCTGATGTGGCTGACGTTGCGCGAGACGTTCGGCGCCGGGCGTCAACTGCGGGAACGACTGATCACCTTCCCGCTCTATGTGTTCCTCGCCATCTGGTCGATCGGCTTCGGCTATGGGTTCTGGTGGAGCCTGATCTCGGGCGAGGAAGCCACGCGCACGGGGCTTGCCGGATTGCAGGAGGACGCGCGCGACGCCAGTGGCGTCATCGCCGCGCGGCTCGATGCTGTCCGCGCGCAGCTCGACAGTGTCATGAGCTGGTCCGAAAGCCAGATGGCGCGCGAGGAAGCCAGTGGCGGCAGTTGCGGAACCCCATCAGGGGCTGGTCGCGGTCCGCTCTACAATGCCCGGCGCAGTGTTCGCGACTCGATCGAGACCATGCGCGAGAGCATGGTGCGTTCGTGGCTGACGCCGGTGCAGGAGGACGTCGAACAGTTGCGCCAGAGCGCGGCATCGTTCGCGGGCGGTACGGTGGAAGAACGCCAGCGCGCGTTCGAGCAGAAGGCGTCCGAAATTCGCGGCCGGGCCCGCAACATCGCCGCACGCAGCAACCAGCTCGGCCGCTCGACGGCCTCCGAAATGCGCGCCATCGCCAACGCTGTCGCTCTCTCGCCAGGGCAAACCGGGTTCTCCTGTTACGATCCGACGCTGGCAGAGCGTCTGCGGCAGGCCGCTGACCAGGCCGAGCAACCGGCCGAATTGAAACTGCGTGAGGCCGTGTTTAACGAGGGGCCGGCCGGTGTCGCCAATGCCGTCAAGAACCTGTGGCGCAACATTGGGGCCTACGGCCGCAGTCTCCTGCTGTATGTCGTCACGGGCGGCACGGATGCCGTCGGGCATACGGATGGCGGAGAGCCGATCACGGGCCGCGATTTGATCGCGTTGCTGGCCACCATCGGCATCGATTTGGGACTGCTGGCTCTGGCGATCCTCAATCCGCCGCGCGAACCGCCGTCGATACGGCCGTCCGGGGCGCTGATCCGTCAGATTAATGATGCCATCGATACCGCCGTTGCGCGCGCGCCGAAGGCCGATCGCGAATGGGTGCGGCGGCACTTCATCCATCACAATCGCGCCTCCTATCTGATCATCCCCAACCTCTACAGTTGCGATCCGGGCAATCCCGATGAAGCCTCGAAAGCGCTGGCCATGAACCAGCTTGCGGGTGTGTTGAGCGACCTCGACCTCGTGCGCTGGCCGAAGCCGGGCAACCTGCTGCGCAAGAGCGAGCTTCAGCGGCTGAAAACGGAGGAAAGCGAAGGCAGCGATACCGACCTGACCGAAGTTCGCCAACGCTGGCTGAAGCGCATCGGCAAATCAGGCGATGAGGCGATCGCGGCCAACGACGACCTGATCCGGAACGCCACGCCACTGCGCAACCACGGGCTGTTTTCAAAGGCCGAGCGCGCCTTGCAGATCGCCGGCTGGAGCGAGCGCGCGCGCAACGACATCGAGATATTCCGCCTCGTCGACACTGATGGCCTGACCCCGTTGCTCATGGTTCTCAATGCCGCAGGACCGCCACGGACGGAAGACACCGTGCCGGCCGCGACGTAGATAGCGGCCCGCAGCGGTATCCACGACAAGGCAGAGCGCCGACCGGTTCCAGCTCCATCGCATCAAAAGCTGATCAGGGATTGTCCTGCTGCTCGGCCTCCGACCACGTCAGGCCCTTGTAGTTGAAGCCATCCTCAAGCGTCGGCTTGATGATCTTGAAGTAGGGCGACAGGTCGAAGTCGGCCGGTGCATACAGGCTGTGGTGCCGGATATACAGGATTTCCCGGCGGCGTTGGCGCGCGAGACCGTTCGTCTGCGATTTCACGCGCTCGACACGGGGGAGGATCGGATAGCGCACGCGCCCGAACGCTTCCGCGATCAGCGTCGAGCAGATCGCCCGTGTCGGCTCGCCCGAACCGAGTGCGATCATGCGCCTGCGCCACCGCGCCGGGACGGGCGGGTATGGCAGCATGTAGCGGACCAGATCGAAGATGTTCCGCATGTCGTATTTTGTCCCGATCCGCGAGATCATGAATTGAATCACGTCTTCGCGATCATCCTGCGTGAGGCCGACGGGCCGGCAGATACGGGAGTAATACTGGTCGTATTTCGACAGCGGAACCGCAACGCAGCCATCGCCGACGTCGACCTCGATCAGCATATGCGGATCCTGCTTCTGGCCGTGCAGATCGAGCGCGTCGCCGATATAGAGCGCCGCATGCGACCATGTGGACTGGGTCAAGTACTTGATGGCGGCTGAAAACTTGCTGCCGCCCGCCACCAGCAATACGTCACCGGGGCGCAGTGCACGTCGCAGAGCCTGGAGGTCCGTAGGGACCATGGGGCCTTGAGCGGGTTCGTCGCGCCTCAATCTCCGAGAGAGGCGACGACCGAGCCAATCGAGTGTGTAATTGAAGGCTGACACAGGTTCGCAGTCTGAAAAATCGCCGATTTGGGCACAGTCTGGTTGATTCGTAGGGCATGACTTAGCAGCGAAAGAGGCAACCGCACCATAGCGCCAGAGGTCGCTGGTGCGAAACCTTGAATGGCGTCGTCAGCGGGTGCCTGAGCGCGCTAGAGCCTTTCAGGTTTAGTCATAACCACCCGCTCCCCCCGCCCCGCCCCCCGGAAGCAAGATGCCCCGGGGCGGCCGGGCGGGGGAGCGGGGCGGTCAGGCTATTCCGCCAAAGGCGGAAAGACTCTATGTCCACACCCGCTCGTGCCTCGCACCTACATTGCCGCATCCCGCACCGGGCGTGTAGGGGAAGCGGTGACGTCGAGCTTGCGTTGCAGACGCTGCGCCGTGAGCATCATCGCACGTTCAGCGAGGGCGGTGATCGTCAGCAGCGGGCTGACGCCGATGGCCGATGGGATCGCCGCGCCATCACACACATAGAGGCCGTCGTGAACGCCCGTTGACCCCTGGCTTGGGTCGAACACGCGGCCATCCGAAGTCACGACGCCGTCGTCCACGGTCTCACCCATCGCGCATCCCCCGAGCGGATGGGCAATGATCCGGTTGCCGCCGAATGCGGTCATCGTGAAGGGGTTCTCGTTGAACACGCCGCCCGCGCTTTCAATCATGGCCTTGACCTTCTGCTCCGCCCGCACGCGTTCCGGCGCGTTGCTGTAGCCCGGCCAGTCGACCATGACATGATCGTTCTGCAGCCGCAGATGGCCGCTCGCATCGTCATGCGCGACGACGTAGAGCAACTGCGTCCGGCTCATCTCGTTGCCGTAGATCCCTTCCTTGAGGAGCCGGATGGCGCTGCGGACATTCAACTGCAGGAAATCGTTCAGCGGTGCGAGTGCCGCCATCATGGTCAGCATCGTGCCATCATGCACCCAGATCGGCCCCTGCTCGTCGCCGAGATCGATGAGGGCCATGCTGTGCGGCCCGACCAGAGGAGGAACGCCGCGTGGCGCCTGAGGCGGAAAGCCGGTCGCGATGGCATGGACCGGCGTGTCGAGGTCGCTGGCGATGACGAGGTCGTCGCCGTTTGCCGAGAATTTCTCACCAAGTTTCGCGGACAAGGGGAGCCCGCGTTGCTGCGCCCGCATCAACAGTTCGTTCGTGCCCAGCGTGCCCGCAGCGAGAACGACGATCGGCGCGGCGATGCGGTGGCTCGTGCCGCCCTTCGACAGATCCTGAACCACGATCTCCCAGCCGGTCTCGGTCTTGGAGATCGACTGCGCCCGGCTTTCACAGAAAATCGCAGCGCCATGATCGGCGGCATCCGCGATGTAGGTGATCCCGACAGTATTCTTCGCGCCGACGTTGCAGCCCGACCAGCAGTCGCCGCAATACCGGCAGCCGTATTGCATCACGCCTGAAACGTTGAGCCCGGGGCGATGCGAGATCGTCATCGGCGGCAGTTCGACGGGACGGCCGGAAGGGACGCCCAACTTGCGCATCCCGGACCATTTGGCGAACCGCTCAGGATCGGGTGCTGGCGCAACACCGAGCATTGTCTCGGCTCGTGCAAGACCCTCTAGGAACAAGCCGTCGCTGGTCACGGCATCCGGCCATCCGGAGTTGCGGAGACGGGCGAAATCTGGACGCAACGTGACGCCGGCGTTGATCAGCGAACCGCCGCCAAGTCCGGATGCGCCAAACACGGTAAGTCCTTTGCCGACCGACAGGTAATAAAGCCCGGTCGGGTCGCCGACCTTCGGGGCGCGGCCCGTGAGCCGGGTCGACTTCCGTCGCGCTTTGGCCGTGGTCGGAAAGTCGCCGGGCCGCCAGAGCCGCCCCTGTTCGAGGACCGCCACACGCAGTCCCATGCGCGCGAGACGGGATGCCGAGACCCCGCCGCCGTAACCGGAGCCGATGACGATCGCATCGTAAATCGGCAGTGCGTCGCCGACTGACTTGCTTGAAACGACCATGAAACGCTTGATCTACCGAAAATACGTCCGTGCGCCCTTTGCGACGCGTAGGTCACGACGAGGCGCGTAGCAATCTTTGTACGGGTATTTTCCTAATGGCTTCTTGTCAGGCGTGTACGGCCAACCGCGATCCGCAGACGATTGGGGGACCTCGTATCAACGTCCGAGGTCGGAAGGCGTGATGCCCTTCGGCGTTTTCAAATTGCGGCGCCCGGGGAAGCTGAGATCCCGTACGAGCTTTGTGAAATGTCTGAGGCTGGAGCATGGGTGAGCCCAATGGCCAGCAACGGAAGATGCATTATCTTATTGATTATAATGAATATTTGCAATGTGTGGTGGTGATGAACCGGGTCTGGCCGGCGCTGGCCACGGTCGCGTTCGGCCCTAATGATGATGCGATTGGATTGCCGGGAGTCCGGCCAGCACGACGCACCCATCGCCCACTATGTGGCGGCGGCTGGTCTCACAGGAATATCTTCTGCGCAACGATGCGCGACCGGATAGAGACCTTTCGGTTCGCCCGGAAACGCTCTGTTGTGATCCCGGAATTTCGCGCGGACGAAATCCCCGGGACCCGGCGAAGACTTTAGAACGGGATCTCGTCGTCCAGCGGCTTGTCGAAGCTTTTGCCGCCGCCACCACTCGATGATCGACCGCCACCACTGCCGCTGCGGCGTGGAGCCTCGTCGTAGCCGCCGAAGCCTGCGTCTCCGCCGTAGTCAGCCTGCCCGCCTTCCTGCATGCCGCCGCCCGCACCCGCGCGGCCGTCGAGCATCGTCAGGGTGCCGTTGAAGCCCTGCAGAACGACTTCGGTCGAATAGCGGTCCTGGCCCGACTGGTCCTGCCATTTGCGGGTCTGCAGCTGGCCTTCGAGATAAACCTTGCTGCCCTTCTTGAGATACTGCGCGGCCACCCGCGCCAGGCCTTCCGAGAAGATGACCACGCGATGCCACTCGGTCTTTTCGCGCTGCTCGCCGCTATTGCGGTCACGCCAGCGTTCCGAGGTCGCGACGCTGAGATTGACCACTTTGCCGCCGCTCGGCAGGTTCCGCACTTCCGGGTCATTGCCCAGATTGCCCACCAGAATGACCTTGTTC
>JAFAFW010000005.1 GCA_023423275.1 Pseudomonadota bacterium
CTCGTACTCCTCGGCTATTGGCTGGCTGGTCTCAGTTTCCGGCACGTCTGGATCTCGATGCGCCCGGCATTCTGGATCCTGGCAGCAATTTTCGCGGTCCAGGTCTATCAGAGCGGCTGGTCGATGGGCGGGTTCGTAGTCGCGCGGTTGGCAGTTCTCATCCTGGCCGCAAGCCTCGTGACCTTGACCACCAAAACAAGCGAGTTTATCGAGGGGATCGTGAGCGCATTGAATTATGCACCGTCTTGGATTCCGAAAGACCGAATTGCGCTGTCGATAGCATTATGCCTGCGCTTTATCCCGATGATCCGACAGATTTTTGAGGAAGTCCGTCAGGCGCAGCGCGCGCGCGGTCTTGATCGAAGTGTCAAAGCGCTCATCGTCCCGTTGATCGTGCGCGCGCTGCAGAAATCCGATGACATTGCCAGCGCATTTTATTCGCGCAGTTTTCGCTGATAAGCTTTCGTTCGCGAATGGGTCGTCAGTATAATTGCTGCGATAGGAACGGTGAGCGGGGTGAGATAAGACCTATATCAAATCCTCACCCCGGAATTTCACGATGCGATTGGTGTGTGGTTTTGGCCTGCGTTTAGGGTTAGATGCGCCCCATAAGGACCAGGATCAACACGATGATGAGCACCAATCCAAGTCCGCCGCCGCCATAATAGCCCGTACCGTAAAACGGCCCGCCGCCGACACCACTAAAGCCGCCGAGAAGCGCAATAATCAATAGAACTATTAGGATCGTACCTAAAGACATTCGTGTCACTCCTCGGCGCGGAAATATTCGTTTGTCCACCTACTAATGCATGAGGCTGCAAGCGGTTCCAATTGCGGCGAAAAGAATGCGGGCTCTGCATGCTTGCTTGCCAATAAAACTCCAATCAAGACTGAAGGGCTTCGTTTTTGTTGTGGAGGTGCGGGATCGCTGGATGGCGTGCGCAATGCCCTGCTGAAACTAGCCGCCGATTACAATTCTGAACTGATGATCGTGGTCGATCGGCTGATGCGTTGGACGGAGCGAGTCCGTGCAGCGAAGCCCGCAAACCACCTGCAGGAAGAGCAGGCCGTGTTCGAAGCGCTGGGCCAGCTTTGGCCGCGGGCGAAGACGAGCAATGCTCTTCGGATCGTGGCCATGTTTCGGTTGGTGCCTCGCCTCTTGCGATTTCGCTTGAGCTCGGCCGAGCCTGCGGACAAGCGCGCTACGCGGAAATCTGCCGATTGAGAACCTTCGGCCGATGCAGGAGTGTCGACGGTCAGCGTGCGTAAACGCCTAAGCGTCTGGCGCGTCTTTAGAAACTCATGAAGGTAACGTCGGGAGCGGCTGCCGCACCGGCTACCCGCGCCCATGGAAGCCGATAGTTGGCAATGGCGAAGCAAAGTGGGCGATCAGCGGTTTTTGGCGGAGGGGGAGTCCGCCAATATGCTCTGATTTTACTAATTTTTTTGTGCAAATCTATATTTGCCCATATCTGTACCCATCTTTATTGGGGGGCAGGCGGTGCGCCACCTCCACTGCCGCCGATCCTGCTGGCCAAATATTACCGATCAGCATCGCTATTCCGCCCGGAAAACCAGCTGCGTGAGGCAAGGCGCCAGAAGAACTCGGTTGAGCAAGTTGCGTCTTGGACGACTGACGCGCCCTACAGGTAAACACCCGAAACCATCCCAGCAGCGCGTGGTCCTCACAGAGACGTGGCGGCCCGCGGCATCTGGTGTCGATGATTGCTCCGGATCGCTCCCGCCATCCGGTAAGTCCCAAACGCTAATTCCCTGCCCTTCTTGACCAACGCAGAACGAGGGGGCCAAGTGCAATCGCGCTCGCCAGAAGCGCAAATCCGGCAAACCAGCCAGACTGCGCGCCGGGCCCACCGGCAAGGTCGATGGCTGCGCCCATTGCCCAAGCGCCGACGGCCGAGAGCCCGAAGCCGACCGTCGAGTGAACCGCCATCGTTGCGCCTTTCTGCCCGGGGGCTGCACTTGCTGCCATGCCCGAGGTCAGGGCGCCGGAGTCGGCAGGCACCGTGAAGCTGTAGATCGCAAGCAGCACCAGCAAAATCCACGGGCTGGCTCCAGCCAAGAAACCGATGAGCAGACCTGTTGCCGCTGAAGCCAGCATGACCCAACTGATCGCCCGATGGCGGCCGTACTTCAGAGCAAACTCGTTGCCAACAATGCTCGCCGGGAACGCCATCAGGCTGACAAGCACGCTGACGGCAAGCGTTCCGAGAGGTGCTGCGCCTCCATTGTGCGCGACAACGAAGGTCCAGAACGCGACGATCCAGGTGCGCATACCGTAGAGTTCGAAACAATGCAGACCGTAGCCAAGGATGTAGCCAAGTGCGGGCCGGTTGCGCAGAACGGGGCGGAAATCAAGCAACGGCGCCGTTGTGGGCGTTGGCGTAACGGGTTCCATCGCCCAGCACGCAAGCAACATGAGAACAGGCCCGACTCCCGTCAGGAAAAAGGCCCATCGCCAGCCGAGCATATCCGCCGCAAGCTGGGCGACGAGGAATGAGATGCCGACGCCGAATGAGAAGCTCGACGTGTAGAGCGTCACGCTGCGGGAGGCGTCGCCCGGCCCCAAACGATCCGTAAGCGCCTTGAGGCCCGGCATGTAGGCGCCTGCGAAGCCGATCCCCGCCAAGGTCCACCATAAGATAGCTGACAGGAGATCGTGGGCGAAGAACCCGAAACCAAGCGTGGCGAGGCCGGACAACGCTGATCCGACGAGCAGGATGCGGCGTGCATCGATACGATCGGTGAGGGTTGTGAGAATGGGAACAGCGACCATGTACCCGAATGCAAACGAGCTCGCCATTATGCCTGCCTCAGTGGCGCTCAGGCGCCACTGAGGCATCAGATGCTGCGCCATCACGGCCGGTACAGCGACATGCGGCAGAAGATTGCCGATCTGGCCGACGCACATGGCGGCGACCAATGCTTTTCCCTGAAGCTTCATGCGGTCGTTATGCGGTGGATGATGGGTGCTGAGATGTGAACGTCTAGCCGCAGCACGCTGCGGCGGTTTGCTCTTGCGGAGTATTGCCACAACCGCAACCCGCTTTGCCATCCGCCTTCGCTGTCTCATCTGCCGCGCAGCAAGCGCTCTTATTCTGCCGAGGCGGCCCCCCACAGCATTGCGCGGTGGCATCGACGGGCGAATGTGAGCAAACCCCGGTTTCCGGCAGGACCAGCTCCACGCGCGCTGCTGCTGCCTTGTCCCCGGCGATATCGGCAACGATGGAACGGACCTGCTCATAGCCGGTGAGCATCAGGAACGTCGGCGCCCGGCCGTAGGATTTCATACCTGCGATGTAGAAACCCGGTTCCGGATGAGACAGCTCGCGGGCCCCATGCGGACGCACTGTCCCGCAGCTATGCTCATTGGGATCGATGAGTGGCGCCAAGGCCGAAGGGCACTCAAGCGCAGGATCGAGGTTAAGGCGGAGTTCGCGCAAGAAGGAAAAGTCAGGTCGTAAGCCGGTTGCAACAATCAATTCGTCGGCTGTCACGGATCTGTCGCCAGCGGAAATCTGCAGGCCCACATTGGTTTGTGAGATCCGGGTGACGCCGAAGTCGGTCACAACACGCAATGAACTGTGCTGGATGAGATTGGCGATTGCCAGCCCCAGAGCGCCGCGCGCCTCAAGTTGGTCATTTCTCCCCCCGCCAAACGCCTTCTCAACGTTGGTTCCACGCACCAACCAGATGAACTCGGTCGCGGGCTCCGTTTCCGCCAGTCGGGCGAGATCAATCAGTGTACCAATGGCAGAGTGGCCGCTGCCCAGCACGGCCACGGTGCGACCGGCATATCGTTTGCGATCCCTGCCGAGAACATCAGGCATTCGGTAGGATATAGCCGCCTGAGCTTCCGGTTCGCCAATCGCAGCGATGCCATTGACGCCAGCCGGATTGGCCGACGACCATGTCCCAGATGCGTCGATAACCGCATCGGCGGTATCCACCTGCAGGCTAGAACCAGTGCGATATCTGATCTCGAACTTCGCCTCAGCACGGCCCGGCGTCTTGACCTTGTCGAGGCCTGCGCGCGCGATGCTGATCACCAAAGCATCGGTGCGGATATGCTCACGCAGGACAGGGCTTGCCGCCAATGGTCGTAGATAGCGCTCGACCAGTTCGCCGCCTGTCGGATAAGCGGCATCAGGTGGAGCAGTCCATCCGATGCTTGCGAGCAACCGACCTGCAGCGCGATCGATATTGTACTGCCAGGGCGAGAACATCGACACCTGCGCCCATTGGTCAACCGCATGACCAACCATCGATCCGGCTTCCAAGACGATCGGTGTGAGATTGCGCTCCAGCGCATGAGCCGCTGCGGCAAGGCCGACTGGCCCGGCACCGATGATGGCGATGGTTTTCCCAGTGGGCATCTTATCTTCCTATCATACTAGAATTACCGAAATATATAGCAAATATACTAGGCTGCCTCTGAAGGCTTATCGGCACACGCATCAACGCAGCATTCAGCGACCAGAAAATCTACAAGCTCCCGCATCTGCGGATAGTTCGTCCGGCAAATCAACGTCGTCGCCGCGCGCTCTTGCGTTACCAGCCCCACAATGATCAATGCCTTGAGATGATGCGATAGGGTCGATGCGGGAACCTTCAGCCGACGTTGTAGTTGGCCTACGGCTAATCCGGGCTCGCCTGCACGGACCAGCATGCGATACAGCTTCAGCCGGGTCGGATTGCCGAGCGCTTCAAGTTGTGCGGCTGCATGATCGAGTTTCATGGTGGGGATCTTGCCGCTGGCTGGGAGAAAGTCAATGATATTTCTATAATTGTGGAAATAGCATCATCTTCAGTTCGCCACACGCTTCCTCTTGGCGTCAACGACGATCTCGCCATTCTCCTTCGCAAATGGTCCCCGTTGCGGCAACGACAGGATGTCGAGAACGAGCTCCGAGGGGCGGCATAGTTTCACTTCTTGCTCCGTCGCCACAATCGGACGATTGATCAGGATCGGGTGCGCTAGCATCGCGTCGATGATCTGCTCATCGGTCAGCTCTGGATTGTCCAACCCAAGTTCGAAGTAAGGCGTTCCTTTTTCTCGGAGCAGGGCGCGGGTGGGTATGCCCATGCGCGCTATGAGATCCTGCAGGGTCGCTCGATCCGGCGGAAACTTGAGACACTCGACGATGGTCGGCTCGATCCCCGCATTACGGATGAGGGCCAACGTGTTGCGAGAGGTTCCACAGGCCGGGTTGTGATAGATCGTGACGTTGGCTTGCTCACTCACGACAGCTTCTCCTGCGGTTTTGTCTCGGTGGATCGTGCAAGTCCGCGTTCGTACCAGTCCTTGGTTCGGTTGACGATTGCGACGACCGACAACATGACTGGCACCTCGATCAGCACACCGACGACGGTGGCGAGCGCAGCGCCGGAGTGAAAGCCGAACAGGCTGATGGCCGCTGCAACCGCAAGCTCGAAGAAGTTGCTGGCACCAATCAGCGCGGACGGCCCGGCCACGCAATGTTGCTCACCGGCCATTCGGTTGAGCAGGTAAGCCAACCCCGCATTGAAATAGACCTGGATCAGGATTGGCACGGCAAGCAGGCCAATGATCAGCGGCTGATTGAGGATCTGTTGACCCTGAAAGCCGAACAGCAAGACCAGGGTCGTGAGCAGCGCGAGCAGTGACCAGGGTTGAAGTTTGCTGAGAAGATCGAGCAGCGCACGTTCGCCGCGACGCGCCAGCATCACCTTCCGCAGCAGTTGGGCGAACAACACCGGTATGACGATATACAGCACGACTGACAGCACCAGCGTGGCCCAGGGGATGGTGATCGCAGACAACCCCAATAGCAACCCAACGATAGGTGCGAATGCAAACACCATGATGGTGTCGTTGAGAGCTACTTGTGACAACGTGAAGTGCGGCTCGCCCTTGGTCAGATTGCTCCAGACAAACACCATCGCGGTACATGGCGCCGCCGCCAGGAGGATCAGGCCAGCGAGATAGGAATTGATGTGATCAGCCGGGAGATACGGTCGGAATAGGTAGCCGATAAACAGCCAGCCTAGCGCGGCCATTGAAAATGGTTTCACGGCCCAGTTGATGAACAAGGTTACGCCGATCCCCCGCCAGTGCTCCTTGACGTGCCCGAGAGCAGCGAAGTCGATCTTGGTGAGCATCGGAATGATCATCAGCCAGATGAGCACCGCCACCGGCAAATTGACCTGGGCGATCTCGGCTGCACCGATGGCCTGGAAGACATCGGGCAACAGATGGCCCAACGCGATACCAACTACCATGCAGACGGCCACCCAAAGGGTGAGGTAGCGTTCAAAAAGCGACATACGAGACCTGTGCGATTAGCTGCGCCCGATATCGTCCAGCCGTCGCTGAAGCGAAAGCTTATCGAGCGATTGCAGGGGTAGACTGGTGAAGATGCCTATCCGCTGATTGAGCATCCGGTAGGTATCGGCAAAGCTAAGTCGCCGCTCGGGTTCGCTACCTTCAGCACGAGACGGGTCGGGCAGCCCCCAATGCGCGCTCATTGGTTGGCCGGGCCACACCGGACAGGTCTCGTTGGTCGCGTCATCGCAGACGGTGAAGACGAAGTCGAGCCGCGGCGCATCAGGCCGCGCGAACTCTTCCCAGGATTTCGAGCGCAGGCTGCTGGTGTCGTAGTTGAGCTGCTTCAACAGATCCAGGGCATAGGGATGAACGCGGCCACTTGGCTGACTTCCGGCGCTGTAGGCGCAGAACTTGCCAGCTGCCAAGCGGTTCATCACGCATTCGGCAATGATGGACCGTGCCGAATTGTGCGTACAGAGAAACAGGACATTGAACACGCGATCATGCACGACGGCTCTCCTTCGGGGCACAGCAACGCTTGAGGTCGGCAACGACCGGCATGCAAATCTCCGGGCGGCCCTGACAGCAGTCCGTGAGCAGAAACATGGTCAGCGCCTGCAACTGATCCAGTGACGCGCGGTAGATGATCGACCGGCTTTGCCGCTCGGAGGCCACCAAGCCTGCGGCAGCGAGGAGCGCCAGATGCGACGACATCGTATTCTGTGGCACGCCGAGTTGGCGGGCGATCTCGCCCGCCGGTAGACCGTTGGGTTCGTGCGTCACCAGCAACCGAAACGTATCCAGACGGGTCGGTTGTGCGAGGGCGGAGAAAGCTCGGATAGCATCATTTTGTTCCATATATCGAGATTTATAGAAATATAGAGGTCATGTCAACAATGCTTGTCGATCGGGCATAACCGTCCGACCACTTCCCAACGGCGTCGAACCGGGTTATAAATGGTTCGTTCCCATGATAACCAAACACGGCGAGAGCCGCCAGCTTCGGTTCGACTTCGGTGTCCACGACATCGTCGCCGATGCGATCGGCCGGGCGCTGGCCCAGTGGCGTGACGCCCACCGGATCACCCGGACCACGCTGGCCGACGCTGCCCAGCAGGTCCGCGAGGCGCGACGACGCCGGTTGCGGCGACAGAAGGTGCGCGTCTTCCTCTGCGAGTTGGACGTCCACGCGTTGATCTTTGACGGGCGCCGCACCTACCAGCGCGACGGGCGCATGCAATGGCGGCTGATACCGCGCAAGGGCACCGGCTGGGTCGAGTATCCGCTGACCGGCTTCCGCGAGGCCGACCTTGGCGATCCGGTGATCGAACGGCTGCTGCTGCGGGTACGGGAGCGGATCAAAAGGGTTCTCTATGCCCAGTTCGGCTATCCGAAGTGGTGGCCAAAGTACCACAAGCTGCCGTCCTTCACGCTGTCACCCGACGGCATCTCCGGTCGTTACGACGACGATCTGGATGAGGACATCATCGCCCGGGTGATTACCGAGGACGCCCGCTTTGCGCGCGCCGCAGCGGCCAGTTCACGCGCCGTGGCAAGTTCAACATCGGTGATCGCACCGAGCCCGAGGTGGCGCTCGCGGCCACCGAGCGCATAACGGAAGATCCACGATTTGGATCCGCTGGGCGTCACCTTGAGGTACAGCCCGCCACCATCCGGATAGTAACCCGGCTTCTTCGCGTTCTTGACCTTGATCGCATTCAGGCGGTTGACCGCTCTGGCCATTTCATCGCCTCCCAGCCTACGTTCTAGCCTACGTCCTGAATGTTGGCTGTAGCTGCACGCCATTCAACGTGGGCGGACGAAGCCGGAGGAAAACCCCAATGAACTCAGGTAATTTGCAGTCGTGGATGGATGTGGCTGGACGTAGAAAAATGTAGATTTGGCGGAGAGGGGGGGATTCGAACCCCCGATAGAGTTGCCCCTATGCCGCATTTCGAGTGCGGTGCTTTCAACCACTCAGCCACCTCTCCAGCAGGCTCCGGGGTTGCACAATCGCCGATCCTGGCGATCAAGCACGCGATGATTGGTGGCTGCCAAAATCACCGCCGTCCGAGAGATGGTGCCTCTTACGGTAACCCGTGCGGCGTTGCAAGCTTCTGCTGCACCCTTGAGACGATGAACCCTCGCTAAGCGCGTGCGCTAATCGTCGGTTGTAGCTGTGACGGCACACCGGATTCAGGCGCTCTCAACCCGAACGATATGGCGCACGATCGCACCAGCCACAGCCTCTGCGTGCGTCGAGATCATGAAATGCGCTGCATCCGTGATGGTTTTCAGGTCTGCGCCGTTGGCATGGATGCTCAATAGTTCGTTAGCGCGCTGGACGGCCGGGTGACTGGCCCCGCCGCGAAGCACGAGGAGCGGCACCTGAAGACTGCTAAGGATCGATGGAGACAGGGGGAATGTGTAGGCGCTCGCCCAATCCAGGATGTTGACCGCCGTTGTCTCGAGCGCATAGGCGCGCACGCGTGCCGGCCAGGACGCGAATGTGCCGGTGCCTCCGTAGAAATCGATCATGGCGGCAATAGCTTGCGTGTCTCCTTGCCGGAAGCCTGCGAAATAAGCGTCGGTCATGTCACGGAAGGCGCGATAGTGCTGGGGCTCGCCGGACGATTCCAAGAGCTGCGCTGCGGGAGCCTCCACGACGGTCAAGCTGGCGATCGAAGTCGCGTCCTGAAGTGAGGCTGCCAAGGCAACCAAGCCGCCGAAAGAATGACCGACGAGGTGAACGCGGCGCTGACCGCTATGCCGGATGATGGAGAAGACGACCTCGGTGACCCGGCTGATTGCAGGGTCATCAATCGTGCGCCGCTCGGCGGTGCGTCCATATCCAGGCAAGCTCGTCGTTACGCAACGGAAGCGGTCACCGTGGGCGGCGATGACCGGTCGCCATGCGGCGCCAGTGCTGCACGAGCCGGGAATGAACACGATCGTCGGACCGCGTTCATTCCCGCAGACATCACATTCGATACAGCCACCGGGGTCGTCGATCATTGAGAGCTAGGGTGTTGACTAGAAGATCTGCTCGGTCGGCATCCCAAGCGCCATCGCTCCCGTGTATTCGGCCTGCGGGCCCGACTGCAAAGGATGATAACGGGCGGCCTGGATGTCGCGAAAGCGCCGTTCGAGACCCGCGGATCGATAGAAGCCGGCGCCGCCCGCGAGTTCCATCGCATATTCGACGGCCGCGATGGCATGCCGGCCGACCAGTTGCCGGCCGATCATAACCTGATTGACGGTGCTGGCAGACGGCGCGCTTTGGCGAATCGCCGACAGCATGAACTCATGGGCAAGGCGCGCGGCGGCCAGCTCCGTATCCATGCGGCCAGCGAGATGAACGGTATGCCGGCCGGGAACCTTCTTCCGAGCCAGCCCGAGAGCGATGTCGCGCGCGCTTTCCGCGACCCCCAGGTAGACGCTGTAGATCAGCGGGAACGCGATCGTGGAGATGACCTGGAAGAGCGGATGCCATTCTCCCGCTTTGCGCTGGGCGGCGACGGCGGCATCCGGCACGAGATGGCCTTCGATGAGGACATCGTGCGAACCTGTACCGCGCATGCCAAGGGTCCGCCAGTTGTCGAGCACCTTCACATGCGGCGAGTTCATGGGGATGCCGAAGTGCAGGACCTGCGGCGCCTGACCTTCGGGCTCATAGATGGCGCCAGTCATCAGCAGATCACCGGCCGGCGCGCCGGATGTGAAGATTTTGCGCGCGTTGATGCGATATCCGCCGTCGACCTTCTCGGCCTTTCCAGACCCGGTGATCCAATCCGATCCGCCACTGGAGAGCAGGAAAATGCGCTCGTTGACAATACGCTTGAGCAGAGGTTCCACGGCGGTCGCGTTCTGATGTTTCCACCGCCATGCGGGCACCGCGACTTGGTGAGTATGCATGGAAAAGGCAAGCGCTGTGGAGCCGCAACCGTGTGCCATGATCCGCAGGATTGTCGCCAATTCGTCGATAGGACAGCCACCACCACCCAGCTCGCTCGGCACGCCGGCTTCCACCAAACCGGATGCCTTCAGCAGGGCAAAATTGTCCGCAACGAAACGGTCTTCTTCGTCGTTTTCCTTGGCGCGTTGCGCGAAGATTTCGGCGAGTTCTCCGGCGATGGAGACGGCGTCTTTTCGGTGTTCAGAGATGGTCGGGGCGGTTGCGATGGCAGTCATGGCGATCTCCCGGTTTCTTTTGGACGGATGTCGAATGCCGCTTATTGCCAGTCTCTTGAAAACGCATCTAGTTCAGGAACTGTACTTTGGACCGACGCCTTCGTTCAGAGGCCTGGCAGGGCACAATCGCGTTTTCAACTTCTGGCCAGGAATGCGGGTTGCAGCCGTCGTCGCCGGTGACGGACACGCAGCGGAATGATACAAGATCTGTACCCGCCGCATATGCGCAGTTGGTCGTTTGGAGATACCCATGAGCGAGAGATTCGATCGGGGAAGCTACGGCCAGTTCTGTCCCGTGGCGATGGCCGCGGAAGTCGTTTGCTCGCGTTGGACGGCGCTTGTTCTGCGCGAATTGCTTTGCGGGACGACGCGATTTAACGATCTGCGGCGTGGCGTGCCGCTGATGTCACCGTCGCTTCTGTCCAAGCGGCTCAAGGATCTCGAGGAGGTCGGCGTCGTGGTTGCCGTCCCGACCGGCCAGCGCGGTGTCTTCGATTACCGGCTGACAGACGCCGGCGAGGATCTGCGCCCCGTTGTCATGTCGTTGGGCATCTGGGGGCAACGGTGGGTTGAAGCCTCGCTGTCGCTCAAGAATTTGGACCCTTCCCTCCTGATGTGGGACATGCGGCGCCATCTGGACCCAAAGCCGTTGCCGCCTCGCCGGTGTACAATCAACTTTATTTATCCCGAACTTGAGCCGGAGAAGCAGTCCTGGTGGCTCGTGATCGAGGGCGGCTCGGTTGACCTGTGTTCGAGCAATCCTGGGTTTGATATCGACCTCTTCGTGCGCAGCTCTTTGAGGAGCATGACATCCGTCTGGATGGGGCTTTCGACGGTGCAGGAGGAAGTCGCGGCCGGTCATATGGAGCTGATCGGAGATAAGCCCGTTGCGCAATCCATGCAGAAGTGGCTCGGTCTCAGCCCCTTCGCCAAAGAGAAAAATCGCGCCTCGGCCGCCTGAAATTTCGCTCGCTCAATGCCTTAAGGAGGTGCTGAGATGAGTAAAATTCGCTATGAAAGGGAAGCTATCTTCCGCGCTGCCGGTCAAATTCAGGCCGCAGGGGGAGAGTGAAATAGCAACCGCGAGCCAGCCAGGGCGAAACGAATCCGTCGCCAGCCAGCGCACACTCAGTGCAGCAATCAAGGCTCTGCGATGGATATTCAGATGACCCGCTTGGCCTATCAGGCGCTTGGACTTGTGCTTGTCGGGATTGGTTTGATCGGCACCGTTGTGCCGCTCCTGCCGACCACCATCTTTCTGATCCTCGCCGTGGGTTGCTTTGCGCGCTCCTCGCCGCGTCTTGAAGCGTGGCTGATGGAGCACCCTCGGTTTGGCCCAACGCTCGTCGCCTGGCGGCGATACGGGGCCATTTCGCGCACGGCCAAAGTCAGTGCCTGCGTTGGGATGAGTCTTGGCTTCATTCTGTTCTGGCTTGGCGCGCATCCGGCTCCGTGGTTGTCGGTTCTTGTCGCCGGGCTGTTGCTGGCATCGGCGGCCTATGTCGTTTCCCGTCCTGAACCACCGCAGCAGCAGCGACACTCGTGATCGCGCCGCCCAAACATAAGCCGTCGCTTTGGCGCATCTTGGGGCACTGGGCCATCGCTGCGCTCGTCGTCCTGGCGGCGCACGCCGGTATGGCCTGGGGCGTCGTGTATTGGTCTGACGAACTTGTCGTGTCTGACGAGTTACCCGCGGCAATCACGATTGATCTGACGGCGCTTCCAGTGGCGCCACAGGTGGCGATCGAACAGGACGTGGCGATCGGCCCCGAGATGGTGCAGTCTGATGTAGACGCGCCGAAGGATGCAAAACTCGAACCGGTCGATGAGCCGACGCATCCGCTGGGGCGCGATCAGGACGTCAAGGAGGCCGAGCCCGTCAGCGATCCTCGGGAGCCCGTCGAGAAGATGGACATGGCTGAACTGTTGCCGGAACTTCCGGAAAACGAGCAGGCGGAGGCCGTCATTCCCACGCCACCTCCGCCGATCCCGACCAGGAAGCCAGTGCCTGCCGCCCATCAAACGCCGACGGAGAAGCCCGAGACGGTTTCCAAGAAGAAGCCGCCCAGCAAACGCGTAAAGCCACCGAGCAAGGCCGCAATCGCGACAGCCGCACCGAAGCCGGTCGAAACGAGGCAGGATCAACTCAGCGCGGCGCCGGTCGCGGGTGTGTCGTCCTCAACATCCGTGGCGACCTGGCGCGGGGCCCTGGTCGCGCATCTCAACAGGCACAAGCGCTATCCTGGGAGTGGCAGCGGAACAGCATCGGTCATCTTTATCATCGACCGGTCCGGAGAGGTCTTGTCAGCGCAGCTCCTTCGATCCGCGGGGCATCCGAGGCTGGATGAAGAGGCTGTCGCCTTGGCTCACCGCGCCAGTCCCCTGCCTGCGCCACCATCGGATCTTGGTCAGGGCAGTGTTACGCTGACGGTTCCGATCAGGTTCTCCCGATAGGCAAGATCGGAAGATCAACCAAAGCCATTGCCGAAAGCCGTAAGGCAAGAAGCCGCGGGAGAATCCGGCGGCTTCTTGCGTCCTGTTTCGGGTTATGAAGCTGAGCGCATGGCCTTGGCGGCGGCCACCATGTTTTCCAGAGCAGGTTTGACCTCTTCCCACCGGCGCGTTTTAAGGCCGCAATCAGGGTTGACCCAGATTTGTTCGGGAGCGAGACGCTCCCTGGCCTTGGACAGCAGGTTGGTCATATCCGCTGCGCTTGGGCAGCGGGGAGAGTGAATATCGTACACTCCTGGCCCGATCTCGTTGGGGTATTTGAAGCTCGAGAAGCTCTCCAGAAGCTCCATATCCGAACGCGACGTTTCGATCGAGATGACGTCCGCGTCGAGAGCTGCGATCGACGGCATGATATCGTTGAACTCGCAGTAGCACATGTGGGTGTGGATCTGCGTTTCATCGGCGGCGCCGGCCGCCGACAGGCGAAAGCAATCGACGGCCCACTGCAGGTAGTTCTCGCGTTCGGCAGAGCGCAACGGGAGACCCTCGCGGAGCGCAGGCTCATCAATTTGAATAAGCCGGATGCCGGCTTTCTCCAGATCGACCACCTCGTCACGGATGGCGAGCGCGATCTGTTTGCAGGTCTCGGACCGCGGCTGGTCATCGCGAACAAACGACCACTGCAGGATCGTGACTGGTCCTGTCAGCATACCCTTCATGGGTTTCTTCGTCAGAGATTGTGCGTAACCAGACCATTTGACCGTCATGGGCTCTGGCCGCCAGACGTCACCGAAGATCACCGGCGGCTTCACATAGCGTGAGCCATAAGACTGCACCCATCCGTTCTGCGTGAAGGCAAAGCCGGAAAGCTGCTCTCCGAAATACTCCACCATGTCGTTGCGCTCGAACTCTCCATGAACGAGCACATCGATGCCGATTTTCTCCTGGATGCGGACGGCGTTTTCCGTTTCCGTTTTCAGGAACGCATCATAAGAGGCATCGTCCAACTCACCCTTCCGGTTCGCGGCACGCGCTTTGCGTATTTCGGGCGTCTGGGGAAACGAGCCGATCGTTGTGGTCGGGAAAGCCGGAAGCGGTATCGAGGCCCGCTGCTTGTTGCGGCGGACTTCGAACGGGCTCTGGCGCGCAAAGTCGTTCGCGGCGATGTTTGCCAGACGTTCAGCAACATTGCGATCGTGGATTCGAGCCGAGGTCTTGCGGCTGTTCACGGCCTCGTCGCTGGCGCGGAATGCCGCCTCGACACTTTTCACGCCATTGCTCGCCGCGCGCGATAGTGTGGCGACTTCATCCAACTTCTGCTTGGCAAACGCCATCCATCCCTTGAGCTCAGGATCGAGCTTGGTCTCAGCATCCAGGTCGACGGGTGAATGCATGAGCGAGCACGAGGGCGCGATTTGAATATTATCGCCGCCCCGAGCGGATATTGCTTTTTCGACGAGTGCGAATGCGGCTTGCAGATTGGCGCGCCAGATGTTGCGGCCATCAATGACGCCGAGTGACAAGACGCGATCCGCGGGCAGAACTTGCAAGAGTTTGTCCAGCTCTCCTTGCCCACGCACGAGATCGGCATGGTGTCCTGCGACGGGAAGATCTGCTGCGACGGAAAGGTTATCACCATATTCGCCGAAATAGTTGGCGACCATGATTTTAGGCGCCACCTCCGCGAACTGCCGGTAAGCGAGGCGCAAGGCGCGCTTCTGGGCCTGGGTGAGATCCAGCGACAGGATCGGCTCGTCGAGTTGGACCCATTCAGCGCCGGCAGTTTTCAGTTCGCCCAGGAATTCGGCATAGACCGGCAAAAGTGCATCGAGCAGTGAAATCGGGTCGAAGTCCTCGCCTTTGACTTTGCCGAGTGTCAGATACGTTACGGGCCCCAGCAGTACGGGGCGTGTTATTATTCCGAGAGCTTTCGCCTCGTTGAACTGATCCAACGCCTTGCGCGAGGACAGACGGAACGCCTGCCCTTTCTGAAATTCCGGCACGATGTAGTGGTAGTTGGTATCGAACCACTTGGTCATTTCCATCGCCGGTGCATCCTTGGTGCCGCGGGCCATGGCGAAATACAGGTCGAGATCGGGATGGCCGGCGCCGCGGACGGCAGCCTCCATCGCCGAGCGGGCAGTTTGGTTCGCATTTTCCGGCTGGACGCCGGCTACGCTCAGAAACCGGCGCGGCACCGCGCCGACCATGGCACTCGTATCGAGAACCTGGTCGTAAAATGAAAAGTCATTTGAGGGGATGACGGCGATTCCAGCGTCCCGCTGGAGCTTCCAGTGGCGGGCTCTGAGGTCTGCGCCAGTGGCAAACAGCGTCGAGGCATCGATGCTGCCCTTCCAATAGGCCTCCGTGGCCTGCTTGAGTTCGCGCCGGATGCCGATGCGAGGAAAACCGAGGTTAGCGGCTTGGGTCATGACAGTCCTTGTTTGCTGATGAGGAAGACGAGCGGCCAGCGCATTGGCCGGCCGGAAGACGCTTGTGCGTGGCGATAAATTCGAGAAGGTCGAGCAGGCGGTGGTGCCAGGAGGAATGATTTTCGCGGCGCCAACGGGCAGCGAGTTTGGCCGCGGCACACGGCGCATCGGTCGCGGCCGGCAGGAGAGCCAGCCAGGCAAGCACGTAGGTTTCAGGATCATCCGCGGGACAGCGGTTCCCGAAAGCAGTTTCGATCAGGCGGCCTGGATCAATTCGGTCATCCTCGCCTTGAGGACGCGCAATCCCGCCTTCCGCCGAGACTGGCGGAGGGCATCGTTCCATGCGCTGTCTCAGACGACAGCCGACCGTTGGACGATCCGGCCGCGACGCGCGTCGCGGCAGTGCC
>JAFAFW010000031.1 GCA_023423275.1 Pseudomonadota bacterium
CTCGAGAAAATCAACGAGGGCTTCGACCTGATGCACGAAGGCAAGAGCATCCGCAGCGTGGTGGTGTTCTAGAATCTTTCCGCCTTTGGCGGAATCGCCTGACCGCCCCGCTCCCCCGCCCGGCCACCCCGAAGCATGATGCCGCTGGGTGGCTGGGCGGGGGAGCGGGGTGGTCAGGCGATTCCGCCAAAGGCGGAAAGACTCTAGAACACCACCACGCTGCGGATGCTCTTGCCTTCGTGCATCAGGTCGAAGCCCTCGTTGATTTTCTCGAGCGGCAGCGTGTGCGTGATCATCGGGTCGATCTCGATCTTCCCGTCCATGTACCAGTCGACGATCCTGGGCACGTCGGTACGGCCGCGCGCGCCGCCGAAGGCGGTGCCTTTCCACACACGTCCGGTGACGAGCTGGAAGGGACGCGTCTTGATCTCCTGGCCGGCACCGGCGACGCCGATGACGATCGACTCGCCCCAACCGCGATGGCAGCTTTCCAGCGCGGTACGCATGACTTCGACGTTGCCCGTGCAGTCGAAGGTGTAGTCCGCGCCGCCGATCTGGTCCGAGCCGCGCTTCGTCATGTTGACGAGATGGGCGGTCAGATCCTTGCCGACCTCCTTCGGATTGACGAAGTGAGTCATGCCGAAGCGCTCGCCCCAGGCTTTCTTGTCGTTGTTGAGATCGACGCCGATGATCATGTCGGCACCGACGAGACGCAGGCCCTGGATGACATTGAGACCGATGCCGCCGAGCCCGAACACGATGGCCGTGGCTCCGGCTTGCACCTTCGCGGTGTTGATCACGGCGCCGATGCCGGTGGTGACGCCGCAACCGATGTAGCAGATCTTGTCGAATGGCGCGTCCTCGCGGACTTTTGCAACCGCGATTTCAGGCAGCACCGTGAAGTTCGAGAATGTCGAGGTGCCCATGTAGTGGTGGACGGGGCGGCCTTCGAGCGAAAAGCGGCTCGACCCATCCGGCATGAGACCTTGCCCCTGGGTGGAGCGGATGGCGGTACACAGATTGGTCTTGCGCGAGAGGCACGACGGACATTGCCGGCATTCCGGCGTATAGAGCGGGATGACGTGGTCGCCCTTCTTCACGCTTTTTACGCCCGGGCCGACATCGACAACGACGCCTGCACCTTCATGGCCGAGGATTGCCGGGAACAGACCTTCGGGGTCGGCGCCGGACAACGTGAACTCATCTGTATGGCAGATCCCGGTCGCCTTCACCTCGACCAGAACCTCTCCTTCCCTCGGGCCTTCGAGATCGACCTCGACAATCTGAAGCGGCTTGGCTTTTTCAAGGGCAATGGCGGCGCGGGTCTTCACGTGAGCATCTCCGAGTAGCAGATACGAAGCTGCAGAGGCCGAAATGCCGGCCTCCGTCTCGTTCGATTATGGCAGGCGCGGAGGCGTGCCGAAACCCCCTTGGACGCGACGCGAGCGGCAATCAGTCCCGTTCGATTTTGACGATCTGCCCGGAGCGTGCGTCGATATCCACCTCGATTTCGCGGCCGGAAACGTCCTTGCCCTCCACTTCCCACTTGCCGTCGTCACGCTCGACCTCCTCGACAGTCACGAGGCCCTGCTGTTTGGCGATCTCGATAGCCTGTTCGGCAGTGATGAAGCCTCGGTTCTGGGCAAGCGCCGGCGGGCCCAAGATGAGAGCAGTCAGGCCGAGGGTTGCGAGTGCGGACTTTCCGAGCATTCAGAACATCTCCTCACGTGAACGATGACGCTGACATGGGGATGAGGCGGCTGAAACGCAAATCAGGGCCGCAAGGGCGGCCCTGATGCTTTTCTTCAAATCAAGTCGGGATCGTAAGCTCAGTGCTGACCCCACACCTCGACGATGGCGGCGCCTTTGCCCATGGCTCCTTTGTCGAAGAAGCGGGAGCGATACTTCGCACGGATCTCCTTGATGACGCGCGTTCCGCCTTTGAGATCGATGGGTCCATAGGACTGGTCGGCATCAACCCGTGACTTTGCAGCGATCACATCCTCCGCGCCACTGCCGTAGACGACGCGCAATTCGTTCAGCGTGATCGCACGCTCCTTGACGGCGACGCGAAGGCGCTTGAATCCGCCTTCATTGCGGCCGACCTGGATGGCCTCGTTGTCGAACCCGACGAAGCCAGCGGCCTTGGCGCCCAGAAGCACCCAGCCCTTGTTATATTTGCGGCCTTCGCCGTTCGGGCCGAGCCAGTTGGGAGCATAGTCACCGTAGACCTCGACGCGCGCGAACCCTTTGAAGTTCGGACGCGAACGGTAGCTCATCTGGATCTCGCGGATGAACCGGTCGCCTTTGATGGACAGCCAGTTCGAGCGCGTGTTCTCCTTGAGATCCGCGTTGACGGCCAGAACATCGGGCTCGCCCGAGGTGTAGACCACCTTCAGCTCGTTCAGGTGAATGTCATTCTCCAGCACGCGAAGCCGGATGCGGTCGAACTTGCCGATCTCCGCGCCAACCTTGATGGCATCGCGATCGACGCCAAATCCGACGCTCTGGAACCCGAACATCACGGAGCCGCTTTCAGAGACCGTGCCGGGCTTGGCGGTGTTCCGATCCGGTGACGTCGGACCAGCGACGACCTGTCCGCCACTGGCCGGCCGGGCCATTTTCGCGCCAGCGGCGCTCTGGAGAGCATAGACTTCAACGAGACCCCTGCGGGCGTTCTGCTTGGTCTTCAAGGACAGCGTCACGTCTTCGAGGAAGCGATCGTCGGCCCGAAGATCCATCGGGCGGGTGCGCTCACCGGCCTTCAGGTTGATGTCGCGCCTCTCGTTCGCGGCGCTGCCGTTCGCGTAGCGCACCTGAATGTTGACGATGTCCAATTCGCCGCGCCGGTTGATCAGGCGGATGGCTTTGTAGGCGCCCTTCGCTCGCGAAACGTCGAGCGTGCCCGAAGGCTTGGACTGGTCGATTTCACCTTTTCCGACAAGCACCCACTTATCCGCCGATCCCTGCTGAGCATGCGCAGTGGACACAAAACCGGCCGCCGTAATGGCGAGGCCAGCAATGAGCAGCCTCCGAAACATGACTGGCACTCCCTGATGAATCCCCTCGAAGTCCCGTCGGGACCCCAGCCTGCTCTCCTACGGCAAATCCGATGTCTGAGGAAGAAACTCCAATCCACTGAATCAGAGTTGTCCACGTGATGTGGCATTTACATCCGTCTCTGCGCACTCGTGAGAATCTGACAACGCTGAAGGGCGGGCGAAAGATTCGGACGATTTGCATAGATCGAGCGGCATCAGTAAGTTCTCGGCCAACCAAAGCTGCAAATTGCAGCCATCGATCTGCAGGGCGAGGAATCATGACCACCGCAGCCGTCCCGGAGACCGGGTCTCAGCACGCTGATATAAAGACAGCCCTGGCGGTGCTCCGGCAGCGGTTTGGTGATCGATTGCAGACGGGCGAAGCGATTTGCCGGCAGCACGGACATACGCTCACCTGGATCGCCAATCAGCCGCCTGATGCCGTCGTCTGGCCGGAATCCACTGAAGAGGTGCAGGAGATCGTCCGCGTCGCTGCCGCGCATCGCGTCCCGGTCATACCGTTCGGCGCTGGCACCTCACTGGAGGGCCACGTCAACGCGCCTCTGGGCGGGATCTCGGTCGATTTCTCGCGCATGAACACCGTGCTCGAGGTGCATGATCGGGATCTCGACTGCCTTGTGCAGGCCGGTGTCTCGCGAAAGCAGTTGAACGATCACCTGCGCGACATGGGATTGTTCTTTCCGATCGATCCGGGCGCCGAGGAAGCAACGCTGGGCGGTATGGCTGCAACCCGCGCGTCCGGCACCAACGCGGTCCGTTACGGCACGATGCGCGAGAATGTGCTGAACCTCACGGCGGTGATGCCGGATGGCTCCGTCGTGCGCACCGGCCGCCGGGCACGCAAATCGTCGGCAGGATACGACCTGACGCGATTGCTGATCGGCTCGGAAGGAACGCTGGGGCTGATCACCGAACTGACGGTGCGTCTCTACGGCATTCCTGAGGTCGTGCTGGCGGCGGTCTGCCCGTTCAACTCGATCGAGGGAGCCTGTAACTCGGTGATCCAGGCGATCCAGCTCGGCCTTGGCGTTGCGCGCATGGAGCTGCTCGACGAGATCCAGGTGATGGCCGTCAATACGTACTCCAAGACGTCGTTCGAAGAGCGGCCGACGCTGTTCCTGGAGTTTCACGGCACGCAGGTCTCCGCGCCCGATCAAGTGCGCCTGTTCGAGGAAATCGCAATGGCCGAGGGTGCGATCCGCTTCGACTGGGCCGAACGCGAGGAAGACCGGCGGGCGCTCTGGAAGGCCCGGCATGATGCCTACTGGGCAGTCCGCACGACCTGGGCGGGCAAGGAAGTGCTCGCGACCGACGTCTGCGTCCCGATCTCCCGCCTGGCCGAATGCGTGCTTGAAACCCAGGCGGATATCAAGGAGACCGGCATCATCGCGCCGATCGTCGGTCATGTCGGAGACGGCAACTTCCACACTTCGCCGGTTCTGGACATGAAGAATCCGGCGGAAGTCTCTCGCATGGAGGCGTTTCTCGAGCGCCTGGCCAAGCGCGCCATCGCCATGGACGGAACCTGCACGGGTGAGCACGGCGTCGGCCAGGGCAAGTTGAAATACCTCAAGTCGGAGCTTGGCCCCGGCCTTGACATCATGCAGCAGATCAAGCGCACGCTCGATCCGCTCGGCATCATGAACCCCGGGAAAATCGGTACGTTCGCGGGCTGAAGGCGTCCGAGCGGCGAGAGCTTTTGCTCCCGCCGCGAGAGCTGCGTGCTGTGCGCCTGGGTTCCGTCCCTACTGCGCCGCCGGATAACGCCAGAACAAGCCGCCGTTCGTCGTCGTGATTTCCTGAAGCGTCGGCACGCGTGATTTCGGCGGGCGTTTGCCGGTCTTGATCAACTGCTGAATGTCGTCCAGCAGGGTTGTCGTCTCGGCATAGCCGGAATGGTTCATCGACCAGATATCCGTGTTGATGCCCGTCACGTCGATCGTGTCGATACCGGGCAGGATGATCGGCCCGCCGGTCGGAACGTCACCGGCGCGCGGAACGCCGCCCCAGAACTGACGCGAGGCGATCATGGCGCGGTCGTTCGAAGCAACGAACAGCGTCACGCCATCGCTGATGCCCTGGATCTCGCGCGCCAGGAATTCGAAGTTGTCGCGATCGACATCCGGGGCCGCCAGAATCACCTGGGAGATCTTGATGTCGGGCGGCGTCGACCGGCGCAGATCACGCAGCACCGGCAGCAGAAGCTGGTTGCCCATGCTGTGCGCAATGATGCTGATCGATTTTGCTCCGGATTCGCGGGCGACCATCTCCAGGAACGATTTCAGATACGGTTCTGCGGCGGTCGAGCTTTCGCGATCGTAGCTGTAGTCCTGAACGCCGAACTGTCCTTTCGAGGGCCAGCTATAGAGAAACGGCGCGCCGTCGAATTTCAGGTCATAGGCGATCTGGGCCGTACGGTAGACGGCATAGTCGAAGCTGGTATTGAACCCGTGCACGAACACCAGCGCATGGTCCTTGAACTGATTGGAATCGGCGAGCCGCTTGCGAACCAGCTCGAGGAACTCTTCGCGCGAGACCTCACGGATATCCTTCATCGTGAAATGTTTCTTCGGGTCTTCGGTCTCCTGCCAGATCACGATGCTGGTGAAGGGAATGGTATAGACCCAGGGCCGCTCGACCTGTGGCACCTGGTGCGATTTCGGAACGGTGACGAGGGCGTGTCCAAGCTGGAGCCTGCGCGCCCGGTCCGAGCCGTATTCGACACGCGGCTGTTCCGTCGATCGGTTGCGATCGGTGCCGTAGAAGACGGGAACGATGTCCCATTCGTCGGGCGTGGACGGTGCGGCGGCGGGTGGCTGAGCTTCCGTCCTCGCGCCCGGCGCCGGTGATGGCGCCGCCGAATCCTGAGGTGACGGGGCGGCACTTTCAGGCGCCCTCATCGATGGCTTCGGCGCGCTGGCTGGAGGTGGCGGTGGAATCGGAGCACGCCTGGCGGATTGCTCGCGATCCGCCTGGTCCTGCTGTGGGGCAACCCGGCCAAACTCTTCGGGGGGCGATGCGGGAGCGCTCGCGGAACGCTCCGCATGCCTCGGCATGTGGAGCGTGGTCAGAAGCCCCAGGCCGAGCGGCAGCGCGGCGACGCACAGCAGGATGAGGCGGGCGACGATTTTCGCCCCACGCGGGAAATCGGAGGTAACGTACCAGAGGAAAATGAACAGCAGAAAGCCAACCCCGGCGATCATGGCCGTGTTGGCGAGCGGTGAAAGCTCCATGGTCCGATGTCCCCCTCAAGACTGGCCGCAGTCGCGCACTCTAAGAGCCTCGCTCGGCTGCTGCAACCAAACGCCGGCCGAAGTTCACAACGGCTTGTGATGGTGTGTTGACGGCGCATCCCTATTTCACAGGCTGTTGGGCACTTGGCGCAGCGCCGGTTCCTTGCCAAGTTCTCCTTGGAAGAATCGGAGTTGATGGCATGACGTCTGGCCGTACTGCGCTGAGCGCCGCCGATCTTGCCGCGGGGATCCGCGGTGGAGAGCGTGCCATGCTGGCGCGGGCGATCACCCTTGTTGAAAGTTCCCGTGTGGCCGATGAGGCGATCGCGCAGGACCTGCTGCAGGACCTCCTGCCGCAGACGGGCCAAGCTTGGCGCATTGGCGTGACGGGGGTTCCCGGTGTCGGCAAATCCACATTTATCGATCAGTTCGGTCTCAACCTGATCGACCGCGGTCACAAGGTCGCCGTTCTGACGATCGATCCTACATCGCGGCGTTCCGGCGGTTCGATTCTTGGCGACAAGACGCGGATGTCACGGCTGTCGGCCAGCCCGGATGCGTTCATCCGACCGTCTCCCACCTCCGGTACGTTGGGCGGTGTGGCGCGCCGCACGCGCGAGTCGATGATCCTGGTCGAGGCGGCGGGTTTTGACGTTGTGATCGTGGAAACGGTCGGCGTCGGCCAATCCGAGACAGCGGTCGCGGACATGGTCGACTTCTTCCTTGTGCTGATGCTTGCCGGCGGGGGGGACGATCTGCAGGGGATCAAGAAGGGCGTCATCGAGATTGCGGATATGATCGTCATCAACAAAGCCGATGGCGACAACATCAATCGCGCTCGGCGGGCGGCGGCCGACTATCAGAGCGCCATGAACATCCTATCTCCACGCTCCGCAAACTGGGTTGCTCCGGTGCTGGTCGCTTCCGGCCAGGACAATGTCGGGCTCGATGCGATATGGGGCAAGATCGGCGAGCATCGCGACCGTTTGACCACAAGCGGAGAGTTTGCGGAAAGGCGACAGGAGCAGGCTGTCTCCTGGATGCGCGACATGCTGCACGACCGGCTGATCGCGGCCTTGCGTGCCGATCCGGAGACCAGCCGGCGGATCGAGAAGATCGAGCAGGAGGTGCGGGAGGGCCGGCTGGTCGCAACGCGTGCGGTGGATACGATCCTGCAGCTCATGAAGGAGCGCGGCTGATCGCCAGCCTTCTGCGCTTACGGTCTTCTTCGGAAGCCCCTTCGGGATTATCTTCTGGTGATGCATACCCGCCGCCCCACGTTGTTGCTGACCGGCTTCGGCTCGTTCCCTGGCGTTGCTGACAATGCCACCACGGAACTGGTGCCGTTGCTTGCGCGGGAGGCGGAGAAACGGTGGCCGGGATATCAATTTGGCTACGCCATTCTGCCGACCGAGTGGCGCATCGCGCCGCAACGCGTGGCGGAGCTGATCGCCGACCTGCGCCCCGCCGTGAGCCTGCACTTCGGCGTATCCGGCAAGGCGACGGGGTTCACACTCGAAGTGCGCGGACAGAACCTGGCGCGCGCGCTCCCCGACGCAGCCGGATTGTTCCCGGTGGCGCGGCTGCTTTCGCCGGACGCGCCGGACTATTTGCCCGCCACGATCCCCGTTACGCACGCTCTGGATCGTCTGAGGAGGAGCGGGCATCCCGCGATCCTGTCGCGCGATGCAGGCGGCTATCTTTGTAACGCCGTTCTTTACGCGGCGCTCGATCAGGCGAGGACGGCAAGCTGGCCGATGCGAAGCGGGTTCGTACACCTTCCGGCCAACCTGACGCAGCGGGCCTTTCCAGCCCCGGGAGGCGGCTGTGCGCTCACGTGGGGGCGCACGATCGAGGGCAGTCTCGAAATCATTGCGGCAAGCCTTGGCCGTTCATCTTACGACAGAGGCTTGCCGGCTCCGCTGGTGGCCTAAGCTGACGGCTAGCGCTCGAGGCGCAGATTGAGGCTCGACACGCCGACGGCGAGGTTCACGCCTTCCTGGCCCTGAATGCTGAGAGGCTGCAGGGAAATGCCCTTGTTCGAGCCTCCGACGAGAACGTTGGCGCCGCCGCCGACCGCGATGGAGGCATCCGCCGAAGCGCCCGCATACTCACCGGCGATGGCGCTGGGCGCGAGTGTGTTGCCGGACGCCAGCACGCCCCAGACGATGGTCGTATCGCCGGTGACGCCGACATCGACGCCGATCCGTGTCATCGTTGCCGTGAAGTTTGCGGTCGTGCGCTTGCCTTCCGCCGTATAGCGGCAATGGAACGTCTTCTGGGACGCGACGACAAGGCCGACGCCACCGCCGCCCTTGCAGGTGAGCGTGCCAACCTGGATTTTGGCCTGTGCCGATGCCGCGCCCGCTGCTATCCCCATGCCGACACATGCGCATGCGGCAAGACCCAGCGTTTTCGCAATCAGTAGCTTGGCGGAATTCATCGCATTTCCTCATTTTCCCGGCCATCACGACGGCCTATCGTGGTCAATCGTGACGGGCGCCAACACATGTCGCCATGAAGACGACGCTAAAGCGGCAGTCGTGTGACTGTCCGGGATGTTCGTGTCTGCGCCGCACTGGCCAACTCGGTCGGAAAGGATAACGGCAATGTACAAACTGATTGCGCGCCCGGGCTGGGGCTCGGTGCTGGTGGAAGCTCAACTTGCCTGGTACGGGCTGCCTTACGAAACGGAGGATGTCGGGGACCTCTTCAAGTCGGCGGACGATCGCCAACGCGTAGCTCGCTACAACCCAGTGGCTCAGGTTCCGGCGCTTGTCTGCCCCGACGGCACGATCATGACCGAAAGTGCGGCCATCACTCTGCTGCTTGCGGACGTTGCGGCGAGCGATGCGCTGGTCCCCGCGCCGGGAACGCCGGGCCGCGATCGCTTTTTACGCTGGCTCATATTCATCATCGCCAACATCTATCCGACGTTCACCTATGCCGATGACCCCAGCCGGTTCGTGCCGGGTGAAGACGCGCAAAAGGCCTTCCAGGCGAATGTCGATGCTTACAGCAAGAAGATGTGGGGCATCGTCGAGGCCGAGACGAAAGACCCGTGGTTTCTCGGCGACCGGTTCTCCGCGCTCGATATCTACATCGGCGCGATGACCCGCTGGCGTCCCGGGCGTGCGTGGTTTGCGGAACATGCGCCGCGCCTGCACGCGATCGCCTCGGCGGCAGACAGCCTGCCGCCGCTCGCCCCGGTTTGGCTGCGCAATTTCCCCGCACCCTAGCCGATGGGCGTATTTGCAATGCCTTGCGTGGCCCCGGTCTCTCTGGCAAGGTCGCCCCTCAACAGGCTGATACGAGCCTGAAAAAGCAGGACCCCATGCGGTCCTTTACATTTGGGGAGAGACGCCTATGCGCAAGCTGTTTGCGCCACTCATGACGATTGCATTCGCCTGCGCGGCGGTTTTTCCGGCCGAAGCCAAGACGACGCTGCGCCTCACGCTACAGCTACCGATGAAGAGCGTGCTCGGACAGAACGTGCTTCAGTTCAAGCAGGAGGTCGAGGCGGCGACGAAGGGCGATATCGAAATTCAGATCTTCGATAGCGCACAGCTCTATGATGACAAGGATGTGCCGAAAGCTGTCGGCACGGGCCAGGTCGAAATGGGCGTTGCGTCCCTTGCGCGCTATGTCGGCGATGTGCCTGCGGTTGACGTGTTCTACGTGCCATTCCTGTTCGATTCGGCGGATAAGCTGAAGGCGGCCGTGGCTCCAGGCAGCCCCGTGCGCGGGCCTCTGGACGAGGCGATGCTGGCCAAAACCGGCGGGCGCATTCTGTGGTGGCAGGCTTACGGCGGCACCGTGATCCTGTCCAAAGGAGCGCCAATCAAAGGACCTGCGGACCTGAAAGGAAAGAAGGTCCGCGTGTTCGCCAAGCTGCTCGGCACCTGGGTATCCGAAAACGGCGGATCGCCTGTGAATGTCGCAGGCGGCGAGCAATTCCTGGCCTATCAGCGCGGCACCGTCGACATCGGCCTGACAGGCCCCGATACCATCCAGTCGCGGAAGATCTGGGAGGTGATGGATACCGTCACGATCGCCAACACGGTTGCGATCGAATTCGTCGTGGTCATCAACGATAAGGTCTGGCAGGGGCTCTCCGAGGAGCACCGCAAGATCATCACCGATGCCGGCCGAAAGGCGGAAAGCAAGCTGCGCGCCGACTTCGCTGAGATCGAGGCAAAGTCGATCGAGGCCGGCAAGCAGCATAAGATGACGGTCTATACGCCGACGGCCGCCGAGATGGCCGAATGGCATAAGTCCGCCAATCCGGTCCGGGATGCCTTCCTGAAAGGCTCCGGGGATCTCGGCAAAAAGGTCTACGATGCCGCTTCGGCTCTGAAGTGAGTGGAGCCTCGGCCGGGAGAGCATGACATCTCCCGGTCGAGATTGAGGCACGCAGGCCGATGACGCTCATCGACAACATCAGCAAGTTCCTCGGCATGGTCGCCGCGGTCATGCTGTTTCTGACCGGCGTCTTTCTGACGTACGAGGTCACTGCGCGCTATCTGTTCATCGCGCCGACGACCTGGGCATCCGAAGTGTCCGAGTTGTTCCTGCTCTGGGGGGTATTCCTCGCGCTGGGCCGTACGATCCATTACTGCGAGAACATTTCCATCGACGTCATTTATCAGATGCTTGGCGGAAACGGAAAACGCGCTCTGGATATTCTCGTTCTCGTATTCGTGCTCGTCTTTTTCCTTGTGATCGCCTTCTACGGATACAAGTTGGCGTGGGAGTCCTTCGATAAGGGCAGCACCACGGGCACGATGGTGGACATCCCCAACTGGTGGGTCGAAGCCGCTGTGCCGGTTGGTTGTGCCTGGGCGGCCATCCAAACCGTTGTCGAATTGATCCGGGTAGTTGCGGGGCACCCCTGGGCGGCTCCTGCCGGCCACGGTGGCGACTTATGAGGCGGCAGCCGTGACGACGGTTATCATTCTCGCGGTGCTGCTCGGATTGCTGGCGCTGCGCATCCCTGTAGCCATGGCTCTCGGGGGGCTCGGCATCATCCTGCTCGTGATCGGTGGTTTTTCGCCGCTCATCGCCCCGCAGGCATTGCAGTCCTCGACACAGAACTTCGTCCTGCTGTCGGTGCCTCTGTTCATGCTGATGTCGAATATCCTGCTGAAGGGCGGCGTCGGGAGAGACTTGTTTGCCGCCGTACAGGCGTGGGTTGGCCACTGGCCTGGCGGCCTTGCGGTCGCGACCGTTATTTCATGCGGGCTGTTTTCAGCAATCTCCGGCTCTTCCGTGGCGTGCGCAGCCACGATCGGGACTGTGGCCATTCCTGAAATGATCTCGCGCGGGTATCCGCGCCATTTCACTTATGGACTGCTGGCCGCCGGTGGCACACTCGGCATCCTCATTCCGCCGTCGATCCCGCTGATCGTCTATGGGTTCATTACGGAAGAGAGCATCACGGCCCTGTTCCTCGCCGGCGTCGGTCCTGGCATCCTGATGTGCTTTCTGTTCGCGGCCTATTCGATGTTTTACGCCGCCCGCAGCAGCCAGGTCATCAGCCTGCCGAAGGCAACGGCCGGGGAGCGCCGTGCTGCAACGCTCAGGGCCCTTCCCGCTGTTGCCGTCGCGATATTCGTTTTCGCCGCTATCTATTCCGGCGCGGCGACGCCGACGGAAGCGGCCGCGGTCGGGTTTGCGTTTTCCCTGTTGCTCACGACCGTCGTGCTGCGGACGATGACCTGGCAGAAGTTCAAGGAAGCGGTGGTCGGCGCGATGGTGACGACCGTTGTTATCCTGATCATCGTCGGTGCGGCCAAGGTGTTCGGGAAGGCGATCGCGCTTTATCGGATCCCGCAAGACATTTCCACATTCATCATCGACAGTATCGGATCCACCGAGCCGTTCCTGGCGGCCATCACGGTTGTTCTGTTCATCATGGGATGTTTTCTGGAATCCATCTCCATGATGCTGCTCATGGTGCCGGTTCTGGCGCCTGCTCTTCCGGCGATCGGCCTCGATCCGATCTGGTTCGGAATCTATTTCGTGATCATGATCGAGTGTGCCTTGATCACACCGCCGGTTGGGCTCAATCTTTATGTGATACAGTCCATCGCGCGGGCCGATATGCGGACTGTTGCAGCCGGAGTCTGGCCGTTCGTGGTGATCATGCTGCTGACGGCGCTGCTGATCCACGTCTTTCCAGGCATAGTCCTCCTCCTGACGAGGCTCTAGAACATCATGACAGGGAAGGCCGCCGAGCTCCGCGCGCTTCTTGCCGAAGAACGTTGCCATATGATGCCGTGCTGTTGGGACGGACTCTCGGCGAAGCTGATCGGTGAGGCGGGCTTCCGGTTCACGTTCATGTCAGGGTTCGCGGCCTCCGCCGCGCGCCTGGGAGCACCCGACCTCGGCCTTATCAGCTACGGAGAGATCGTCGATCAATTGCGTAATATCTGCGCAGCGACACCAATCCCCGTCATCGGTGACGGCGACACCGGATACGGCAATGCGCTGAACGTCGAACGCACAGTGGCCGGATACGCCCAGGCCGGGGCCGCTTGCATCATGATAGAAGATCAGGTTGCGCCGAAGCGTTGCGGCCATACACGTGGGAAGCTCGTGGTCGACCGAGCCGAAGCCTGCGACCGCATCAAGGCCGCTGTCCATGCGCGCGAAAAAATTCGCGCCCAAGGCGGAGACATCATGATCCTGGCGCGGACGGATGCAGGCGCCTTGCATGGTCTCGACGAAGCGATCTGGCGCGCCAATGCCTTCTCCGATCTCGGCGCCGATATCCTGTTCGTGGAAGCGCCGCGTTCGGTCGACGAGATGATCCGGGTAACCAAGGAAGCGCCCGGCATTCATATGGCGAACATGGTGGAGGGCGGGGCGACGCCAATTCCGACCATGCAAGAGCTTCATGACATTGGCTATCGCTTTGCAGCTTTTCCGTTGACCCTCTTGTCGGCGGGCATGCGGGCCATCAAGGAATGCCTCGCCGAGATGCGCGAGGAGCATCATCCCAACGACCGCATCATGGACTTCGGCGAATTGCGCCGGGATGTCGGTTTCGACGCCTATTACGAGGCTGAGACGCGCTACTCCGGCGCCCGGCGCTGACGCACGGCAAAATCTCAATCCACCCGGAACCGTCCTGATGCCGCCTATCCGGCGGGCAGTCGCCTATACATTATTGACGGTTAGTTTGCGGCGATGCTGCAACACATGAGCAAGTGGTTGTACGCAACAGATAACATTAAGAAATTTGTTACGTTTACCGGTTCTTATCGAAGCTGGCCGGTAGCGTGCCTGCGCCGGCGTTGGACCATCTGCAACCTGGCAGCCCATGTATCCGTCGATCCAAGCGCCATTGCCGGCATTTCCGGTCGCTGCCTTCCGGGCGGTGAGACGGTCGCTGCCGCAACTCATGCTGGCGACGATCACGGCGGGACTGGCGGCTTTTGTCGCTCAATCATGGTTTGCGCCACGGTTCGAGGCTGAGGCGACGTTAACGCTTGCTCAATCCTCCGATCCGGCCGCTGCGGTTGCAGGTCATATTCGCGGACTTGAAGCGCCGGGGCGGATTCTCGCCGTCGCAAAAGAGCAGGATCTGCAACGCTGGCCGGACTTCAGCAGGCCGGAAGGGACATCGGCGCTGCTGACGCAACTCGGGCTCGCCCGGCAGCGTCCGAATCAGCCGCCGACCACTGAACCCGTATCCGATGCGCGTCTTCTGTCTCATATCTCGCGCCGTCTGGAGATCGTGCCAGGCAAGGACCATGGCTCGATCATGGTTCGGATGACGGCGTCCGACCCGGCCAAAGGTGCGAAATTCATAAACCGGCTGATCGGCTCTTATCTGGAAACGGTTACGACTGATGCGGTGCCCTTGCAGGTCACGCAGTGGGCCGAGGCAACGCAGCGCCCGGTCTATCCGCGCAAGGGTGCAACGGCGATGATCGGCATGGCCGTCGTCCTGCTGCTCGGGCTCATCGGCATCGTTGGGCGTGAAGCGTTGCGCCGGTTGCTGCGTAGAGCGCCGCCCCCCGTAGAGCCTTCAATCCAGATCGCGCCGAGCCCGCTCTCATCATCGGCTGCACGCTTCATGCACATCGACAGCGTACCGGCGGCGTCTGAAAAGCTTATCGCTCTGGCAACCATGGATCATGGATTCCGCTCCATCGTTGCGGGTGAATCTCCAAGTATCGATCCTACTCACGACGCGTTGCAGCTCGCGACCGAACTGAGCCGCGCCGGGCGTCAGGTTGTGCTTGTGCGCTGGGCGCTCGACGGCGGGGATGTCGTGAGCGGACGGGTGCGGCCGGGAATGCAGGGCGTCAATGATCTGATGCAAGGTACGGCGACGTTCGAGGACATCATCAAGCGGCTTCCCGATTGTCAGGTGCACGGCATCCCGGCGGGTATGCCGGTGACGGATCGCGCCGCGGTGCTCGATCCAGACAGGCTCAATCTCGTTCTCGACACCCTGGATGAGGTTTACGACCATATCGTCGTCGTTGCCGGCTACGCTGACGCCCAGGCCCTCTTCGTCGCGCTGGAAGGCAGATTCGATGCGTGCGTGTCGGTGTCGGATGAAGACGAGGACCTGGAGGATCCGGCTGACAGCTTCCAGGCCTTCCTGGGCTACGAGGTCACCGACATCGATATCATCCATCTGCATCGGCCTTCGCGATCGATCCCGCGCCGCCGCATGCGGATGGCAGCCTCGCACGTCGCCTGATCACGAACCTCAGCGTCAGCGCTGCGCCGGCACGTCCTCGTCGGGACGGACCATCCAACGCACCAGCAGGCCGGCCGGTATGACCCAGAGCAGTCCGGCGATGACATAGAATGACAGCTCGATCAGCTTGCTGTCGTTAACCTGCAGAACGATCGCCACCGCCAGCGCGAGAAGTGCATAGACAGCCAGAAACGCGAGCAGCGCGATGGCGCCGATAAACTTGCGGGTGCGAATATTCATCTCAAGCTCTCTCGCGCTGTCGGGGACGCCGCGCGCTCACGGCGCATTGCCGGGTGACGCCCCCGTTACTATCAGATGATGCAACGTGTTTCGCAGGAAAGATCGTCCCATGTCCGTTCCGCTGCCCCGAGCCGAACCGACGCCGCGCCAAACCGCCGCGGTTCGCCTGTGGCTGTGGGGGATGGCGGCGCTGGTGTTCGCAATGATCATCGTTGGCGGGGCGACACGGCTGACGGATTCCGGCCTTTCGATCACGGAGTGGCAGCCGTTGCTGGGCGCTATTCCCCCGTTGCACGAGGCGGACTGGCACGCGGCCTTCGAGAAGTACCGGCAGATCCCGCAGTATCATCAGGTCAACAAGGGCATGAGCCTGGCCGAGTTCCAGTTCATCTACTGGTGGGAGTGGGCGCACCGGTTTCTGGGACGCTTCATCGGTGTCGCATTCGCCCTGCCACTGCTTTTCTTCTGGGCCTGCGGTTACCTGCGCAAGGGTATGCCGTTGAAACTGTCAGGCATTCTCCTGCTTGGCGGGCTTCAGGGCGGCATCGGCTGGTACATGGTGATGTCGGGACTGGTCGACCGCATCGACGTGAGCCAATACCGGCTGGCGCTGCATCTGACGGTCGCGATGCTCATTCTGGCGCTGATTGCCTGGATCGCGTTCGACTTGAAACGGGAGCCAGGCAAGGCCGATCCGCCGCTGCGCACCGCGACGTCAGGTCAGAAGACGCTCGCTTTAGGTGTGTTAGGACTGATCCTGTTACAGACCGTGCTGGGCGGTTTCGTCGCCGGGCTCAACGCCGGACTGACCTACAATACCTGGCCGCTGATGGACGGGCACTTCATTCCCAATGGTCTCGGAACATTGCAGCCCTGGTATCTCAATCTGTTCGAGAACATCACCATGGTGCAATTCAATCATCGCATGATGGCTTATGTGATCTGCGCGCTGGTGCTCGTGCAGGCAGCGTGGATTGCGCGCACTGCGGACGATGACCGGCTAACGCGGTCGGCGATGGTTCTGATGGCTGCGGTGCTGGTGCAGGCCGGGTTGGGCATTTGGACGCTGCTGGCCGTGGTGCCGCTGTCGCTCGGACTGGCACATCAGGGCTGGGCCGCGATCGTTCTGATTCTGACAGTGCGGCACGCGCATCTGATGACGCGCGCGCCTCGGGCGGTGGAGGCTCTGTCTCCGGGCTACTCAGCCAAGCCGAGCATGAGCTGAACGTTCTGGATCGCCGCGCCTGAAGCGCCCTTACCCAGATTGTCGAGCCGGGCCACCAGGACGGCATGGCGCCGTGTGGCATTTCCGAACACGCGCAGTTCGAGCTTGTTCGTGTCGTTGAGGGCTTCCGGCTCGATGCGTTCGGCTTTGACGCTCGCATCCGAGGACGGCACCACACTGACGAGCTTAGAGCCCATGAAGTGGGCCGCAAGGGCGGCTTCCAGATCCGCAGCCTTCGGCTTGCCGTTCAGCGTATCGAGATGCACCGGCACACTCACCAGCATGCCCTGCCGGAAGTTGCCCACGCTCGGGACGAAAATCGGCCGCCGGGTCAGCAGTCCGTACGCCTCGATCTCGGGGACGTGCTTGTGCTCTAGGCCCAAGCCGTAAAGCTCAAAAGACGGTGCCTTGCCGGATTCGAAATCGGCGATCATCGACTTGCCGCCGCCGGAGTAGCCAGACACGGCGTTGATCGTCACCGGATAGTCGGACGGCATGATGCCGGCGGCGACCAGAGGCCGGATCAGCGCGATGGCGCCGGTCGGATAGCAGCCGGGATTGGCCACGCGCCGCGCGTTGCGGACGGCCTGTTTCTGGTCAGCCGCCATTTCCGGAAAACCATAGATCCAGCCCGGGGCGACGCGATGCGCGGTCGAGGCGTCGACGATGCGTGGACCGCCGCCGGGGAGAGCATCGGCCATCGCCACGGTTTCCTTGGCGGCCTCATCGGGCAGGCACAGAACGACGAGATCGGCTTCAGCCAGCAACGCGCGCTTGGCTGCCGGATCCTTGCGCATATCCGGTGCGATGCTCATCAGCCGCACGGACGACATGGTGCGGAGCTGCTCGGCGATGCCGAGGCCGGTGGTGCCGGCTTCGCCGTCGATGAATACGGAGGGTTTGGAAGCGGTCTGTTGCGATGACATTGGGCAGGCTCCGAAGCGTCCCGAGTGATATGGCAACTGGCAGAAAAAACAAAAGCCGCGCATGACATGCGCGGCTTGCGGTAACGGCGGTTCTCAGGCAGCCGTCATCGCATCCGCAAACGGGCGCGGCGACGTCGGCTTTGATCCTGGTCCAGACGCTTCATCATCCGCGACATATGCGGTACGACGAATGGGCTGTCAATCCGGCCGCATCTCATCGGCTGGCCTTCTGAGGGGGTGCTGCGATGACGAATCCATCCGGTTTCGATGCGCTGTCCGTTCCTGAAAGCAACGCGACGAGCCTGCCGCCACCGCATCGCGATACCAACATGCAGCGCTGGAACCGGCGCCTGGGTGATCATGCCGGGTTGCGCAATTTTGGGGTGAATCTGACACGCATCGTTCCGGGCGGGCAGTCGTCCTACCGGCATTGGCACGCGAGGCAGGACGAGTTCATCTATGTGCTGGAGGGCGAGGTCGTCCTGGTCACGGAGGCTGGAGAGGAGGTGCTGGGTCCGGGCATGTGCGCCGGCTTTCCGGCAGGCAGCCCGAACGGCCACCAGTTCGTGAACCGCACTGGCACGGATGTCCTGCTGCTTGTTATCGGCGATCGCACTCCAAACGAAGTGGTGATCTATCCCGATATCGATCTGCACGGCACGACCAATGCCGAAGGCCGCTTCACGTTCACCCGTAAGGATGGTTCGCCGGTGTGAAAACGGGCTGCGAGGCACGCCCATAAACGAATATCCCGGGCACGAGGCCCGGGATACGAGATGGCAGGGTCGGTCGAACCGAAACGCTTTAGCGCTTCGAGAACTGGAAGCTACGGCGAGCTTTCATGCGGCCGTACTTCTTACGCTCGACGGTACGGCTGTCACGGGTCAGGAAGCCGCCCTTCTTGAGCACACCGCGCAGTTCCGGTTCGAAGTAGGTCAGCGCCTTCGAGATGCCGTGGCGCACTGCGCCGGCCTGTCCCGAAAGACCGCCACCGGCGACCGTTGCGATGATGTCGTACTGGTCGTCGCGCTTGGATGCTCCGAGCGGCTGTTTCAGCAGCATCTGGAGAACCGGACGGGCGAAGTACTGCGCAAAATCCTTGTCGTTGACGGTGATCTTGCCGTGACCCGGCTTGATCCACACGCGGGCGACGGCGTCCTTCCGCTTGCCGGTGGCATAAGCGCGGCCGAACTTGTCCAGCTTCTGGACGTGGACCGGAGCGCTATCCGTCGTTTCAGACTTCAGCGAGCCGAGATCTTCGAGAGACTTGGAGGTATCAATGGCCATGATGATCAGGCCCTCACATTCTTACGGTTGAGCTTGGCAACATCGAGCGCTTCCGGGTTCTGAGCCATGTGAGGATGCTCGGGGCCGGAATAGACCTTGAGGTTGCGCATCAGCTTGCGTTGCTGCGGACCGCGGCGGAGCATACGGCCAACGGCCAGCTCGACAACGCGCTCAGGAAACTTGCCTTCCATGATCATCCGCGGCGTGCGTTCCTTGATGCCGCCCGGATAACCAGTGTGGCGGTAATAGACCTTGTCCTCGTACTTGTTGCCGGTGAACACGGCCTTGTCGGCGTTGACGACGATGATGTTGTCGCCCATGTCGACGTGCGGCGTGTAGGTCGGCTTATGCTTGCCTTTGAGACGGATGGCGATGAGGGCTGCGAGACGTCCGACCACGAGGCCTTTGGCGTCGATCACGATCCACTTCTTCTCCACCTCGCCAGGCTTGGCGACGTAGGTCTTCATAATGTGGCGCTCCAGGAAATTCCGAGCCGGCCGATCAGCGGCCGACAATTCGGGATTCCATATGCGAGTGCGGTGCTGCCGTCAATATGTAAAATACGTTTCTTCTATAAAAACAAGAAAAATCAATGGCTTAAATAATAAGGTAATATGTTACCCTGCCGATGGCAGGGCGTATGTGCCGGTCGCATGAGCAACCATGTCCGGATTGCCTTCCGAATAAATCTCGATTTCAGCAACAGCCAGCCTGCGGCCGAGCTTGATGAGGCGCGTATGTGCGATCAGATCCGCTGCTTCCGGCCGTGACAGGAAATTGATCGTCATGCTGGTCGTCACCGCTGGCAGCGCATCTTCGCCGAGATGCGCCAGCAGCAGGGCATAGACGGAGAAATCGGCGAGCTTGAACATCGTCGGTCCGGAGACGGTTCCGCCGGGCCTGATCGAGCGCGGATCCTGCGGCATGCGCAGACGTGCGGTCGACGGAGCAAGGAACTCCAGCGCGATGCGGCCGTTTCCTTCATGCACTTGCGGAAAATGCTCGTCGACCAGCGCGGTGACCTGTTCGATCGAGAGTCGGGGCGTCGCGGCTGTGGATACCATTCTTAATCTTGTCCCGATTCTGCTATCAATTCGCCGACCCGTATTTCTAGCGTCGTTCTAGAATCAGGGAAATGCTCAGAGAGGGAATGGTCATGAGATCGGTGTTGTCGCGGATGGCGGGAGCAGTGACTGCACTTGCCCTCGCACTGGCTTTCACGTTGACCCCGGCTGTCGCGCAAGACGCCGAGTTCAAACAGATCAAGCTCACGGAAAAGCAGATTCAGAACTTCATCTCGGCACAGAACGCCTTGAATGAGATGGCCAACAAGCTGCAGGGCGCATCGGACGGCCCGGATGCCAAGCTGCAGGCCGAGCTGGAGGCTCTGTCCAAGAAAAGCGGCTTTGCCAGCTTCGAGGAGATGGACGATGTGGCGGCCAATATCTCCATGGTGATCGCGGGCATCGATCCGAAGTCGGGCGAGTACACCGACCCGGTCGAAGCGATCAAGAAGGAGATCGAGGACATCAAGGCGGACACGTCCATCCCGGATAAGGACAAGAAGCAGATGCTCGAGGAGATGGAGGAGGCGCTCACCTCGACGCCGCCGCTGAAATTCCCCGAAAATATTCAGCTAGTGAAGAAGTATCGCACTGACATCGATAAGGTCCTACAATAGATCAGCGGGCCGGTGAGGACCCGCCGACAGGGTTGTTATGCAGGATCGGGTCACGCCGCACGGCGACGAGGATATCTTGAGACAAGAGCGTCGGGACCGCACCGCGATCCTGACGCTGAACCGTCCGCAAGCCCGCAATGGGTTGTCGTTGGCGCTGATCGGCGCGTTGGCCGATGCCATCGTGGCGGTCTCTGCTGACCACGATGTTGCGGCTGTCGTTCTCGCGGCCGGTGGGCCAGCGTTTTGCGCCGGCCATGACCTGAAAGAACTTGCCGCGCATCGCGCCGATGCCGACGGTGGCCGCGCCTTCTACGAGACGACGATGACAGCCTGCTCGGACATGATGCGGGCGATCCTGGCCTCACCCAAGCCGTTCATAGCGTCCGTGCACGGCACGGCGACCGCCGCCGGCTGCCAGCTTGTCGCGACCTGCGATCTTGCGGTGGCCGGGGAGGATGCCCGATTCGCCACGCCCGGCGTGAATATCGGCCTGTTCTGCTCGACACCGATGGTGGCTCTGTCGCGCAACGTGCCGCGCAAGCGTGCCATGGAGATGCTGCTGCTGGGCGAACTCATGTCCGCGCAGGATGCCGCGGCCTATGGGCTCGTGAACCGCGTCGTGCCGCGCGAGCAGGTGCTGGAGGAAGCCCTCGGGCTGGCCGCTCAGATCGCCTCCAAGTCGCCGCTGACGGTGGCAATCGGCAAGGAGGCGTTCTATCGGCAAGTCGAAATGCCGGTCGCCGACGCCTACCGCTACGCCGCTGACGTCATGGTGCGCAATATGATGGCGCGCGATGCCGAGGAAGGAATCGGCGCCTTCATCGAGAAGCGGCAGCCCGATTGGAAAGGGTGCTGAGACGATGTCCGGCCGACTTCAACTCAGCTTGCTGACATTGGGTGTTTCGAACGTCGCCCAGGCGCGGCGTTTCTACGAGGGCATGGGACTCAAGGCGTCCAACGAGAGCAAGGCTGAGGTGGCCTTTTTCCAGCTCGGCGCTGTCATTCTGGCCCTGTTCGGACGTTCCAGCCTCGCAGCAGATGCGCACGTTTCCGACAGCATCCCCGGCTTCTCGGGCGTGGCGATGGCGTGGAATGTCGGCAGCGATGGCGAAGTCGACGAGGCTTTGGGCCGGGCCGTGGCCTGCGGCGGTCAGCTCGTGAAGGCCGGGCAGAAGGTCTTCTGGGGAGGTTACAGCGGCTACTTCGCCGACCCGGACGGGCATCTCTGGGAGGTTGCGCACAATCCGTTCTGGCAGCTTGATGCCCAAGGACGTGTTGCGCTACCCGACGATCCCGCCACCGCGAGCAATTCTGAATGAACCCAGAAACCTATTCCGACGATCTCATCGCCTCCATTCTGCGCGATAACACTGCGATCGCCATGGTGGGGGCGAGCGCCAACACCAGCAGGCCCAGTTACTTCGCCATGAAATATCTGCTGGGGAAGGGCTATCGCGTCGTTCCCGTGAACGTCGGGCTGGCTGGTCAGCAAATTCTCGGGCAGCAGGTCTACGCCTCCCTCGCGGAGGTTCCTGCACCGATCGGGATCGTTGATATCTTCCGCAATTCGGAAGCTGCACTTGAGGTCACCCGCGAGGCCATCGCGCAGAAAGACAGGCTCGGTGTCCGGGTGGTCTGGATGCAACTCGGCGTGCGCAACGCGCAGGCTGCGTCCGAAGCCGAGGCCGCAGGCTTGATCGTCATCATGAACCGCTGTCCGAAGATCGAATATGGCCGCCTGTCCGGTGAGATCGGCTGGGCCGGGGTGAGCACCGGCCGCCTCACCAGCGCGCGTCCCAAGTTATCGCCGAAGGGCGTGCAAGGTCACCTGATCGGCGACAAAGCCTGACAGGATCCTCCTCGCTGCCTGGTCCTCAAGCAATCGCGACGACGTCCATCGGATCAGCCACACCGGCCACGCGGCACCGCGCGCGGCGCTCATGCGTGCGTGGCGGCTCGTATCCCTGAGACAGCGCCGTATCGTAGCTGGCAGCACACACGAGGGCGCGGGTGGCCTCAGCCTTGTTGTGTTTTTCCAGTTTGGCCGCGAGGTTCGCCGGCTCGCCGATGACTGTGTATTCCAGGCGCTCACCGTTCCCCAGTGTAGCGAAAACGACGGCGCCAGCGGCAACGGCGCCATTCACCTCAAGCGCCTTCCGCGCCGGCCCGGCATGCGGCATCTCATGCCAGAAGTCCGCTTCTGCCATGATCGCTTCGAGGGCACGGACAGCATCGGCGGCAGCCGTTCTGGACGGCTCGATCGCGCCGAACGTCGCCATCACGCCATCTCCCAGGAACTTATCGATCATCCCGTCGTGCTTCTCGATCAGGGGTACGATCCTCGCGTGGAAGGCCGTGAGCACTTCAACGACGGCCGCCGGCGGAAGTGTCGTCGACAGGCGGGTAAAGCCGCGGATATCTAGCATGAGGATGGCGGCGTTTCGCTCAGCCGCTTCTCCCGCTTCGATGGCATGCTCGGACTGCGTGATGGCCTGGACGACGCCACCGGACAGAAACCGGCGGATCTCCCGGCCAGCAGTTTCCTCTCGAACGGCAATAAGCAACGTGCTTTGCGCCCGGCGAATGGCGGCGGCGAGCAATACCGTCACCATCAGTACCGTGATGATTTTGTCGAATTCGGCGCCGATGAGAATGCGATTGCTGGTCAGGTAGGTGACGAAGTTGCGCGTAATGGTCCCGGCCGGGCTTTCCAGCACTGCCAATACGACAAGCAGACCCCAGCCAAGAGCTGCCGTCACGCCCGCGACGAGCACATAGCGATAGTCGAAACGCAGGGCCCGCATCGCGATAATGGCGAAGATATAGATGAATGTCGGCACCTTCAGCGAGAAGGCCGGGGGCTGGCCGTAGTTGTCATGGAACGACCAGATCAGGGCCAGCAGCAACGTGACGTCGATCACGATCGACAGGAGCAGGATCCAGCCGGGAATGCGGCCGCGATACGCCAGCAGCAACCGGAAGGCCGTGAATACGAAATAGGCCGACAGAGCGGTCGGTACGGGATCGCCGATCATACGCGGCGGAGCGTCGGCGGGCCGGGGTGCAATGAAATAGAGGGCTGAGAGAATGACGACGAGACCGATCTGCGCCCAGCCGATGAGGCGTTCGCTACGGTCGTCGTGATCGCGGACCAGGTTGGTGACGCGGGCAGGGAGGGTTCGGGTCTCCCCGGCAATGGAGCGCCGGGACAACAGAGTGCTCAGCGGGTGCATCATGGCGGCGGCTCGCAGTTCATATGGCCGAGGCAGGCTTTGGGGTGTTGCTTCTCCCGCCTCGCCAACGATCGATTTGGCTATTTTAGCCCATCTCGGGCCACGGGCAGAGTGAGATCGCAGATATGTCAGCGAGCTTGAACGAGGCCTGAGTCGATCAGTCTTCTATGAAACCGCAGGATGGCGCCCCTGTCCCGGCAACTGAAGTAGCGGCCGGAACAATGCTTGAGCAGGCGCTTTCGTTCCATATTGGCTTCCGAGAGAGGCAGACGCGCCGCGTCGAGAAGGATGGTGCCCAAATATGGGATGTCGACAACGTCCTGGTTGGGCAGCGGGGGCGGTTCGTAGTTGATGCCTTCGACCGCGAAGTAGGTGAGAAATCCAACCGAGTCGATATCGAGCGCAACGTCTTCTGCCTCGGTGCGTTCGTCGAAGCCGAGCAGCATGCGCGTGGCTGTCGGATGGTGGTCTCCATAGTGGACGATCAGGAACCGTTGTCCCGGAAAGCGGCGCGCGAGTTCCGATTTGAGATAGTCATAGTCCATGTGCGCGATCGAGAGCCGGCGCAGGTATTCATGCATTTCCGGATGTGTGCCCGGGCCGCCCCCCGGGACGTCCAGTTCCGGGCTGAACGTCGTCGTATAAGGCCAGTGCGTGGCCATGGTCTGGATGAACGTGAAGACGGGTTGTGCCGAGCCCCGGAAATGGCGCTCCATTTCATTCATGGCGTTCGTATAGTAGAAGCGGTCGCGCTCGTTGACGACGTGCGCCTTCTGGTCCTTGAGATCGAAAATCTCATTGAGACCGATGGCGGTATAGAATCGGTCGTTCGACACGAAATTGCGCAGCATCGGATAAAACAGCATGTTGCGGTAGCCGCAGCGCGCCAGCGACTCCGGCAACGTGTCGCTCATCTTGTCAGCCATCATGAGCTGCACGAACGAGCGCATGCTGCCGAACGAGTACGTGGATACGCCGGTCAACAGCGAAAATTCGCTCAGCCAAGACGCGCCGCCGTAGGTCTCGACACGCATCTTGTGCATGCGTCCGTCGTGCGAGCGAAAGAACGACTTGAGATGGGGGTCGTACTGAAGTGATGGGAAATAGCTCGGTGGAACCACCGATTCCTGATGGATCAGGATGATGTTGGGCGGCTTGGTCGTCGGGCTGCAGGTGAGCGGTTCGTGGAAAGCGGGGCCGGGAGAGCGTAGCGCGGCTTCGAGAAGCTGACCCTGCCACAGCGTCCCCAGCGTTTCCGGCCAGGAGGAAAAGAAGTAGGTGAGGTACTGCCCGGCAAAGTTGAATTCCGTGTGCCGCCGCTCTCCTTTGGCTTCGAGCGCGGCATAGGCCACGGTCGCGAAGACGGCCAGCGCAAGCGTCGCAAGAGAGCGCGAGACGCGACTCCCATCGATACGATAAGCGGTCCAGCAGCCGATACCCGACACCGTCAGCGCGATGCCGACGATCACGACATAGCGGCGATAATCTTCCCACAGATAAGTAATCGTCGACCACGAGCTCAGATAGAAGACGAGGTCATAGGCGTGCATGACCATGTTCATCTTCTTGTGCTTGATGCTCGCGCCGAGCACCACCAGAAGCGCGAGGCATGACACGGCGACGGTGGCGAACAGGATCCGGCGAGTCAGCACGATGAGGAATGCGCCAAGCATCAGACAGCTTGCGGCGGCAAACAGGGATGTCACGAGCCCGCCCTCGGTGCCCCACCGCGATGTCAGCAGAACGAGCAGGATCGCGGCGGAAAGGGCGTAAGCCGTGACGGGGCGCAACTCGCGGGAACCGGAGCCGGCTTGCGCGCGCCGCGCGATATTTGCCGCAGTGTGGTCTGTCATGGCGGGGCGCTGACACAATGTCACAAAACTGTCGTGGAGAACCATATCTGTTTGAGGTCTGAAGAGAAATTAATGGAGTTGGGTATGGTGATTTTTGTATCCGGCAGCGGCCTATTGCGCGCACGGATGCAGGCCACGCCGCCGCCTGACGAGCGATGAGCGTGCAGGGACGACACCGCGAGGCCCGCCCTCGCGATGTTGCAATGCAAACGAAAGAAGCTGAATCGCTAGTCCGGCCTGCAGGTTTCAGCCAGATACGTCATGGCAGCCTGCACGCCGCCGGGCTTGTGGGGCACGCCTGCCAGTCCCAACCCCATCTCGACCCCGGACAGGGCGCCGAGGATCGTCAGGTCATTGGTGTCGCCCAGATGGCCAATGCGGAACACCTTACCCGCAAGCTTTGTCAGGCCGGTCCCCAGCGACATATCGAAATTCTCAAGAACGATCTGGCGGAAGCGGTCGGCGTCGTGGCTTTCCGGCATGAGAACCGCAGTTAGCGATGAGGAATAGGCGGCGGGATCACGGCAGAGAATTTCCAGCCCCCACGCCCGGACCGCGCAGCGGGTGGCCTCCGCATGCCGGTCGTGCCGGGCGAAGACACGCTCCAGACCTTCCTCGTTCAGCATGTCGATCGCTTCTGCGAGGCCGTAAAGCAGATTGGTACCCGGGGTATAGGGGAAGAAGCCATTCTTGTTGTGCGGCGCCATTTCGGCCCACGACCAGAACAGCTTGGGAAGCTTCGAGGAGGCGGACGCGGCCATCGCCTTGTCCGAGACCGCGGTGAACGACAGACCGGGCGGCAGCATCAGCCCTTTCTGCGAGCCGGAAACCGTGACGTCGGCCCCCCATTCGTCATGCCGGTAGTCGATGGAAGCCAGCGATGAAATCGTATCCACCATCAGCAGTGCGGGATGGCCGGCCGCGTCGATCGCCTTGCGAACGGCAGCGATCGGCGATACGCAGCCGGTCGAGGTTTCGTTGTGAACCACGCAGACGGCCTTGATCGCATGCGCTTTATCCTCGCGCAGCCGGGCTTCGAGGGCCGCGGGATCAGCTCCGCCGCGCCAATCCGAGGCGATGAAGTCCGGCTTCAGGCCGAGCTTCTGTGCCATGTTGCGCCATAGCGTTGCGAAATGGCCCGTCTCGTACATCAGCACGGCATCGCCCGGCGACAGCGTGTTGGCGAGTGCCGCTTCCCATGCGCCGGTTCCGGACGCCGGGTAGATAAAGACATGGCTCTTTGTCTTGAAGATGGGCTTGATACCGTCCAGAACCCGTTTTCCGAGCGCTTGGAAGTCGGGACCCCGATGATCGATGGTCGGCATCGATATGGCATGAAGGATGCGATCAGGGACCGGCGTCGGGCCAGGGATCTGCAGAAAATGGCGCCCGGAGCGGCGGGGTGCATTCGACATGGGTGTTTATCCTCCCGGACCGTCCTGCGACGACCTCTTGCTGCTTAACTCGGTTGTATGCGATTGCCGTCTGAGCATTCAAGACGCATCGTGGAAGATGCGCTGTGCGACGGTTGGGGAAACGCCGGGAATGGCATCATGAATTCACACGTGCCGGCCAATCGGGTCCTTGAGGATCGGTTGAGGCGGGAAGTGCAGGGCGAGGTCCTGTTCGACCGCTTCAGCCGCGGACGGTATTCCACAGATGCCTCGATCTATCAGATCGAGCCTGTTGGCGTGATTATCCCGAAGTCCGACGACGACGTGCGGGCAGCCCTCGATATCGCCCGTGAGGCTGGGGTCCCGGTCCTGCCGCGCGGCGGGGGGACATCGCAATCCGGTCAGACGGTCGGGCGCGCGCTGGTCATCGACTATACGAAACACCTCAACCGCATCGTCGAGCTCGATAAGGATGCCGGCACCTGCATCGTCGAGCCGGGTATCGTACTGGAGGAGCTCAACCGGCAACTGAAATCCACCGGACTGATGTTTCCGGTCGATGTTTCGACGGCGAGCCGCGCCACCATCGGTGGCATGACCGGAAACAATTCCTGCGGTACGCGCTCGCTGCGCTACGGGATCATGCGCGACAATGTCGAGGCGATCGACGCGTACCTGCCCGATGGAACGGCAGTTCGTTTCGCCGAGATGCCTTCGCTGCCTGAGGGGCGAGGGACGGGGGATAAGTTATTTCGAGATCTGGCAGCGCTGGGACAGCGCGAGATGCAGCACATCTCTCATGCCTTTCCGCCGGTCTCGCGCCGGGTAGGCGGCTATCTGCTCGATGCGCTGGTGCCAGGAAACAAACCGCTGAACCTGGCGACGCTGTTGATCGGTTCCGAGGGCACGCTTGCCTTGTCCCGGCGGATCAAGGTGAAGCTCTCGCGCCAGCCGAAAAACAAGGCGCTGGGCATCTGCCACTTCGCGACCTTCCGCGCGGCGATGGAGGCAGCGCAGCATATCGTGCGCCTGGGGCCGGTCGCGGTTGAAGTCGTCGATCGCACATTGATCGAGCTGGCGCGCGATATCGCCATGTTCCGCCCGGTGATGGAGACCTACGTGCGCGGGCGGCCCGATGCGCTATTGCTGACCGAGTTCGCCGAGGACGATCAGGCAGAAAATCTCCGCCGGCTGGCGCAGCTCGATGAGCTGATGGGTGATCTCGGCCATCCCAACAGCGTCGTGAAAGTCGAAGATGCGGCCGGACAGAAAGCCGTGTGGGAAGTCCGCGCGGCGGGCCTCAACATCATGATGTCGATGAAGAGCGAGGGAAAGCCCGTGTCCTTCATCGAGGACTGTGCCGTTCCGTTGGAGCATCTGGCGGATTACACGGAGCGCTTGACCGCCGTCTTCGAGAAGCACGGCACGCGCGGCACCTGGTACGCGCACGCGTCCGTCGGTTGCCTGCATGTGCGGCCGGTTCTGAACCTGAAGCTCGAAAAGGATGCCACTACCATGCGCGCCATCGCCGAGGAGGCGTTTGCGATGGTGAAGGAGTACAAAGGCTCGCATTCCGGCGAGCACGGCGACGGACTGGTGCGGTCGGAGTTCCACGAGCTGATGTATGGCCGCAAGACCGTCGCGCTGTTCGAGGACGTGAAAGACCGCTTCGATCCTGCGGGCATCATGAATCCCGGAAAGATCGTCCGTCCTCCGCGCATGAATGACCGCACGCTGTTCCGCTACAAGCCCGAGTATCAGATTCTGCCGCTTCGTACGGAGCTCGACTGGTCCGCCTATCCCGGAGCCGGCGGCGGATTTCAAGGCGCCGTGGAGATGTGCAACAACAACGGCGAATGCCGTAAGCTCGACGCCGGTGTCATGTGTCCGAGCTATCGGGTGACGCGCAACGAGCGCGACGTCACGCGCGGACGTGCCAATTCGTTGCGGCTCGCCATGTCAGGCCAGCTCGGACCCGACGCGCTCGCCAGCGAGGCGATGCTGGAGACGATGAAGCTTTGCGTCTCCTGCAAAGGATGCCGGCGTGAATGTCCGACCGGCGTGGACATGGCGCGCATGAAGATCGAGGTTCTTGCCGCCGCAAACCGGCGCAGGCGGCTTCCGCTGAAAGAGCGTTTGATTGCGTATCTGCCGCGCTATGCGCCTTACGCCGCCAGGCTCGCGCCGCTGATGAATGCCCGCGATCTCGTGCCCGGGTTTGCGGTTCTGATGGAGCGTTTCAGCGGAATGACCGCCAAACGGAAATTGCCGCAGTGGACGCGCCGTCCATTCCGCAGGCATCGGCCGGATGGTACGCAGTCCGCCCAGGATCGTTCGGTTGCGCTGTTTGCCGATACCTTCAACGCCTACTTCGAGCCGGACAATCTGAATGCAGCCGTCGAGGTCTTGGAGCGTCTCGGCTATGCGGTCGACGTCGTCACCGCAACGGATAACGGGCGGCCCGTCTGTTGTGGACGGACATTCCTTTCTGCGGGGCTGGTCGATGAGGCACGCGCCGAGGCACAGCGGCTGCTCGCGGCGCTGAAGCCCTATACTGCGCGTGGCGTGCCGGTTATCGGGCTGGAGCCGTCATGTCTGTTGTCACTGAAGGATGAGGTTCCGGCGCTGCATCCGGGAGAAGAGGCGCAGAACGCGTCCGCCGCTGCTTATCTGTTCGAAGATTTTCTCGCGCGGGAGATCGATGCCGGACGGATCAAAGGGCCGATTGCGCGCGCCGCTGGTAAGGTTCTGCTGCATGGCCATTGTCATCAGAAGGCGTTCGGCGCGATGCCGGGTGTCAGCAAAGCTCTCCGATTGGTCGAGGATCTGGACGTCGAGGTCGTGCAGTCGAGCTGTTGCGGCATGGCCGGAGCGTTCGGATATGGCGCCGAAACGTACGAGGTTTCGAAGGCGATGGGCGAGCTGTCCCTATTGCCCGCGGTGCGCAAGGCGGACGCGCAAACGACGATCGTTGCTGACGGGTTTTCCTGCCGACATCAGATCAAGGACGGTACGGGCAGGCAGGCCAAGCATGTTGCGCGCGTCATACGCGATGCGATGACCGCGACATAGGACGTCGCGCGGAATTAGAGGCCACAAAAATCACGCCTGGCTCCCGATATTTCGCTCGTGCGAATTCCGGAATGGCAGCTGAATGTTCCCACGTGAAGCGGAAATACTCTAATGCTGCACAATGGAGGCATCGCCTAACCCGGCCTCGTTTTCAGCCATACGCAAGATCAGCCGATATTGGACAGTCGCATGCAGCGCCTCCAGCTCGGGGGCTGGCATAAGGCTGGACCGCTCATGTTTCAGCGCGGCAATATCCGCATTGGGAATGTTGAGCCTGGCATCATCGAGTGCGCGGCGCAAAATGCGCATCAATTGTCGTCCCGCGCGTTCCTCGCTCGGTCGAAGCCAGACGTTCACGGTTATCAAATGCTGCTCTTCGGGCGGGTGGGATTGCGTGCGATCGAGCGTGTGCCCGATTGCCAGGAACGGGAATGTCGAGAAGGCCGAGATGTCCCGGAAGGCAACGCGATCGTGGAGAACGGAATTGACCTCGCTGTCCGCATCGAGCGCGCCGTAAACGGCGGATTTGATCCAGAAGTCCCGTTCCATCTTGGTCACGCTATTCGTATCTCCATGACACTGCAGGATCAGAGAACGCCAAACAGATGCAGAAGAATGATCACCGAAATCGGCACTCCAGCCAGCCACAAAATCACGCTTCTCATTCTCGTCTCCAGGTTGAAAACCGGCATGCGGTGCGCAGGTGATGCGCCGCTCATTGCCGTCACGAACAGTGGGTGTCGGCAAATTAACGTTTTGAGCAGGCGAGTGGTTCCTATGATCACTGGCAGTGTCTGATGCTGCGGTTGCTTTTTTGCATCTGCGAACGCGCGGGCATGCCCCTGCGGCAGCGATAAGGCGTGAAAGCGCTTTCTGCGGCAGATCCCAGGCGAAATTGATTTTCAATTGACGCCCGAATTGCTTTTCCAGATCAAGTCGATCGGCGCGAAATTTCCTTACGGCGTTATTTTTGCGTATTTTTTCGAGTTTTGCTCGCTGTCTTGACACTATGCTTTTCACAAAAGGAGGGGTTTCCGAGCGCGTTTATCCGTGCGCTTTACTGACCTCTGGAGATGAGATTTCGCGACGGGCTGGATTGACATTGTTGCGCCACGGAGGCCTGATAGTGGGACAAGGCGTCCCATTGAGAGCCTTGCAAAAATACGCCGGGCGGCGATGGCGGCCTGAGCAAAGAAAAACAATCGGGCTTCGACAGTGCGTCGAGTCTGCGGGAAGTTGGTGCTTAGCGTCCGGTGCCGCGCACTCCGTGGCAAGCCGGCATCGGCTGGAGGAAACAATGATCCGAAATACTGCACGAGTCTTGACGATTGCTTTGGGATTGGCTGGCGTTGCAACGCTGTCAGTGGCCGGAGCGTTCGCGCAGGACAAGTTCCCGTCCCGTCCGATTGAGATGGTCGTCCCGTGGGGGCCGGGTGGCGGCGCAGATCAGCTCGCACGACTGACGGGTAAGCTCGTCGAACCCGGTCTCGGTGTATCCATACCGGTCGTGAATGTGCCCGGCGCAACTGGCGGAACGGGTATGGCGAAACTGCTTGCCGCGCCCGCCGACGGCTATTCCATGGCCATTTATATCGCCGACAGCCACGCGTTGCTCGCTGGTCCGGATGCCCGCTGGAAAAGCGAGGACATCATCCCGGTTTCCGTGATGATCCAGGGGCCATCTTTCCTGTTCGTGGCCGACAACAGCCGTTTCAAGAATTGGGCTGATTTCGAGAAAGAGGCGAAGGCGAAGCCCGGCACGCTCAAGGTGGCGACGCTTGGTTTCGGCAGCGTGGACGATTTCACGTTGAAGTATCTGGAAGGCAAGGGGATCAAGGTCGTTCAGGTTCCTTTCTCCAAGCCGAGCGAGCGTTATGTCTCGATCCTCGGCGGGCATGCCGACGCGCTTTATGAACAGGCCGGTGATGTGGGTCAGTTTCTGAAAAGCAAGCAGATGCGGCCGTTGATGATATTCGGCAAGGAACGTCATCCGGCGTTCAAGGACACGCCGAGTTCCTACGAACTGGGCTACCAGGTGGCGCTGCCTCAGTTCCGGTCGCTTGTCGTGCGCGCTGGGACGCCGCCAGATCGGGTTAAGGCTCTTTCGGCTGCCTTGTCGAAAGCCGCGGCAACACCGGAGTTCAAGAAGTTCCTCGAGGAGCAGTTTGCTTCACCCGACAGTTATATCGATGCGTCGAAAGCAGGTGCCTTCGTCAAGGAGCAGCTTGACGACATGAAGAAGCTTTCGGGCGCGAAGTCCTAGCTATCGGCGTGTGACATCGGCTTCAGACGGGTGAGCGACGGCGCGCATCGCGGTCGCTCACCGGTTTTGGACGCGACACGAGGAGACGCCGCATGACGCAGCGCGTGAAGGCAGCCCTGCCGTATATCCTGGGGCTGGTGATTGCTGCAGGACTGTTTTCTCTCGCCGGGACGATCAGTTATTCGCCTCGACCAGGGCAAATCGGGCCGGATTTCTGGCCTCGTCTTGCAATCGGTCTGATGGCTGCCGTCTGTCTCTTCGAGACGGTGCGGATCCTCGCACTTGGGACGGCCGGAAATGATATCCGGGGCATTGCTGAGCGTCTGGACGAAGAAGAGCCCGCGGATGATGCGGAGGCGCCAGCGCAACCGATCCTGCTTTTCGGCGGTATGGCACTCATTCTGGGCTATGCGGTGTTGGTGCCCGTACTCGGCTTTCTGCTGGCCTCATATCTGTTCCTGATCGCTTTCATGTATCTCGGTGGCGCCCGCAATCACGCGGCGATCTGGGTCTCCAGCACTGTGGGCATCCTGGCGTTCGCCTTCGTCTTTATCAAGATCGTCTACGTTTCCCTGCCGCGAGGTGAGCCTCCGTTCGATCAGGTGACGCAGATCATTATGAACCTGCTGCAGGTGAACTAGGCGCCCCGGGGAAGCACAAGCATGCTCGATATTCTCTCTCAACTCGGCGCCGGCTTCATTGCCTGCTTCACGCCGAGCCATCTCCTCGTGCTGTTTCTCGGCATCGTCGTTGGATTGCTCGTCGGCGTTTTGCCGGGTCTCACGCTGGTGATGGGCGTCATTCTTGTTCTTCCATTCACCTACCAGATGGACCTCACAGGCTCGATCATCCTGCTGACGGCGATGTACGTCTCGGGTACGTACGGCGGTGCGTTCACGGCCATTTTGTTCCGCATCCCCGGCGAACCGCTCGACGTTCCCATCCTGTGGGACGGTTATCCGATGGCGCAACGGGGCCGCGCCGCGGATGCGCTCGGCTGGACGTTGATGGCGGCCCTTGGCGGTGGCCTGGTCTCTGCCGTCATCATGGTACTGATGACGAAACCGGTGGCTGATTTCGCGCTCAGGTTTTCGACGCCGGAGTATTTTGCGATCGTTTTATTCGGCCTCGCGAGTGTCATTTCCCTGGGACGCGGAGCGTTGCCAAATGCGTTGATCTCGCTGGCGATCGGCATTCTGATCGGCTGTGTCGGCACGGATGCGATCTACGGCAGCTACCGCTTCACGTTTGGGTTGCCCATCCTGGCCGACGGCATCGAATTTCTGGTCGTGATGGTGGGAGCCTACGGTGTCGGCGAGATCCTGGCCCGACTGGAGCGTGGATTTCACACCAAGCCGATTGAAGCGGTCAGCCAGACGTCCACGAGGTTGCCATCGCTACGCGAAATGTTCGCGCTACGCTGGATGTTTCTGCGGTCCAGCCTTCTCGGCAACGTGATCGGTTTGGTGCCCGGAGCCGGCGCGACCATCGCGTCGTTCGTGTCGTACGGCGTGGAGGCGCAGTATGGAAAGCGCCGCGCGGAAATGGGGACCGGCGTTCCGGAGGGGATCGTGGCGCCGCAGGCTGCATCGACGGCATCGGTCGGCGGTGCGCTGGTGCCGCTGCTGGCGCTGGGCATTCCAGGCAGCGGCGCGACAGCCGTGATGCTCGGCGCTTTCATGCTGCATGGCGTGCAGCCGGGGCCTCAGGTTCTGTTGACGTCGGCGCCGATGGTCTACACGATCTTCGCCTCGGTATTCCTTGGCATCGCGTTGATGTGCCTGATCGGCTTTTACTACATCCGCTTGCTGGTGAAGGTGCTGGATTTTCCCGAGACGTTCGTTTCCGCCTTCGTCATGCTGTTCTGCTTCATCGGAGCCATGTCGATCCGTAACAACCTGACCGACCTGTGGCTGATGATCGGTTTCGGCATCGTCGGCTACCTGCTGGAGCGGTTCCGGTTTCCGATCGCGCCGATGGTGCTCGGCGTCATTCTCGGGCCGATCGCGGAAGAAGCCTTCATGAACGCGATGATCAGCTACAGCAATGACTGGACCATCTTCTTTACGCGGCCGATCTCAGGGACGATCATGGCAGCGGTGATCCTGACGCTGCTGCTGCCGTTCCTCGGCCGGAAGCGTCAGCTCAAGCCGGTCGAGGCGACCGACCCGTAAGTCAATCGACCTGGGCCCGAGGGCAGCGGACGAGCTCCCGTTCGCTTTGTCTCAGGCCGATGAAATCGGGCATGTGTCCGGTGACAAAGAAAACCCGCCCAGCGGAAGCTCGGCGGGTCATTTGTTCGTGGACTGAAGACGTCAATCAGGCGCTGGCGCGCGGCGTGCTGTTCGGCGACGTGAGTTGTGGCGCAATCTCGGAGGCGTCCTTCACCTTCCGCGAGCGACCGTCGAAGCTGGCACCCTGATCGATGGCGAGAGCCTGGCTGTGAATGTCACCTTCCACGATGGCGCTGGCATGAAGCACGACACGCGAGCCGAGGATGGCGCCTTGAACGCGGCCAAACACGTCGACCGTCTCGGCGGCAATGGTCCCGCTGATGATCGCCTCTTCGCCGACGGTCAGCTTCATGCTGTGCAGATCGGCCTGGATATTGCCGTTGACACGCAGAGAGCCCTGGCACCGGATCGTAATCGCCTGACCTTCGATCGTGAGATCATTACCGATAACGGATTCGGCCGCATCCTGGCTCGAGGTGCCGGAAGTCACACCGTTGCTGCGGATCGGAGTCGGCGAGGGCGACCCGGTCGAGGAATCCATCGTTTTGATTTGCAAGGCGTCGAGATTGGCAGGTCTTGGATCGGGTTTGCGGTTGAAAACCATACTGAACTCCCCTCGGCTAGTACCCGCCGCGACCATCCGCCGCCGACATGGTCGAATTGTGTCAAGAGGGCGCTAAATAGCCAGAGGACGGACGCTTTTTTCGTGTGGGCGCAGCAACACTCAAGCCGAAGTGAGGAAGCTGTCCACAACCCGCTTGCGGCCGGCCTTTTCGAAATCGACGGTCAGCTTGTTGCCGTCCACCTCAACCACATGTCCATACCCGAACTTATCGTGGAAGACGCGCGCTCCCGACTGGAAGGCGGACGCGTGCCCCGTCGAAGAGGCGACCAGCTCTCCCTCGATGAGGGTCGGCCCGCGCTTATCGCGGCCGTGCTGCTTCCACTGCTGCTTGGCGCGCTGCCAGCCGGGTGTTTGATAGGAAGACTGGAAACCCTGCGCCGGCTCGTCGAAGCGGCTGCTGCCGTAGGGGTTGGCCGTGCGCCCGAAGTTGGCATAGGCGCCGCTGAATTTGGACGGCGCCTCCAATACCTCGACATGTGCGATCGGCAACTCATCGACGAAGCGCGACGGGATTGCTGCCTGGTAGAGTCCACGCGTGCGCCGGTTCTGCGCGAATGAGAGGCGCGCCTGCCGCTTGGCCCGGGTGACGCCGACGTAAGCGAGACGCCGTTCCTCTTCCAGACCGGACTGGCCGCTTTCATCCAGGCTCCGCTGGTGCGGGAACAGACCTTCCTCCCAGCCGGGCAGGAAGACGACATCGAACTCCAGGCCCTTCGCCGCGTGTAAAGTCATCAGGGAGACGCGATCGCCAGCGTCGGCCTGATCGGTATCCATGACCAGTGAGACGTGTTCGAGGAAGCCGGCGAGACTCTCGAACTCGTGCATGAAGCGGATCAATTCCTTCAGGTTCTCCAGCCGCGACTGGGCTTGCGGAGACTTGTCCTGCTGCCACATGGCGGTGTAGCCGGACTCGTCCAGGATCAGCTCGGCGAGTTCCGTGTGCTTCATCGTCGGCACCAGACTGCGCCAGCGTTCGAACGCCGCGATCAGACCTGCCAACGATTTGCGCGCCTTGCCGGTGATCTCCTCGGTTTCCGCGATCTCGCGCGCAGCGTGATAGAAGGACACGTCCGTTGCGCGCGCCAGCGCATGGATCTTCTTCACCGACGTATCGCCGAGGCCGCGCTTGGGCGTATTCAGGATACGCTCCAGCTTGAGGTCGTTCACCGGATTGAGCGTGACTTCGAAATAGGCGATCGCATCCTTGATTTCCTGGCGCTCGTAGAAGCGCGGGCCGCCGATGACGCGGTAGGGCAGGCCGACGGTGATGAAACGGTCTTCGAACGCGCGCATCTGGAACGAAGCGCGCACCAGGATGGCGATCTCGTTCAGCGGCTGATCTTGACGCTTCAAGGCTTCGATTTTGTCGCTGATGATGCGGGCTTCTTCCTCATCGTCCCAGACGCCCGTAACCGTTACCTTCTCGCCGAGGTCGTCGTCGGTGTGCAGCGTCTTGCCGAGGCGGCCCTTATTGTGGGCGATCAACGCGGATGCGGTCGCCAGGATATGGCCGGTGGAGCGATAGTTGCGTTCCAGCCGGATGACCTTGGCGCCAGGGAAGTCTTGCTCGAAACGCAGGATGTTCTCGACCTCGGCCCCGCGCCAGCCATAGATCGACTGGTCGTCATCGCCCACGCAGCAGATGTTCGGAGACCCCTGGGCGAGCAGCCGCAACCAGAGATACTGCGCAACGTTGGTATCCTGGTACTCGTCGACCAGGATGAAGCGGAACCGGCGATGGTAATCGGCCAGTACGTCAGGGTTGTCGCGCAGCAGACGCAGTCCTTCGAGCAACAGATCGCCGAAGTCGACCGCGTTCAGTTCTTTCAGGCGCTTCTGGTAGGCGGCGTAAAGTGCCGCGCCCTTGCCGTTGGCGAAGGCAAAGTTCTCGCCCGCCGGGACCTGCGGAGGTGTCAGTCCGCGGTTCTTCCAGCCATCGATCAGCCCGGCCAATTGCCGCGCCGGCCAGCGATCCTTGTCGATGCCTTCCGCCTCGATCACCTGCTTCATCAGCCGGATCTGATCGTCGGTATCGAGAATGGTGAAGCCGCTCTTGAGTCCGACCAGCTCGGCATGACGGCGCAGGATGCGCGCACCGATCGAGTGGAACGTGCCGAGCCACGGCATGCCTTCGACCGCGCCGCCGATGAGCTGGCCGACGCGATCCTTCATCTCGCGCGCGGCCTTGTTGGTGAAGGTGACGGCCAGGATTTCGCCGCCCCGTGCCCGCCGCGATGCCAGGATATGAGCAATGCGCGTGGTCAGAACCTTGGTCTTTCCGGTTCCGGCTCCGGCCAGCACCAGCACTGGCCCATCGATGGTCTCGACTGCCTCGCGCTGGGCGGCATTCAGTCCGGCAAGGTAGGGCGCTTCCCGGCTCTGCAAAGCACGGGCGGAAATCGACAGATCGGTCCCGGTATCATGCGCTGGACTCAGGGCCCGCGGCTCAAGGTCCTCACCGGGTTCGTTCGTGGAATGTTTGCGATTCGGATGCATCATCAGGATATAGCATGGGACGTGCGGCAATAACGGGGCCTGCGGCAGCCACCCACACCTCGCGCAGGAGTTGTCCAATCGGCCAAGATCGCCGGAAGGGAGTCCCAACTTCGATTGTGCTGTGCGATAAGCACATGTGGAGCATCGTTGCCCCTGATCGGCCGAGGAGGGCGTCCCGGTTGTTATTTAGGGGTCAGACATGTCGGATTCCATATGAGGCATGAAGCGGGTTCTGTGACGGTGCGGAGGTTTTGGGCATGAACGGCGTGCTTCTTTGGTTCGCCGGTCTCCTTGTCGTGCTTCTTGGCGCCCTTTTTGCCGTCCCCTACGCGGTGGACTGGAACAGCTATCGCGGTGCCTTCGAGGAAGAAGCGTCCCGGATGCTCGGCCGCGAGGTGCGTGTCGGCGGTGATGTCACATTGCGGCTGCTGCCCGTTCCCTACGTCAGTTTCGAGAAACCACGAATTGCCGATTCCGATATCGGCGAGGCCTTCATTCGCGCCGACAGCTTTACGATGTGGCTGGCCCTGCCGCCCCTCGTTCAAGGCATCATCGAGGCCAAGCAGGTTGAGTTGAAGCGCCCGCAGTTGCGGCTTCAGATCGACAAACAGGGTGGCGGGAACTGGCAGCAGCTTCGCGTGACGCGCGGCACGTTGCCCTTCGTGCCGCGCGGCTTCGCGTTGCAATCCGTGAAGATCACCAATGGTGTCATCGGCTTGCATGCCGTGGACGGTTCGGAGCTGGCCCGGATCGACGTGCCTGATGCGGAATTTTCCGCTCCGGCCCTGGAAGGACCGTACCGTTTTCGCGGCGATCTCAAGTGGGACGGTGTCACGCGCGAACTGCGCGGGTCCACGGCGGCGCCGGATCCGGATGGCAGCGTGCGTCTCAAGGCCATCATGCGCGTGCCGAGCGCGGGCAACGCCTACACCTTCGAAGGCGCTCTCCGGGATCTCGGGACACGGCCCCGCGCTGACGGCGACGTGACGATTGCGATTGCCCGCGATCCGGAAGCTGTCCCGCCTGCCGCGGCGGGCGGAGCCGCCGGCGGTCAGGAGCCGATCTCGCATAATGCCTACGAGGTGCGGGCGCGTCTTGCGGCCGACACGCTTGGCGCAAAGCTGTCGGACATTGCTTTCTCGTTCGAGCAGGCGGGCCGTCCGCAATTGCTCACGGGAACAGCCGAGGCGAGATGGCAGGGTCCCAAATCGTTTCGCGCCAATCTCGAGTCGCGCTGGCTCGATCTGGAGAAAATCTCGGCGGCTCCCGGTAATGCCAATGCGTTCGAAACGGCGCGCCGTCTCAGCGTGGGCCTGATTGATATGCTGCCGAAAGGCGGCGAGGTTGCCGCGCGGGTGGCCATCGATCAGGCGAACTTCGCGGGCGATTCCGTGAGCGGACTAGCGCTTGCCATCGAGGATCGCGGACAGGGGCTGAAGGTCAAGGAGCTTCGCGCCACGCTTCCTGGCGGTGTGCGCGTCGATTTCAGTGGAGAACTGGATCGTGGCGGCATCGCGGAGGGGCTGAAGGGCGATCTGTTGATGCGAGGGTCGAGCCTGGGACGCCTGCTCGGCTGGGCCGCGCGAGGAAGCATTCCGATCCCTCCAGGCGCAGACACCGGGTTCTCGCTCAGCACGGCTTTGCATCTGACACCGGCAGGTCTGGACCTCCGCCACGCGACGCTCGACGCCGGAGCCAGCCGTTTTGCGGGTGACTTTGGCTATAAGTGGGGCCCGCGGAGAACGGTCAATCTGTCCATCGAGAGCCGCAAGGCAGATCTTTCCGGCGTGGTGCCGGGTGCGCTCAAGGCGGGATTGGCGCATGTCCTGGCGAAACCCTCCGCGGGTGGCACCGGGCCGTCTTGGCCGGGGTTCATGCCCGCCCTGGCAGATCTTGATGCGCGGCTGCGCGTCCGCGCCGACGTGCTGTCCGACGGAAGCCAGGTTCTCAACGACGTAGATGCCGATATCGCTCTGCAAGATGGCGACCTCAGCGTTCCCCGCCTTCGCGCGGCCACGCCCGCCGGTTTCAAGCTCGACCTGAGCGGCACCGTGAAGGATGCGACGACCGAGCCGAAGGGCTCTTTGCGTGGCGTTGTGGCTGCGGCAAGCGAAGCCGCGATGAAAGAGGTGCTCAACGTTGCAGCCGTCGACCTTTCGACACGGATTGGCGGCGGTTTGGCACGGATGGCGCCGATGCGGCTGGCTTTTGTTGCGAGCTTCGGCGGTGCGGAGGGCAAGCAGGCGCAGCTCAGCCTCGACGGCATGGTGTTAGAGAAGCCACTGGTGGCCAACGTCACGCTCGACGGCGGATGGACGTCCTGGCGTAGCGCACCGATGGATCTGATGCTGGTGGCGGACGGCGCAAAAGCCGTGCGCCTCGGATACGACGTCGTGACCGGCAGTGCGGGATCGAGCGCGTCCGGTCCCGCGTTTGAAGGCGATGGCCGTCTGCTGCTCAAGGCCGTCGGCATTCCTTCGGATCGTATCGATACGCTGGTCCAGGTTGCGGCTGGTGATCTGCAGTTGAACGCGCAAGGCCATGCCACGGTCGGCGACGATCTTTCGCTGCGCTTCGACGGTAATGCCGATGTCACCGCTCCCGATGCCGTTGAGGCATTTACATTTGCGGGTCTGTCACGACCTGCTGCCGCGATCGGTCTCGCGGCGAAAGGTAAGCTGGGTCTCGCGATCACGGATACTGGATTGAAGATCGACGCCAACCGGTTCGAGCTCGGTGGCGCGCGCGTTTCCGGCGAAATCCAGGTGTCCGGCAGGCAAGATGATCGCCGCATCGATGCCGCGCTCACGGCGGATGACATCTCGCTGCCGCGTTTGCTGGCGTTCGTACTTGATGGCAGCCGCGAGCCACCGCAGGCGGAAGAGGCGTTGGCATCTCACTGGCGCGAAGAGCCCTTCGACTTCGACAATCTGGAGCACATCCGGGGGCGCATCAAACTGCAAACCGACAGTCTGACGCTGGAAGAGGGCTTCGGACTCTCGAACGCGACTGTGGAAGCGGAACTGGAACCCGGCCGGGTATCCGTTTCAAAGCTCGAAGGACGCGCGCTGGGCGGCGCGGTTTCCAGTGCCTTCAAGGTGGAAAAGGTCGCTGCCGGCGCGAGCGTGGCTGGTGTGTTCGGACTCTGGGATCTGCGACTGGGCGATATTGTCGGCGCCGCCGAAGTTCCGGTGGCATCCGGGCAAGTCGGGATGACCGTACAGTTCTCCGGCCAGGCGGTGACGCCGCGGGCGCTGATTTCCGTCATGACCGGGAAGGGGGAACTTGAACTGAAGTCTGCTGCGATGGAGCGCCTTTCGCCCGCGGCGGTAGAGATGACGGCGAATGCGGTTCTGACCGGACGCATCGTCGGCGCTGGCGATGCGGTAAAGCAGGAACTGCGCCGGACTCTTGCCCAGGGACCGTTGCACCTCGGTGATCGCAAGGTGCCGGTGACGCTCGGCGAAGGAGCATTGCGTATCGACGCGTTTACGGTCGATGCTCCGGCCGCCGCTGCCACCAACCGGACGACGATCGACGTAGGCGAGTTGAAGATCGACACCGAATGGCGCTTCCAACCGACGGCAGCCGCACGCGGGCGGCAAACGGTGCTGCCTGGAATTTCGGTGATCCAGGTTGGACCGTTGATTTCATTTGCGAGCCTCGAGCCGCGTGTCGTGTCGGACGCGTTGGAGCGTGAGCTGGCCGTGCGGCAGATGGAGCGCAACGTCGAACAGCTCGAGCGCTTGCGCCGAGAGGATGAAGCGCACGCGAAAGCCGAGGCGGATCGGATGCGTGCAATCGAGAAGGAGCGGCTGGAGCGGATGCAGACCGGACCGCGGATCGATGTTCCATTCCCGGTGCCGGTGCCCTCGCAGCAGTCGCTGACGGCACCCGGGCCGACGGCGCAGCAGCCGTCCGGCATTGCCGTGCCCAAGCCGGAACCGATCGAGATGACGCCGTTGCCGGCCCCTCGGCCGACGCCTGCGCCACGCCGCCCGCCGCCGGATCCCTCATCCAGCCAATGGCCGCCGCGTTGGTGAGCTAGAGTTTTTCCGATTTGGACCGCGCCGTCCGCTCGTCATCCTGGCTGGAGCGAAGCCGGGAGCCGGGCTCATCATTGGGACGGTTCTGGCTGCGGTAATAGTCGAGAATCCAGATACGGACTGCGCTCGATAATCCCGCGCTGCCGCGCTGCTTGTCGATGTCCTCCACGAGTGCCGCGAGGGACGTGCCGCGCGAGGCTGCAGCATCCTTCAGCGCATCCCAGAACGGCGCTTCGAGCGAAATCGATGTGCTGTGCCCGGCGATTGTGAACGAGCGCTTGACCGGTCTCATTGCCCGTCATCCGGAGCAGCGGGGTCGCGCTTCAGGGCATCGAGGCGCCGTTGCTCCAGTGTACGCTCTGCCTCCTGGCGTTCGCGCTCGTGACGCGGACGCCCGAAGACGGCGCGATTTTCGTGCGCTTGCCGTTCTTTATCGGCGCGTGCCTTCTGCTTGCGGAAACGGCGGAGATTGACGATGTCTGCGGTCATGGCCCGATGTCCGCCGCTTCCCCGATGATGTGCCGATCACTCCGGGCTGATCATCTTTTCAGCCCGGACGATGGCGTCGAACTCGGCGTCGGTCACATAGCCGCCGCCGACCGCTTCCTGGCGCAACGTCGTGCCATTCTTGTGCGCGGTCTTGGCGATCTTGGCGGCGTTGTCATAGCCGATCTTCGGCGCCAGAGCGGTGACCAGCATCAGCGAGCGATCGAGCGCGGCCTTGATGTTGTCCTCGCGCGGCTCGATGCCGACGACGCAGTTGTCGGTGAAGCTGACGGCAGCATCCGCCAGAAGGCGCACGGACTGCAGGAAGTTATAGCCCATCACCGGATTGAAGACGTTCAGTTCGAAGTGGCCGGAGGCGCCCGCGAACGTGATCGTCGACTGATTGCCGAACACCTGCGTGCATACCATCGTCAGCGCTTCGCACTGGGTTGGATTGACCTTGCCCGGCATGATGGACGAGCCCGGCTCGTTTTCCGGCAGCGACAGCTCTCCAAGTCCGGAACGCGGCCCCGAGCCGAGGAAACGGATGTCATTGGCGATCTTGAAGAGCGAAGCGGCGACCGTGTTGATCGCGCCGTGGCTCATGACCATGGCGTCATGCGCGGCCAGGGCCTCGAACTTGTTGGGCGCGCTCGTCAGCTTGAGCTGGGTGATGGCGGAGATGTGCTGGGCGACCAGTTCCGCAAAGCCCTTCGGCGCGTTGAGGCCGGTGCCGACGGCGGTGCCACCCTGCGCCAGCTCCATCAGCGCGGGCAGCGTTGCCTCGATGCGCTTGATGCCGTTCTCGACCTGCTGCGTGTAGCCGGAGAACTCCTGGCCGAGCGTCAGCGGAGTTGCGTCCTGTGTATGCGTGCGGCCGATCTTGATGATGCGCTTCCACGCCTCCGCCTTGTCGTTGAGTGCATTGCGCAGCTTCTGCAACGCCGGAAGCAGACGATGAACGGTCTCCTCGGCGCAGGCGATGTGCATGGCCGTCGGGTAGGTGTCGTTCGACGACTGGCTCATGTTGACGTGGTCGTTGGGGTGCACGGGCTTCTTCGAACCCATGCTGCCGCCCAGCATCTCGATCGCGCGGTTCGAGATCACCTCGTTGGCGTTCATGTTCGACTGGGTGCCCGAGCCGGTCTGCCAGACGACGAGCGGGAAGTGATCGTCGAGCTTGCCCTCGATCACCTCCTGCGCCGCGGCCATGATGGCTTCGGCGATCCTGGGGTCGAGTTTGCCGAGAGCGAGATTGGTTTCAGCGGCGGCCCGTTTGACGATGCCGAGCGCGCGCACGATCGGCTTGGGCTGCTTTTCCCAGCCGATCTTGAAGTTGCCGAGGCTGCGCTGGGTCTGAGCGCCCCAATATCGGTCTGCCGGAACCTCGATGGGTCCGAACGTATCCGTTTCGATGCGAACTGGAGCTTTGGTCATGATCAGCGAGCCCAATTATCTACGTGTCAAGGCAGGTTCGACCGGTCCACTAGCACAGCAAAGATCGCGGCTCCAGAGCGATGGCCTGCTTGAGGTGGCCGCACGGGCTTTCAACGCTAGGGCTGGCGGCGATGAATAGGACGCAGCCGCGTCACCAGCACCTTGTCGATGCGGCGCCCGTCCAGGTCGATCACTTCGAAACGCCAGCCGTTGGCTTCGATGGATTCTCCGGTCTTGGGCATGTGTTGAAGATGGCCCAGGACAAATCCGGCTACGGTCTCGTAGGGCCGCTTGTCGGGCAGCAGGATGCCGAGCTTGTCGGACATTTCATCAGCGGGCATGGCGCCGGACAGCAGCCACGAGCCGTCATCGCGCTCGATTGCATAAGGCTCGGAGTCGCCGATGTCCGACTTGAACACGCCTGCGATGGCCTCGAGGATATCTGCCGGCGTCACGAGACCTTCGAAATTGCCGTATTCGTCATGCACCAGCGCCATGGGCACGTCGGCGTCGCGAAGGATGGCGAGGACGTCGAGCGCATCCATGGTCTCGGGAATGATCGGCGCCTTGCGGACGTGCGAATGGATTTCGAAGGCCTTGCCCGAGAGGATCGCCGCAAGCAATTCCCGGGTCTGAACGACGCCGATCATGCGGTCGGCTGAGCCGTCGCCGACGGGCAGCCGTGAGTGCGGCGTTGTAATCAGCCTTGCTTTGATTTCGGATTCTGTCGCCGTGACGTTGATCCAGTCGACGTCCGTGCGCGGTGTCATCAAGCCGACGACAGCGCGGTCGGCGAGACGCATGACGCCCGAGATCATCTCGCGCTCGCCGCTTTCCAGCACGCCCGCGCTTTCGGCCTCGGCAATCAGCGTCTTGATCTCCTCGTCCGTCACGCGGTTCCCGCTGTCGGTCGATGTGCCGAGCAGGCGAAACACGAGGCGCGTGGAGCTATCCAGAAGCCACACGGCCGGTGCGGCAGCGCGAGAAAAGTTGGTCATGGTGGGCGCCACCGAGCAGGCGATCACCTCGGCATTCCGGAGTGCCAGATTCTTCGGGACCAGTTCGCCGATGATCACGGAAAGGTATGTGATTACGACGATGACGAGGCCATAGCCCAATGGTACAGCGAGCCGCTCCGAGACGCCGAGATCCCTGAGGTAGGCCGCGGCGTATCCGCCGAACGCTTCTCCGGAATACGCGCCGTTGATGATGCCGATCAGCGTAATTCCGATCTGGACCGCGGAGAGAAAGCGTCCAGGGTTGGAAGCCAGGGCAAGCGCACGGTTGGCGCCTCGGCGGCCTGATGCGGCCATTGCTTTCAGGCGAGGATGCCGCGCGGAGACGACAGCAAGTTCGGAAAGCGCAAAAAGTCCGTTGATGAGAATAAGAGCCAGGACGATTGAAAGTTCGATCACGCCTTTTGCGGCCGACGTGTTCGCGTCCAAGCCACTCCGTGTTGTTGGTGGATCGACAGTAAGGCCGTCCCGGGGGACGGTCAATCGGCCCCCTGGGGCTCCGATCAAGAGCCCTGAAGGCTGCTAGCGCGCCAGCGTCCGCGCGACGCGTAATCCGCTATTGGTGTTGCGGATGAACGGCTCGTAGCGGCCGCGATTTGCCGCGCGCAGTACCTGAGCGCCATCGCCCCACGATCCGCCCCGGAACACACGGAATTCGCAATCGGGCGTCGTCCAGGGGGCTCCGGTTTGTTTTGTCGCGTCCGGCATCGCCGCATAGTGGCGATTGTAGCAGTCCTCGACCCACTCCCAGACGTTGCCATGGACGTTGTGCAATCCAAACGGGTTGGCGGCGAAGCTGTCGACCGGAACGGTTCGATGTCTGAACTCAGCAGGCGGGCTGCCGGCGAACGGCATGCTGCCATCGTAGTTCGCTTTGCCGCCATCGATCGCCGATCCCCACCAGAAGGCCGTGTCCGTGCCAGCTCTCGCCGCGTACTCCCATTCCGCCTCCGACAACAGCCGATACGGTCGCCCCGTCTTCGTCGAGAGCCAACCGACGTAAGCCTGGGCGTCGTCCCACGATAGGATGACGGCAGGTTGCCGGCCGCGACCCCAGCCGACATCGGACGGGCGGTGTCCGTTGCAGCCTCCGTCGGCGACGCAGGCGTCCCATTCATCGAAGGAGACTTCGAATGTACCGGCAGCGAAGGGCTCCGCGATTTTCACGTTCTGCCGGGGGCCTTCGTCATTGTCGCGCTGCTGCTCAGCCTCCGGCGAGCCCATCATGAATTCACCGGCGGGAATGACCACCATGTGCGGGCATTGAGGACATTCGCGAAACGTGTCGCCACGCTTCAGGCCGCGCTCTTGGGCGTCCGTCAACGGACGGTCGGCAAGGATATCGCGCGCAGTTCCAGCTTGATGGAAAAGGGCCAACGCGCCCGCTGCCGCAAGGAAAATGGCAATCGTCCGGAACATCACTCCCCCGATGATCGACCGATGTTCCGCAGTCTTAGCATGGCATGGCCGAGCGGCAGGCCTCGTCGCTGACCTCGGTTAAGAAAAATCCGGACATCGCGAAACGCCCCACGCTCTCGCCATCTTTTGTGGGCGTTCTGCGTCACCGGCTGGAGTTGAGTCGCGGCACTGAGGAGCGGGGGCATCTCAGGGGCGTGTGTCGGGGGACCCGGATCCTTGTTATTCGCGATCGCGTTGCGGTCCCGTGGGGCAATCCTTTGTGTTTGCGTGAACCCGGGCAGCGGGGGCTGCTCTGTGCCGAAATCTCATGGGCGAGGACGTGCCTTGGACCCCAAAATCATCGTCATGATTATCATGCTTTCCATGCCGAACGGCGACAGCGGCGTGCATGTGAAACCCTATGCCACTGTGGAAACGTGCGTCGAAGCCGCCAACATCGAGGCGAGCGATCCATTCGTGCGGAATGTCGAATGCGCGCAGCTCGATGATGGCCTGCTGACGCTCCGTTTTGATCGCGAGAAAGCGAAGGAGGGGCACAAGACCCCGCCTGAGGTGGCCACGAAAGCGGCCGGATGAGCGTCCCTGCGACGTCAGAGCCGTCTTGGTTCAGGAAAGTCGATCAAAGGGGCGCGGATGCAGCCCCTATTTTACCGATGAAAACGACGTCGGCTGCCAGAGTTGGTTGGAAATGCTGGCAACGATCGGCCCGTTTTTCTCGGTGTCGGCGCGGATCGCCAGCCATTCGGGGTCGGTTTGGAAGGCGTTCCACTTCGTATCGCGTTCCGTAAGGGATTCCCACTGCAGCATATAGTTGAGTTGTTGGTTCGACGCTCCCACAACCGTTGTCCAGAACCCTGCCTGCCTGACCCCGTGCTTCTCCCAAAGCCGCAGCGTATGGGCCTCGAAGCGATTGAGGAGCGCCGGCAACTTGCCCGGGCAGCAGTCGTAGACGCGAAGCTCATAGATCATGATGTGGTTCCTCCCTCGGGATGACTCGGTGATTGGTCCGTAAACGCAGCCGGCGCAGCATTCAAGCGCGCTCGCCGCCTTCCGGTCCCCAGAATATCACCCAGGTTCCGAAGTCGTCCGAGAAATCGACGAAACGGTGGACGTATCCGGCCGGCACGAAAATGGCATCGCCGCGGGAAAACGGTTTGCGCTCGAGTTTGGCTTCACTGGGCCCGGAGATGATGGATCCGGAGCCTTGGGCAACGACGTAGATCTCATCCTGCGCATGAGGCGTTTGCGGATCGCTGCTGCGCGGTGCGTAGTAGCGCAAACTCATGGTGCCGTGCCGGAATGCGAGGGCAGAGAGGCGGCCCGGTTCCGGCAGTGCGGTTCGAACCGTTTCAAGCCGCTGGAGCCAATCTGACATGGACGTCTCGCACGCGTTCGGGCCCACCCTTGCTACGGCGCCGGAATCCAGTTGAACAGCGCCAATCCGCCGTCCACCGGCACCGTTGTCCCGGTAACATAACCCGAGAAGCGGTCGGAGAGCAGGGCCATCGCCATGCCCGCCATATCCTCGGGGGTGCCGAAGCGCTGCAGGGGAATCTTCTGTCTCGGCTGAAAGGCATCGTCGAGGTTGGAGGCGCCTCCACCCGGCACGGCTCCCGGAGCCAGGGCGTTCACGCGGATGCCTGACGGGCCAAGCGCGCGTGCGAGTTCCCGCGTGACCATGGTCAGGCCTGCTTTGGCTGCGGAGTAATGAGCAAGATTGCGGGGGGCATAGGCATGCAATGACGTGACGAACAGCATCCGCCCGCGAATGCCACCCTGTTGCATCTGACGACCGATCTCGCGACCGAGGAAGAAGCCGGAGCGAACGTTCGTGGTCTGCATTTCGTCCCAGGTCTCTTCCGATACAGTGAGCGGCGTGTCGGACTCGAGCCGCCGTGGACACGCCGAGTGGACCAGCATATGCGGGACCCGGTTGCCCATGGCTGCCGTGATTTCCTGCCAGCCATTCGGTTGAGATAGATCCACCGTGATCGTCTCAGCGGTGCCGCCCGCGCCGCCGATCTCGCGGGCGACGGCGGCATTGCGCTCCATGTCGACGTCGGCGAGCACGACGCTGGCGCCCTCGCGTGCAAGGGCAACCGCGATGCCCCGCCCGATATTGGATGCCGAGCCGGTGATGAGCGCGCTCTCGCCGGAGAATAGGCCCGAGGCTGCAGTCATGTGCGCGTTCCTCGCTGGTTGGTGAAAACGAAGCCATCTTATGCGAGCACAGAACGACTGAGCTTCACAAGAGTTCAGCGCCCTCGACTGGCGATGAATACTGATATGGCCGTCTCCAGCTCGCTTTCACAGACGAGAGAAGCATGCGAGCCACAGTGCCGACAGCTTACTTTTTGCGGAATGCGTCCAGGCTGACGATCTCGGCGCCGGCCGGCGTCTCCTGGGCTTCCTGCATCTCCTCGGAGGCCGGCTTGTCGGTGTTGTCGGAGGTGGCCGGTTTGCTGTCGTCGCTGCGCGGCTTCGACGGAACCGCCGTCAGCGGCTCGACGGCGGATGGGTTGGCATCGCCGGTCTTGTCGGCACGCGGTTTGCGCGGCGCCCGAGGTTTGCGCTCGACGGCCCCGCGTCCGCCACTTCTCACCGCCGATCCGATGGCGGCGGGCGTGACGGTGTCGCTGCGGCCCGATTGCGGGTGCGCCGTCGCATCGGGGCCGAAGTCGGGCGCCTCGAACTGCAATCCATAACGCACGCTCGGATCAAAGAAGACCTTGAGGGCGGCGAACGGCACCACCAGGCGCTCCGGGATTCCGTCGAAGGTCAGCTTCACCTCGAAATGATCCTCGTTCACCATCAGGTCCCAGAAGCGATGCTGGAGAACGATGGTCATCTCGTCGGGATACTTCTCCTTCAGGCGCTTCGACAGGCCGACGCCTGGAGCCTGAGTATCGAACGAGACGTAAAAATGGTGATCGCCCGGCAAACCGCTTTTGGCGGTGCGGGTCAGGACCGTGCGGATGACGCCGCGCATCGCATCCTGTGCCAAGGCTTCGTAATCAATCATGCGCCCGCTGCTCATGGGGAATTAGGGCAAATCCTTCAATACGGTCCGGGATGGACCGCTGGCTTGAGTGGAGGGCTTCTGTTGCCCGGTGCCCTCCGAACCGCGCCTGACCCGGCTAAGGATCAGGGCTTGGATTTAGGCTTTTCGCGCCGCATTACGCAGCGAGAGCGGCCTCAGCATAGTTGTCGTTTGCAACTATTCTGGATGGCCCGATAACGGCGGAACCATGCCGAGCGAAAGAATGCCCTTTACACCCTCGTCGATCCTATTTCGCCCCCATCATCAACCGCCGCGCCGCACGACACGGCGACTGATGGTGGAGGCGCCGGGTACCGCCCCCGGGTCCGAATGGCTTATTCCGACACCAATTTATCGCCATAGCCGGACGAATCCGGCACGCCTAATATAGGCTGACCATCGTCCGAAAAAAAGAACTCGTTGAAGGGGTGTGAGTGCGTCTGCTGATCGCTGCGATGCGCGAGCTTGTTGTGGGCCGGCCGGCCTACGAGGCGCGCTCTCCTTGGAACCCGGCTGCGGCCGTGGTGGCTGCTCTGCTGATTCTGGGGGCTGCTGCTCTCCTGGCAACGGGTTTGCTGAATGTTCTGGGGCTGACCTCGGTGGATGGTGCAGCGGCGTGGGGCATGGCGTTCTGGCTGCTCGGAATGCAGGTTGGCGTCATCGTGCTGGTGATCGCTGCGGCGGGCTTGTTTGGCGGCAACCGTTGCGACGTGCTGGCATTGATGCGCGGCACACCCGCACGGATATTCGTGGCGGCCATCCTGCTGATGTTCGTTATGCAGGCCATCTACAACGCGATCGTCCTGCCATTCGCGCGCGAAACCATGCTCGACGACGCGAAGATGTTCATGGACCCGCTGAACTCCGATGCCGTCTGGCTTTATGCGCTGGCGATCGTGATTGGCGCGCCCTTGTCGGAGGAACTGCTGTTTCGCGGCTTTCTGCTGAGTTCACTTGCCAAGACACGGATCGGATTTGGAGGGGCGGCGCTGGTCTCGACGCTGGGCTGGACGATCCTCCATGCAGGCTATTCCGAGCTTGGCCTGGTTGAGGTGTTCGTTGCGGGCTTGTTCTTTTCCTGGCTTTTGTGGCGCACCGGCAACTTGTGGGTGCCGATCGTGGCGCATGCCTTCTACAATGGAGTGGTGATGATCGCCCTGACTGTCATCGCGCGGGCTTGACGCTGGGCCGTCGACGGCTCGAAGTGGCGTCCGGAATCGCATAAGGTTCACGCTATGCAGCAGTACCTCGATCTCATGCGTCGTGTCCGCGACGAAGGCATCCGCAAGACGGATCGCACGGGCACCGGCACGCGTAGCGTTTTCGGACACCAGATGCGGTTCGATCTCGCCGACGGCTTTCCACTGGTGACGACCAAGAAGCTGCATCTCAAGTCGATCATCCACGAGTTGATCTGGTTTTTGAACGGCGACACGAACACCGCTTATCTCAAGGCCAACGGAGTTTCGATCTGGGATGAATGGGCGGACGAGCACGGAAACCTCGGCCCTGTCTACAGCAAGCAGTGGCGGTCGTGGGCGACGCCGGATGGCCGCACGATCGATCAAATCACCGAGGTCGTGGAGACTCTGAAGACCAATCCGGACAGCCGCCGCATGATTGTCTCGGCCTGGAACCCGGCTGACATTCCGGACATGGCGCTGGCGCCGTGCCATTGCCTGTTCCAGTTCTATGTCGCCGAGGGGCGGCTGTCGTGCCAACTCTACCAGCGCTCGGCCGATGTTTTTCTCGGCGTGCCGTTCAACATCGCCAGCTACGCCCTGCTGACCCTGATGATGGCGCAGGTGACCGGACTGAAGCCGGGTGAGTTCGTGCATACGTTCGGCGACGCGCATCTCTATCTCAACCATCTGGAGCAGGCGGATCTGCAACTCGCGCGCACGCCACGCCCGCTGCCGACGATGCGGATCAATCCGGAGGTGAGAGACATTTTCAAGTTCAAGTTCGAGGACTTCGAGCTGCTGAACTACGATCCCCATCCGCACATCAAGGCGCCTGTGGCGGTGTGATGCGTTTGCATCCCGCTGCGGCTTCTTAACAACTATCGACCGGGACGCTCTAGACGAGAATTAGGGCGCATGCTGCATTATTCCGCGCTAGAAGCGGGGAAGGGATGTGGCGATGCGGATCAGTGCTATCGTGGTTACCGCTGCGGTTATCGTACTTGCTGGATGCGCCACAATCGTCAAAGGAACCACTCAGTCCATCGCCATAAATACGCCCGGTGTGCCGGGTGCGGAATGCACGCTGTCATCATCTGGGGTTGGAACAAAGGTCGTCGCGACGCCAGCAACTTTGACGCTTGAAAAGAGCGCGGACCATATTTCTGTCATTTGCAGAAAAGAGTGCTATCAGGATGGGACGGGCATCATTGCATCCCATACGGAAGCGATGGCAGCGGGTAATATCATTGCGGGCGGCGTCATCGGGCTCGGTGTCGATGCCGTCAGCGGCGCGATGAACCGATACAATACGGATAACCAAATCGCGATGGTTCCGATACAAGGATGCAAGTCGCGAATGGCAGTGAGCCAGAACAATCTCTAGCAACCCAAAAATCGCCCTCATCGTCGCTGCCGCCGAAAATGATGTGATCGGTCGTGGCGGGCAGTTGCCCTGGAAGATCCGGTCGGATCTGCGGTTGTTCCGGCGCCTCACCATGGGCAAGCCGGTCGTGATGGGGCGCAAGACATTCGAGTCGATCGGCAAGCCGCTCGACGGGCGCGATAACATCATCGTGACCCGCAATGCTGGTTTCGTGGCAGCGGGCACGCTCGTCCGGGTGACGCTGACCGCGGCCCTCGATGAAGCACGGCGTCTGGCCGTCGAGAACGGCGTGGACGAGATCATGGTCATCGGCGGCGCCGAGATTTTCCGCGAAATCATGCCGATTGCGGATCGGATCTATCTCACGCGCGTTCATGGATCACCGGCGGGCGATACGTTTTTGCCGCCCCTTGCTGCAGGAGCGTGGCACGAAATCTCGCGCGAGCCGGTCCCGAAGGCAGATACGGATGAGTTTGCCTGTACTTTGATCGTACTGGAGCGTGAGCGTGGCAGTAACCATGACACGCCCTCCGCCGCTTGACGCGACGATTCCCGACCCCACATTCCGCAATGCGGTTTGCGTAGACCTGGGGTGTGCCATATAAGCAGGATCAGCATTTCCATGGGTGGTTACGACGCGCTCCCGCAACGTGCGGCGTGAGCGCGTTTCGGCATATCCGGACGAAGGTAGGAAACTCTCATCAATGCCTTGGAATAATCAAAGTGGTGGCGGTGGCGGCGGCTGGAAGAGCGGCGGCGGTGGCGGTGGTGGAGGCCCCTGGGGTCAAGGACCCGGAGGCGGCAACCAGCCTGACCTCGAAGAAATCCTCAAGCGCGGGCAGGATAGAGTGAAGCAGGTCATGCACGGCTCGGGCGTTCCCGGGCCGCTGATGCTTCTTCTCTCGGCTGTCGCGCTGGCGATCGTCTGCTTCTATGCCTTCACGTTCACGGTCCGGCCGGACGAGCTGGGCGTCGTGCTGCGTTTCGGCAAGTATGACCGGCAGGAGCCTCCGGGCCTGCACTTCCGTCTGCCTTATCCGATCGAGGAGGTGCGCCTGCCTAAGGTGACCACGGCCAACCGGACGGAGATCGGCCTGCGCGGCGTCACCGATCTTCGCCGCTCGGCGAACCAGGATCTGCTTGATGAGAGCCTGATGCTGACCGGCGACGAGAACATCGTCGACATTGGCTTCGTCGTGCTGTGGAACATCAAGGACGCGTCGGCCTACCTGTTCAACATCCAGAACCCCGACACGACCGTGAAGGAAGTCGCCGAGAGTGCGATGCGTGACGTGGTCGGCAAGAGCAACGTTCAGGACGTGCTCACCGAGAAGCGTTCCCAGATCGAACAGGACGTTCGCGAATTGATGCAGAAGACGCTGGATAGCTACGGCGCCGGCATCAATATCACGCAGCTCCAGATGCAGCGCGCCGAAGCACCGGCCCAGGTGATGGACGCGTTCCGCGACGTCGCGGCCGCGGCAATCGATCAGCGCCGCATCGAAAACCAGGCTCACGCCTACGCCAACAAAGTGATCCCCGAGGCGCGCGGCGAAGTCCAGCGTATCCTCCAGGAAGCCCAGGGCTATCGTGAGCGTGTGATTGCCGAGGCTAACGGTGAGGCGGACCGCTTTCTCAAGGTTCTGGAGGAGTACAGGAAGGCACCCGACCTGATGCGTCAGCGCCTCTATCTCGAAACCATGGAGCGTGTGCTGGCGGGAACCGACAAGGTGATCATCGACAGCAAGAGCAGCCAGGGCGTCGTGCCCTACTTGCCGCTCGACCAAGTTCAACCCAGGAAGCAGTGAGGACCTGGACACATGCGTGCATTGGCAATAGCCGTCCTCGTCGCTTTGGGTCTCGCAGCCGCGGGCGCCTATCTGGCGATGTTTATCGTACACCAGAACGAACAGGCCCTTGTGCTCGAGTTCGGCAAGCCGAAGCGGATCATCGATCAGGCAGGCTTGCACTGGAAGATTCCGGTGGTCGAGACCGTCGAGACTTTCGACAAGCGTATCCTTGACCTCGACACCACCCCGCAGGAGTTGTTCTCGTCCGATCAGAACAAGCTGATCGTCGACAGCTTCGCGCGCTATCGGATCATCGATCCCCTGCGCTTTTACCAGACGGTGCGCAACGACCAGGGCGTGAAATCCCGTGTCGGGCCGATCCTGGACAGCTCACTGCGGCGTGTTCTCGGCTCGGCGACGTTCGCCGATGCGGTGCGTGACAAGCGCCAGGATCTGATGAACCAGATCCAGCGGCAGGTGAACACCGAAGCGAAGAACTTCGGCATCGAGGTTGTCGATGTGCGCATCAAGCGCGTCGATCTTCCGCCGCAGAACTCCGCGTCGATTTACGAGCGCATGAAGACGGATCGTCAGCGCGAAGCGGCTGAATTCCGCGCCCAGGGCGAGGAGCAGTCACGGCGCATCAAGGCTGAGGCGGACCGTCAGGTCACCGTGATGCGCGCCGAGGCGGATCGCGACGCCCGGCGTCAGCGCGGCGACGGCGATGCCGAGCGGGCGCGCATTTCGAATGAAGCTTTCGGCCAGGATCCGGAATTCTACCAGTTCCTGCGCTCAATGGAGGCTTACGAGACGGCGCTCAAGCGAGGCGATACGCGGATGGTGATTTCTCCGGAATCGGAGCACTTCCGTGACTTCTTCCGCTACTTCTCGGAATCCGTATCTCCGGGAACGACGGCCAGCAGATCTGCTCCAGTCGTGGCGCAACCCAAACAATGAGCGATTTTGCTGTCGGCATGGGCCTCGTTCTGGTGATCGAGGGGCTACTTTGGGCGGCAGCCCCCGGCTTGGCCATGCGGATGCTTGTAGCGGCGGCGGAAACGCCGCCGCAAACGTTGCGGGTGGCGGGTATCTCGGCCGTCGCTCTCGGTGTGTTGATTGTCTGGATCGTTCGCGGATGACCCGGCCACATTGACAGGCCGGTTGCAGGGAATAGAGGATGTGCGGTCACACCTCGCGTATCCGGTGCCGATGCTACGGACGGAGGCTGTCTGTGCTCGCTTGTCGAAATGGGAGCAGTCGATGATGGGCTTGGCGCAAGGCGTGAAACCTGTCGGCCGGATAGGTCGCCCCAACCGCTGGGCGATACCGGCGCTGGTGCTGTCGCTGGGCCTCTTCGGGTTGTCCGGCTCCTCGCAGGCCAGAGGGCCGCAGTCGGTGGCGGATGTCGCGGACAAGCTGATCAATGCCGTCGTCAACATCTCGACCAGCCAGACGGTGAAGGGCTCCCAGGGCGCCCCGATGCCGCGGGTGCCGCAAGGTTCTCCCTTTGAGGATCTGTTCGAGGATTTCTTCGAGAACAAGCAGGGCAATCAACCCAGGACGGATCGCAAGGTCTCCTCGCTGGGCTCCGGATTCGTGATCGATGCCGAGCAAGGTCTGATCGTCACGAATACGCATGTCATCGAAGGCGCCGACGAGATCATCATCAACTTCAGCGATGGCTCCAAGCTCAAGGTCGACAAGGTCGTCGGCAAAGACGGCAAGACCGACCTCGCGCTGCTCAAGGTGACGCCGAAGAAGCCGCTCACGGCCGTCAAGTTCGGACCCTCCGAACAGATCCGCGTCGGCGACTGGGTCATGGCGATCGGCAACCCGTTCGGGCTCGGCGGCTCGGTGACGGTCGGCATCATTTCCGCCAAGGCGCGCGATATCAATTCCGGGCCGTACGACGATTACCTCCAGACCGATGCTGCCATCAACAAGGGCAACTCGGGTGGACCACTGTTCAACATGGACGGCGATGTGGTGGGGGTGAATACCGCGATCATCTCGCCGACGGGCGGCTCCATCGGCATCGGTTTCGCCGTGCCGTCTGACATCGCGGTGCCGGTTATCGAGCAGCTCAAGATGTATGGCGAGACGCGTCGCGGGTGGCTCGGGGTCCGCATCCAGTCCGTCAGCGAGGACATTGCCGAGACGCTTGGCGTTGCCGAAAATATGGGGGCTCTGGTTGCCGGCATCACACCGGATGGCCCGGCTGCCAAGGCCGGCATCGAGTCCGGTGACGTGATCCTGAAATTCGACAGCAAGGACGTTTCCACCATGCGCGGGCTGCCGCGCATCGTCGCCCAGACCCCCATCGGCAAGACCGTGGATGTGGAAGCCCTGCGCAAAGGCGAGCGCAAGAACTTCAAGGTTGTGGTTGGCAGGCTGGATGAGGACGACAAGCCTGACGATCAGCCGCCAAAGGTCGAATCCCAAAAACAGGACAAGCCCGCACCGGGCCGTCCGATGATCGGGTTGAAGCTTACGCCCCTGACGGATGAATTGCGTCGCAAGCATGGCCTGGATCGTAAGCTCAAGGGTCTGTTCGTGACCGAGGCCGATCCTCAGAGCCCGGCAGCGGAGAAAGGCGTCAAGGCGGGAGACGTGATCGTCGAGGCGGCTCAGGAGCAGGTGGCGAGCGTCGACGATCTGGTGCGCAGCGTGGAGAAGGTCCGAAAATCGGGCCGCAAGGCGGTTCTGCTGCGGGTTGAAGACGGTAAGGGCGATATGCGTTTCGTGGCGGTGCCGATCGATTGAGCGGCGGCCCGCTGATGCGGCTTTGCGCGGAAGAACGCGGCATCCTTCCGCAGGCGCCGGCCGAGAAGGTGCTGGCGGTGGGCGGCGCTGGGCGCTAGATACGACAAAGATCCGACCACGTAAGGAGGCGAAAACGACGTGTCCGACAGCCGCGGCATTCTGAGTAGCATAACCGATGCCCTCGTCCCCGTTCACCGCGACGGCTACAAGTTCATCGCGATCGGTGCGCTGCTCGCTCTGTTGGGCTTCGCGATCTGGGATCCGCTGGGCTGGCTGTTCGTGGTCGTGACCTTGTGGGTCGCCTATTTCTTCCGCGACCCCGACCGCGTGACCCCGCTGCGCGAAGGCTTGGTGATCTCGCCTGCTGATGGCCGCGTCAGCTCGATTGAACGCGTCCGGCCACCGCAAGAGCTGGGGCTTGGCGAAGAGCTGCGCACACGGATCTCGGTATTTCTCAACGTGTTCGACGTGCATATCAATCGCGCGCCGGTTCCTGGACGTATTACGCGGGCGGTCTATGTACCGGGTGCCTATCTGAATGCGTCACTCGACAAGGCCAGCGAAGAGAATGAGCGGCGCGCACTCGTCATCATGATGAATTCCGGTGTCGAGATCGCTGTTGTACAGATCGCGGGTCTGGTGGCACGGCGGATCGTCACCTTCTCGGAGGAGGGCGATACGGTCGGCGTGGGGCAGCGGTTCGGCCTCATCCGGTTCGGCTCGCGCGTGGATGTATATCTGCCTCCCGACGGACGCGCGCTGGTTGCTGTCGGACAGCGCGCTGTTGCGGGCGAGACCGTGCTCGCGGATCTGGCATCGAGCGAGCCGGAGCGCGAAGCCCGGCGCAGTTGATCACCTAGGCTGATCGCGGGCGGCGCACATTCGATACACGGGCAAGATGGAGGAAATCGGCGATGGATCCTCTTCTGACGAGACTTGAGGAGGAAACACGCCGGCGACGTCGCCGTCCTCTGTTTCGCTACCGCCAGGTGCCGGTCCGGCTGCTGGTGCCGAATTTCTTCACGCTGCTCGGGCTGTGCGCCGGGCTGACGGCGATCCGCATGGCCATCGAAGGGCGCTATGAGCTGGCGCTGGCCGCCATCGTGTTCGCTGCATTGCTGGATGGCGTGGATGGCCGTGTCGCGCGGATGTTGAAGGCATCCTCGCGGTTCGGTGCAGAGTTCGACAGTCTGGCCGATTTCGTGAACTTCGGTGTGGCGCCCGCCATCGTGCTGTTCACGTGGGGCGCCTGGGGGACGCCGGGAATGCGTGGCCTCGCCTGGATCGTTGTGCTGCTGCTGGCCGTGGCGTGCGGGCTGAGGCTGGCCCGCTTCAATGCGATGCTCGACGAGGAACGGCCGAAGTGGCAGTCCAACTATTTCACCGGTGTTCCAGCGCCTGCCGGCGCTATCATTGCGTTGTTGCCGGTGTATCTCGATAGCCTGGAAGCCTTTGACGTCCGCGCCGGATGGCCGATCTATATCGTGTTGATCTACACCGTCCTGATCGCCTTTCTGATGGTCAGCACGATCCCGACCTATTCGGGCAAGCTGCTGGGTGAGCGGATCTCGCGCGAATGGGTGATGCCGCTGTTTGTGCTGGCGGGGGCGATCGTGGCGCTGCTGGTCACGTATCCCTTCGCGACGCTGTCGATCGGCTCCATCCTCTATCTCGGCCTGATCCCCTTCGCCGTGCGCCGTTATCGGAGCCAGATGCACGCCATGGAGGCGGCGGATCCCTCGACATTCCCGGCGACACCGACATTGGTGGCTGAAACGCCGCCGCAGGAGCGGGCGAAACGAAGCTGAGGCAACCGCCACCGTTCAGCGGGCGGGCAGAGGTGCGGCACTGCGGCATTCAGGCCTTTCCATCGGTCGCCGCTGGCCTTAGGCATGGGTGTGATTGGTTGGCCTCGACCCGGGGCCACTGCTTTCCCGAACAGGACTGAGACTTTCATGGGCTTCAAGTGCGGCATCGTGGGATTGCCCAATGTCGGCAAATCCACTCTTTTCAACGCGCTGACGCAGACGGCGGCGGCCGAAGCGGCCAACTATCCATTCTGCACGATAGAACCGAACGTCGGCGAGGTGGGGGTGCCTGATCCGCGGCTCGACCGTCTGGCAGAGATCGGCAAGAGCGGGAAGATCATTCCGACGCGCCTGACGTTTGTGGATATCGCCGGCCTGGTGCGCGGCGCCTCCAAGGGCGAAGGGTTGGGCAACCAGTTCCTGGCCCACATCCGGGAGGTGGACGCGGTTGCGTATGTGCTGCGATGCTTTGAGGATTCCGACATCACCCACGTCGAGGGGCGCATCGATCCATGCAGCGACGCGGACGTCGTCGAGACTGAGCTCATGCTCTCGGACCTGGACAGCCTGGAGCGTCGCAGGGTTGCGCTCGAAAAGAAGGCCAAGTCGGGCGACAAGGACGCGAAGATCCAGGTTGGCATCATCGATAAGGTGCTCGCCCAGTTGCGCGACGGTAAGCCTGCCCGGATGACGGAGATCACCGCTGAGGAAGAGCCGCAGTTTCGCATGCTGCAGTTGCTGACGGCAAAGCCGGTTCTCTACGTCTGCAACGTGGAGGAAGCCGCTGCGGCGACGGGCAACGCCTACTCACGGCAAGTGGAGGAGAGGGCGAAGGCGGAGGGCGCGGGCTGCGTCGTGATCTCGGCCAAGATCGAGTCGGAAGTGGCCGGTCTGCCGGCAGACGACCGCTCGGCCTATCTGGCGGAGCTGGGGCTTGAGGAACCGGGTCTGAATAAGCTGATCAGCGAAGGCTATCGGCTTCTGGGCCTGATCACGTATTTCACGGTCGGACCGAAGGAGGCGCGGGCGTGGACCATCGAGGCAGGCACCAAGGCCCCGAAAGCCGCGGCCGTCATCCACACCGACTTCGAGAAGGGCTTCATTCGCGCCGAGACCATCGCCTACGACGACTATGTGTCCCTGGGGGGCGAGGCCGGAGCGCGTGAAACCGGAAAGATGCGGCTCGAAGGCAAGGACTACATCGTCAAAGACGGCGACGTTCTGCACTTCCGCTTCGCAAACTGACCCCAGCGGCTTCTCATCCACGCCGGATCGTGTTTTGAGTGACAGCCGCCCCCTGGAGAACGGGGGCGGCCTTCAAAGCCATTGCGGCAGGCTGTTACTTGCTGTCGGAAGTTGGCGGCGTGGGCTTGTCCTCGACAGCCGTTTCCTTCGTTTCGACCGTGGACAGATCGGTCGCGGCCTGGGCGACCTGGCTGGTCACATTCCAAATGCCGGCGCCGACTTCGCGCTCGGCGCGCTGCACCAGGCCAGCAACCGTCAGCCGGGCCATGAAGGGATTGGCGCGGATCACCGGCTGCGCGAAGATCTTCGTCAGCCGGGTGCTCGGATGAGAGCGCAGCGCTTGCGCGGCACCAGCAGGACCGAGCAGGTGGCTCAGCCTCATGTGAGCGAACGTCGGCTTCACGCCGCGCGATTCCAGATAGGTCGCGTTATCGTTGTTGAAGGCGATCGCGGCCCGGCGGGCGAACTCCATATCCGTCCGCAGCGCCAGGATTTGAGAATCGCTGAGGCCTTCGACTTCGTCCGAGAAATGACGATCGACAACGGCCAGGAATGTGGAGTTGATGAACTGATACGGACCGAGCGCCGTCGAGCGCGGGTTCTTGGCGGTCGGCTTGCCGGCGGACTCGGCCATCATCAGCTTGTCCAGATAGCGCTCCATTGCGACGTCGGCGTCATTGACCGTCGGCGGCTCGTCAGGTTGTGCTGCCGATAAACCCGTTGGATCACTGAGTTTAGGAAAGGCGTTGGTCGGATGAGTTACGGTCATCGCCAAGATCACTGACGATATTGCCCCGCATATCCTCAGCATGTTCGTTGATGACGACTGACGATCACAAGTTTTAATGTTGAACATGTGAAGCCCCTTTAGTGTTTTTCTATCACGCGGGGCAACGAACACTTGAGATTGGCGAGTTTATGGCACGATTGTGCTGATCTTGAGGTGGAGTTAAGCGGTAAATCGCAATGTCTGCGTGTGCATCGGCATGGTGAATACTCCGACCACTAACGGAGGCTATCGCACTGCGCCGTTGGGCGTTATCAGCGAAAACGCCCAATTGGCGGCCAAATCAACGTAAGGTAGGCATCCATGGAGCAGTGCCCGTTAACCGAACTCATGCACTGGGAGGATGTCCCGGTCGGTGAGACGAGGGCCTTCGGTGGCCTCCAGATCGGCAAGGACGAGATTGTCGCATTCGCCCGTGCGTTCGATCCCCAGCCGGTTCACATCGATGAGGAGGCGGCCAGGCACTCCCTGTTCGGCCAGCTCTTCGCGTCGGGATGGCATTCCTGCGCGCTGATGATGCGGATGCTGGCTGAGGATGTGCTGAACGGCTTCGCATCCCTCGGTTCGCCAGGGCTTGACGACTGCCGGTGGATGAAGCCGGTGTTTCCGGGCGACGTGCTGACGGGCCGCTATACCTGCATCTCGAAGCGCATTTTGAAGTCTCGCCCGGCCGTCGGCGTGTGCCAGATGGAGTATGTGATGATCAACCAGGCTGGCGAGGCCGTCATGATCTGGAAGGCGGCTCAGCTCCTGCGCGTGCGCAATCCTGGAGTCGCGCCATGAGCAACTACTTCGAGGACCTTGAAATCGATAGCCTCGCGGTCCTGGGCTCGCATACCTTCGGCCGGACTGAGATCATCGATTTCGCGCGCAAATACGATCCGCAGCCGTTCCACCTCGACGATGAGGCCGCGCGAAACGGGCTGTTCGGCGGTTTGGCCGCCAGCGGCTGGCACACCAGCGCGGTCGGGGTGCGATTGTTGATCGACTACCGTCAGCGTGAAGCGGCATTGATCACGCTGCGCGGTGACCGGCCGGCGCGCTATGGTCCATCGCCCGGATTCGAGAACCTGAAATGGCTGAAGCCCGTTCTGGCAGGCGATACCCTGACATACGCCGCGCGGGTGATCCAAAAGGTCGATTCACGATCCCGGCCGGAGGTGGGGCTCGTCTACACGCAAAGCGAGGCCACAAACCAGCGCGGCGAGCCGGCGTTCAGCGTCGTCACCAAGGTGTTCGTGGAGCGGCGGAGGCCGGCCACGGCTTGATCCTGCGGGAAGCGGCTCCAATGTAATCGGTACGGGCCGAAGCTGATACGAGCCGGGAGAACCGCGTCTGATGCAACGTTTTCTCGTAGCCTTCGCTGCGCTGGACGGGCAGACGGATAAAATTGCGCATCATATCGCGCGCAAACTCGAGGACGCGCGCTTTCTGGTGCGCCTCATCGATATGAGCGCAGGCCAGACCGAAGCCGGTGCGGATTCGTGCGATGCGGTGATCCTGGCCGCATCTGCCTACCGGCAGCACTTCGATTCCGGGCTGTCGGCATTCATCTTGCGTCATGGCGAGGTTTTGCGACGCTGCCCGTCGGCTTTCGTTCCCGTCAGCCTGGCGGCGGCTTCGCATGATCCGGCGGAGAAATCGGCGATCGACGAGGTCGCGCGGCAGTTCCTTTCTCAGGTCGGGTGGGCGCCGGATGAGGTTTTTCACGTCGCCGGGGCGATCGGTGAGCGCTCATCGAGCCTGCTCAATGGCACCGTTTTGGAAGCGCTGTTCGAGCCTGTAACCGATGAACCGGATTCGCCGAGGGAACTGGAGCTGACCGACTGGGACGCGCTTGATAAATTCGTTCGCGGGTTTGGCGCCCATGTCGCGGCCACCACGTCGCCGTCCCCAGCCGACAAATCAGGCCGCACTTGATCGCCGCTGCCAGACGTGCGAGCCACGGAAATCGCAGACTGTTGGTGGATCCGCTGCCGTGAAGCTTCCCATCCCTCTCACCGTCCTGACCGGCTATCTTGGCTCAGGCAAAACGACGTTGCTGAAGGCGTTGTTGACGCAGCCGGAGATGGCCGGGACGGCGGTGATCGTCAACGAGTTCGGTGAAGTCGGCCTCGACGATGCGCTGATCGAAGCCGCGCAGGAGGAGACGATCCTGCTCCCGTCGGGTTGCGTCTGCTGTGCGGTGCGCGACGATCTCGTCTCGGCGTTGCTCAAGCTGCATGACGATATGATGCACGACAGGATCGGACCGCTGGAACGCATCGTGCTGGAGACCTCGGGTCTCGCCGATCCGGCCCCGATCGCCCACACGCTGATCAATGACCGCGATCTATTTCGCATCTATCGCCTGGACGGTATCGTCACGACGGTCGATGCCCAGCACGGACTGGCCCAGCTCGACGAGGCCTTCGAGCCAGCCCGGCAGGTGGCGATGGCGGACCGGATCGTGATGACCAAAACGGATCTCGTCCCAGCCGAACAGGCCTCGCAGGTCAAAGACCGGCTCAAGGTGCTCAATCCGGCGGCAACTATTCTGACGGCGGTGAAAGGAGCGATTTCTCCAGCGCAGCTTTTCGATATCAAGGCCTATGAACTGCGCGAGGAGGAACAGGTCGCCGGCTGGCTTGCCGCCGACGCGTATGCTGGCCACGTGCATGACTGTTCAGGGGAAGCGTGCAGTCATCCTGATCATGACCACCATCATCACGATCGCCAGCATCTGCATGGCATCCGCTCGTTCTGCCTGAGCTATGATGAGCCGCTCGACGCGCGCAAACTCGAATTTGCGATCGAGCTGCTCCGGAGCGCGCATGGTGACAATCTTCTGCGCGTGAAAGGGCTGTTGAACGTGCGCGATCATACACAACCGTTCGTCATCCACGGCGTGCAGCAGGTATTCTATCCGGTCGAGATGCTCGAGCGCTGGCCAAGTTCCGATCACCGCTCGCGCATCGTCTTCATCACGCGCGATCTCGATGAAACGAAGGTGCGCGAGGTTTTCACGCCGTTGATTGGAATGGATACGGCCGCCGCGCTTACAGATAAGCAATAAAGCGCCCGAGACCGGCGACGCAGAACCAGATGGCAAGTGAAAGCATCGCCGAGAGTTTGAAGCGGCCGGGCAATGGTGTCATTTCGGGTGTTTCAGCCAAGACGCGGCCAAGGGAACGCTGTACGACCAGCGCGTTGCCGATGCCGAGTAGGATCAAAGCAAGCTTGATCTGAAACACGGGGTTCATCGCGACGTGGCTGGCCTCTGCCGTGAAGAGCACGAGACCTGAGCAAATCAGGATGGTCAGGGCCGCCAAAGCAACCCAACGGGCAGGCTTGATGATTGCGGCTGGCAGAGTTTCTCGAAATGCGCCCAATATGCGCAGATCCATCACCGCCACCGCGCCAGCGAAGATCGTCAAGGCCAGGATATGTGTGACGTTGGCTGCGGGATAAGCCCAAATCGATTGGCGAATTGCGAGGCCCAGTCCGGACTGTTCGAGCGCAACGAGAATTTCTGGCGCTGGATGCTCCGCCATCTAGCGCATCTCGACTGTCTTGCCGTCGACCGTGATCCGTTCGGCCCGCATCTCGTCCGTCTCGCGGGTCGATGCATATCCATACGCTGTGATTGTTTTCTTGGGCTCGACCATTTCCTTGAGCGCACCACGGCTGACCATGCGTGACGTCGGCGCGAGCGTCACAGTCCACACCTTGTCTTTGCCCTGAACCGTGAGCGATACGTGTGGGTTCTCGAACTTGGTCGTCAGGATCTGGCCTTCGACCGTGATGGGGTTTTTGGCGTCGTAGCTGCCCCATCCGTGATGGGCCATGGCGGGAATGAGCGAGGTAGAGAGCAGACCGACGGCAAATCCGAGACGTTTCAGCACGAGCTTCACCTCCATGAGCGTCGTCGCTTTTCTGGAAACGTGAACTCCCTTGTTGCCTGGTTCAAGGGAAACCCGGCTGCTTTTTAATCACCTCTCGGTGATGCCCGTTCGGGGTAGAGGGTCAGAAGACCTGTCCTGCTCGCGGGACAAATGCCGCGTTCGGTGATGAACCCGGTCACGAGGCGGGCCGGCGTCACGTCGAATGCCGGATTTCCGGCCGATGATCCGGGTGCAGCGATCTCGACCGTCACCACCGTTCCATCCGGCAGGCGTCCCGGCATCTTCAGAACTTCGTCGGCCGAACGCTCTTCGATGGGAATGTGCGATCCGCTTTCGAGCGTCCAATCGATCGTCGAATGCGGCAGGGCCACATAAAACGGGATGCCGTTATCCTTCGCCGCGAGCGCCTTCAAATAGGTGCCGATCTTGTTGGCAACGTCCCCATTCGCGGTCACGCGATCTGTCCCCACGATGCAAAGATCGACGGCACCCTGCTGCATCAAGTGACCGCCTGCGTTGTCCACGATGATTGTGTGCGGGACGCCATGGCTTCCGAGCTCGTAGGCGGTCAGGGCCGCACCTTGATTGCGCGGACGGGTTTCATCCACCCAGACATGCACGGGAATGCCCATATCGTGTGCCTGGTAGATCGGCGAGGTCGCTGTTCCCCAATCCACGCAGGCAAGCCAGCCGGCGTTGCAATGGGTCAGCACGTTGACGGGCGCGCCTTCCGGCTTCATCGCCGAAATCCGCCGAATGAGATCCAGTCCGTGCGTCCCGATCAGGCGGCAGGTTTCGGCATCCTCGTCGCACAGTCGTGCGGCCCGTTCGTATGCGGCTGCAACGCGCTGCTCGCGGGGCAGGTTCTGGACGGACCTGCGCATTTCTTCCAGCGCCCATCGCAGGTTGACGGCCGTGGGGCGTTGGCGGGCGAGGAAATCAATGGCCTCATCGAGCGCCGCGTCTGACGCATCTTCGCGAAGGGCCAAGCATACGCCATAGGCTGCGGTGGCGCCGATCAATGGCGCACCGCGCACCTGCATGGTGGCGATGGCGTGCGCTGCTTCTTCGCATGAGGTCAACGCAACGGTTTCGAATCGATGCGGCAGAAGTGTCTGATCGATGATTTCCACCGACCAGCCGTCCGGATGAAGCCAGATCGTTCGGTAGTGGTGTTCACCGATCTTCATGCCAGGCTCCCGCGCTTGAAGCGGCTTCCCGAGCTCAGTCGAAGCTTCGGGGCAGGCTCATTGGACTATGGATGCTTTCGTCCAGGCCGCAAGCGGTACACGACAACGTGTACCATTCAGCGTGCGGGCGCACGGAGTGATCGGCGATCCGCAGTCCATCAGTGGCGCATTCGGGGCAGGCAACGCTTGTCGTAGGGGTGCGCTGCCAGGAAGGGATAAGGGCCAGGGCAGCTCTTAGCCTGTCCCCGGAAAGGCGTGCGAATTTTCCTGTCATTCGTCCTCAATGTCCGTCGAACACGACAAGGGCATGACACGTGACGCCGAGCGCGGCAAGTTTCGTCATGCCCTGGAGATCCGGCAGGTCAATAATGAAGGTCGCGCCGGCAACTTCGCCGCCCGACCGGCGGACAAGCTTGACGGCGGCCTCAGCGGTGCCTCCCGTCGCGATCAGGTCGTCGACGATCAGAATGCGCTCGCCGGTTCCGATGGCGTCCTCGTGAATCTCGATGACATCGACGCCGTATTCCAGCGTGTAATCCTGCCCGATCGTCTTCCAGGGCAGCTTGCCCTTCTTGCGGATCGGAATGAACCCGCAGCCGAGCCGATCCGCGACCGCACCTCCCAGAATGAAGCCGCGTGCCTCGATGCCTGCGACGGCATCGATGGGTTTGCCTTCGAAGGGCTTCGCCATGGCGATGACGGCTTGCTCAAAGCCATCCGCGTCGCGCAGCAGCGTCGTGACATCGCGAAACATGATGCCGGGCTTGGGGTAATCCGGAATTGTGCGTATGAGACGCTTCAGGTTCTCCACCTTACCTCCTTGATGCCCAATTGGCGGCGCAAAGTAACAATATCGGTTGTCTGACGGTAGGGAGTTGCGTGTGTGCCGCGGGTTTGGCTTCACCGGGGATGAAGCCCGCGCCTGCGCTGTGGCGGTTGAAGGAGTCATCCATGGCCATTTCTGATCCCCCATTCGGCGTTGCCGTGGCAGACGGCGGTCCGGATGATCTGCCGCGCACGTTGCGCCGCGAGCGCGATGCGCGGATGCGGCAGGCGAGGGAAAAAGAAGCCAGAGAACGAGAGGCTCGCGAGAGGGACGAACGCGAGCGCGCACTTGGCGAAGCGCCCGTAGCGAACGTCCGGTACGAGGCTTCGGACTTCGTCTCCGGCGAACTGCCGCCTGTCGCAGTCAGCCGCCTCAGCATGTCCTTTTTCCACCTGATGTGGTTTTTCCTCAAAGCCGTGTTTGCAGCCGTGCCGGCGTTGATCGTGCTGGCCGCCATGATCTGGATGGGAATGCAGGCGCTGCAGATCTACTTTCCTGATCTGGTGAAGATGCAGATCCTGATCCTGTTCCCACCGAATTAGGGTCCGCGGGACAGTACCAGCAGCGTGCCTCACCCCTTGAGGACGCGGCCAGCAACGGCATCGAGTTTTGCCGCAAGTGCTGGATCGCGTTTCTCCGGCGCCGTTATTAGCGCCACATCCAATGCGCGATCCGAGCCGATCGGGCAGGGGACGTGCTCGCGTGGAAAGTTTGCCACAAGATGCGTCAGCGCTTCCTGAGCGTGCTCCGTATTCGTCTTCATGACAGCCAGGACGGAGGCGATATCGACCTGCGTGTGTTCCTCGTGCCAGCAGTCGTAGTCAGTCACCATCGCGACTGTCGCATAACAGATCTCCGCTTCGCGAGCGAGCTTGGCTTCCGGCATGTTCGTCATGCCGATCACGTCGCAGCCCCAGGAGCGATAGAGATTCGATTCGGCACGCGTGGAGAACTGTGGGCCTTCCATGACGAGATAGGTGCCACCACGCGCATAGTCGATGCGTGCGGATTGGAGCGCCTTCTCCACCTCGTCGACAAGGGCGGGACTGACCGGATCGGCGACCGAGACGTGCGCAACCAGTCCGTTGTCGAAGAAGCTTTTTTCGCGCGCGAAGGTGCGGTCGATGAACTGCTCGACGAGCACGAATTTGCCTGGCGGAAGATCCTCGCGCAGCGAGCCGCAGGCCGACACGGAGATCAGGTCGGTGACGCCTGTGCGTTTCAACGCATCGATATTGGCGCGGTAGTTGATGCCGGTCGGTGGGTGCGCATGTCCGCGGCCGTGACGCGGCAGGAAGCGAACCGGCAGACCGTCGACCTCGGCGAACAAAATCTCATCAGAGGGCTCGCCCCAGGGGGTCGCGACCGTCTTCCAAGTCGGGTTCTTCAGGTTGGGCAGAGAGTAGAGACCGCTGCCTCCGACAATACCGAGAACCGATTTCACCATGGATTGCACGGCCTCACGATGCTGCTTCTAAGGATAGTGCTACCCTGCCCGGCCGTCATATTCAAAGAGAAGTCATGATGTGGTTGGCCGGAAATACGAAAGGCCCCGGTAAGGGGCCTTTCGGAAAATCACACGGCGATTGGAGAATTCCGACCCGATCTAGTGCGGGATGCGCGCCCAGATCCGCTTCTTGCCGATGTACAGTAGGACCGCGGTCACGATCAGATACAGGATCACGGCCCAGCCGGTCTGCTTGCGCTGATCGTGATTGGGGTCGGCCGTCCACGACAGGAAAGCCGCCACGTCGCGTGCGTAGTTATCGACTGTCGCCGGCGTACCATCCTCATACTTCACTTGCCCGTCGCCACCGGCGAATGGATTGGCCATGCCGATCTGATGGCCAGGAAAGGCGGCGTTATAGTTCATGCCTTCCATCACATGGACACCTTCCGGCGGCTTCTCGTGATAGCCGGTCAGCAGCGCGTAGATGTAATCGGCTCCGCCTTCCTGATAGCCGACAGCAATGTCCCGCAGCATGAGAAACGGATGGATGATCCACGACGCAATGTTCTCTGTGTTGCGCGCGCGGGCCATGAGCGAAAGGTCTGGCGGGAGAGCGCCATTGTGGATCGAGCGAGCCTCTTTATCATTGGCGTAAAGAGGTGGCGGCTTGTCAGAGAGGCGGCCGGGCCGCTTGTACATCTGGCCCTGGTCGTTGGGGCCGTCCTCGACCTGAACCGAGGCTGCGAGGGCGCGAACCGAAGCTTCGGGGAATGCCGGGCCGCCTTTTTGCGCAAGGTTCCGGAAGGGAATGCGCTGCAGTTCGTGGCAAGCGGCGCAAACCTCGGAATAGACCTGGTAGCCGCGCTGGAGTTGAGCCTGGTCGAACGTGCCGAAGAAGCCTGCAAACGGCCAGCTTTGCCGCGCAATGGCAGTCGATTCGGCGGCGACGGCGGTTTGGGCGCCGGTGGCCAGCAAGCCGGCCGCGACCAGAAACCGGAGGGATTTTGTGATGCTTGTCATCGTCTCGGATCTCCCCCGTCGGCCTTAGCGTTTCTCGGCCGATGCGGCTGCCGCCGCAGTCGGAGCATGACCGCCGCCGCCGTTCTTGCCTAGCACCGCCTCGCTGATCGATTTCGGCATCGTCCTCGGCGTCTCGATGATACCGACGATCGGCATGACGATCAGGAAGTGGGCGAAATAGTAGAGCGTGAAGACCCGAGCCCAGAATACGTATGATCCTTCCGCCGGCTTGGAGCCGAGATAGCCGAGCGCCAGGCAGCTGAAAGCGAACAGCCAGAAGAACCAGAAGTAGATCGGCCGGTACTTGGTCGAGCGGACACGCGAGGTGTCGAGCCACGGCACGAACACCAGGATCGCGATGGCGCCGAACATGGCGAGCACGCCGCCGAGCTTGGAGGGAATAGCGCGCAGGATCGCGTAGAACGGCAGGAAGTACCATTCGGGAACGATGTGCGGCGGTGTCACCAGCGGGTTCGCGCGATTGTAGTTGTCGGCGTGACCCAGATAGTCCGGCACGAAGAACACGAACCAGGCGAACAGGATGCCGAACACGGCCATGCCGACGAAGTCTTTCGAGACGGCATAGGGGCTCATCGGAACCGTATCGGAGTTCGTCTGCGGCTCGATGCCCGTCGGGTTGTTCTGCCCCGATACGTGCAGCGCCCAGATGTGCAGGACGACGAGGCCGACGAGAACGAACGGCAGCAGGTAATGCAAGCTGTAGAAGCGGTTGAGCGTCACGCCCGACACACCAAAGCCGCCCCACAGCCATTCGACGATGCTGGTGCCCACCAGCGGGATCGCCGAGAAGAAGTTCGTGATAACGGTTGCGCCCCAGAAGCTCATCTGGCCCCACGGCAGGGTGTAACCGAGGAAGGCCGTCGCCATCATCACCAGATAGATGATGACGCCGATGATCCAGAGGACCTCGCGCGGCGCCTTGTAGGACCCGTAATAGAGCCCACGGAAGATGTGTACGTAGACGGCCAGGAAGAACATCGACGCGCCCACCGCATGCATATTGCGGATCAGCCAGCCGTAGTTCACGTCGCGACGGATTCGTTCGACCGAATCGAAGGCGTCCGTGGCGCTCGGCACATAGTGCATCGCCAGCACGATACCTGTGAGGATCTGCGAGGCGAGGACGAGGGTCAGGATGCCGCCGAACGTCCAGAGGTAATTGAGATTGCGCGGCGTCGGAAAGTCGACGAACTGCCCATGAACCATGCGCACGATGGGAAGGCGCTGGTCGAGCCATTGCTCGGCTTTGGAATTGGGCTGGTAGCTTGATGGGTGCGTGGACATGTCAGGCCGTGATCCTCAGCCAATCGTGATTTTGGTGTCGGATTCGAACGCGTAGGTCGGGACCTCGAGATTGCGCGGTGCCGGACCTTTGCGGATACGTCCCGATTGATCGTAGTGCGACCCGTGGCATGGGCAGAACCAGCCGCCGTAGTCACCCTTCACGTCGTTCAGGCTCTGGCCTTTCGGGATGCAGCCCAGATGCGTGCAGATACCGACAAGCACGAGCCAGTTCTCATGGCCCTTCTTGACCCGGTGATCATCCGTTTCCGGATCGGGAAGGTCGCTCAGCGGGGTCGATTCCGCCGCCTTGATCTCTTCCGGCGTGCGGTTGCGGATGAAGACCGGCTTTCCGCGCCACATGACGGTGATGGCCTGCCCTTCCTTGACGGGCGCCAGATCGACTTCGATGGAGGCGAGAGCCTGTGTGGAAGCATCCGGGTTCATCTGTGAAATGAATGGCCACAAGGCCATGGCCCCGCCGACGGCAGCGAATGCCGTCCCCGCGATTGTCAGGAAGTCCCGACGTGTTGGCTCCTCGGCGTGTGAGGTCAACTAAGCCTCCCTTCATCGCGGTCTCGTCGGCTCCATGACGGAAACCGATCCAGTTCATATTTTGGGTGCCACGCGCCTGCTGCGTAACGATTGAAGCTGATCCGGCCACGATTTCGGCTCGAAGAGATTCAATCGTGCGAGTCGCAGCCGACCCAGCACAGAAACCTATATGTCGGCAGGTCCCCCGCCCTGAACGGCGCCTTTTGACACGTGCCCTTTTGGCATCCTTTCGCCAGTCCCTCAAGGCGTCCGTAGAATTGTTCAAAGAGGCAATTTGGCGCAGAGTCCGATGTGAGGCCTTGAAACGCGCCGGATACGTTCCTGCACGCTGTTTTGTGCGGAGCATTGTGCCAAGCTTGCGAAACGGTACAGCGCCTCTTGCTGTCGGAGAGAGGCGAGGCTACGTGTTTGTCTCAATCGTGCGGGTGATGCGCGAGGTATTCTTGCATGTCGAGCAAGACATCGAAACAGACGGCCGGACGTGGTCAGGATGCGGGGCAAGGCGACGGCCGGCGCGAGCGTCTGGCCAAGGAACTCCGGGCGAACCTTTTGAAACGCAAGGCTCTTGCCAAGGCGCGCGCGGCGCACGAGCAGGCTGACGCCTCTGTGGGTGATGATCCGGCTTGAACATTTCCTTCAGCGTTCAAAGTGACAATTGCAGCGGATGAGGTCATGATCGCGTACGATGGCGCAATCGGCATCGCGGCCCTGAATTCCGATTAGATTTCAACGATTCACGGATCTCTCAATGGACCGAATCAAGATCACAGGCGGACAGCAGCTTCGGGGAACGATTCCGATTTCCGGCGCCAAGAACGCCGCCCTGCCCCTGATGATCGCCAGTCTCCTGACCGAGGACCGGCTGACGCTCAAGAACGTCCCGAACCTCGCAGACGTCAATCTGTTGGCGCGTATCCTGCGCAATCATGGTGCGGATCACTCCGTTGACGGCAAGCGCGCCGGTCCGGGCCATCACATGGGCGAGACGTATCATTTCACGGCCCGCGATATCACCGACACGACGGCTCCGTATGAAATGGTCAGCCGCATGCGTGCCAGTTTCTGGGTGCTGGGGCCGCTCATCGCCCGCATGGGGCAGGCGAGGGTGTCCATGCCAGGCGGTTGTGCGATCGGTACACGGCCGGTCGACCTCCACCTCACCGGCTTGAAAGCCCTTGGTGCGGATATCGATATTGACGGCGGTTATGTCGTGGCCCGGGCGCCGAAGGGGCTGACGGGCGGGCGGGTGGTGTTCCCCAAGGTTTCCGTCGGCGCGACGCATAACGTGTTGATGGCAGCGGCATTGGCCAAGGGCGAGACCGTGATCGAGAATGCCGCCCGCGAGCCCGAAGTGGGCGACGTGGCCGCCTGTCTCAGCAAAATGGGGGCGAAAATCGAGGGTATCGGCACGTCGACCCTGAGAGTGCAGGGGCGTGACCGTCTCGATGGAACGGTCCACACCGTGCTGCCGGATCGAATCGAAACCGGGACCTATGCCTTCGCCGTGGCTGCGACGGGCGGCGATCTGGTGCTTCAGGGAACGCGGGCGGATCTGCTGGAATCAGCGCTGGAGACTCTGCAGCGTACGGGCGCGACCGTAACGACGGTCGAGGACGGCATCCGCGTGACTCGAAACGGCGCCGGGCTTGATCCCATCACGGTCGAAACGCAGCCGTTCCCGGGCTTCCCGACCGATCTGCAGGCGCAACTCATGGCGCTGACGCTCACATCACGCGGCACGAGCGTCATCCGTGAGACGATCTTCGAGAACCGCTTCATGCACGTGCAGGAGCTTGCGCGTCTGGGTGCGGACATTCAGCTCCAGGGTGATACGGCAACCGTCCGTGGTGTCAGCAGGTTACGCGGCGCGCCTGTCATGGCCACCGATCTGCGGGCGTCCGTGTCGTTGGTGATTGCCGGGCTGATCGCCCAGGGCGAAACGATGATCAATCGGGTTTATCATCTGGATCGCGGTTTTGAGCATCTGGAGCAGAAGCTGTCGGGATGCGGGGCGCAAATCGAGCGGCTGACCAGCGGCTGAAGAAGTCTCAGCGGCTTTCATTCGGTCGCCGATCGGGCGCTTCGGGCGTTAGGGAACCGGCAAGCGCCGTCATTGCGACCCATTGCACCCGCCGTGGTGCACGGTTATCACTCGCGAAGGCCGCGCGGCGGCAGGTAAGGCGCACCGCGTTGTCTCAGCGGGCGCGTATGGATTGCTTGATCGATGGCTGACCTGAAGCTTTTGGCGCTCGACGCCGACGACCTCGCCGTTGTCTCCACCCATCTTCAGGATGCGGTGATGCAGGTGGTCGACATGGCCTACCAGCCGGGCGAGCGCCGGTTCGTGGCCATCGTCAACCGCTTCGATTGGGAAGCCGCCACGGGTGCGCTCGGCGATCCGCCGGCGCTGGAAAGACGCCGTTCGGCGCTGCGATTTGAGCGCGTTCTGGGCGCGGCGCTGCAAGGGATCGATCCCAAGGCGCAGCGCCGGGTGCTGTCACTGCTGGCCATCCAGTTCGACGAGACCGAAGCTCCCGGCGGTTTTGTGACTTTGATTTTTGCCGGTGGTGGCGCCATCCGGCTCAACGTGGAATGCATCGAAGCGGAACTGCGCGATCTCGGAGCGGCCTGGGCCGCGCGCAATCAACCCGCGCATCCCGACAAGGGGCCGCCGGCTTCCGGCTGACTTGAGAAGGAGCTGCCCGCGGGGCGGAGCGTATCAGGATGCCGCATAAGCTGAGGACATCGGATCGCGATTTCCAGGCGCGCTTTGCCGCTCTTCTGGCGATGAAGCGCGAGAGTTCACCGGATGTGGAGGCGGCGGTCCGCGCCATCGTCTCTGATGTGATCGCCCGTGGAGACGCGGCGCTGATCGACTTGACCCAGAAGTTCGATCGTCTCGCGCTGACGCCTGATACGATCCGCATCAATCCGGACGACATCGAGCGCGCGTATCGGGATGCGGAACCGCGAGTCATTGCGGCATTGGAGCTGGCTCACGCGCGGATCGAGGCTTACCACGCACGTCAGCGTCCGGCGGATGATCGGTACACCGATGCCATCGGCGCGGAGCTCGGTTATCGGTGGACGGCGGTGGAGTCGGTCGGCCTCTATGTTCCGGGCGGCTTGGCGTCCTATCCCAGTTCCGTCCTGATGAATGCCGTGCCTGCCAAAGTGGCGGGCGTTCCGCGCATCGCGATGGCCGTGCCGTCTCAAGGCGGGGAGCTCAATCCGCTGGTGCTGGCCGCCGCGCGGATTGCCGGTGTGAGCGAAATCTACCGGATCGGCGGGGCGCAAGCGATCGCGGCTTTGGCCTATGGCACGCAGGCCGTGCCTGCGGTTGTCAAGATCGTTGGCCCTGGGAACGCGTATGTCGCGGCTGCCAAAAGACAGGTTTTCGGCACCGTCGGTATCGATTCCATTGCCGGCCCCTCCGAAGTCCTCGTGATTGCGGATAGCAACAACGATCCGGAGTGGATTGCCGCCGATCTGCTCGCGCAGGCCGAGCATGATGCGGCCGCGCAATCCATTCTGATGACGGATGATGAGGACTTCGCGACGCGTGTCGAGGAAGCGGTAGCCCGCCAGCTTCGGGAGCTGCCGCGCGGGAACATCGCGGCGGAAAGCTGGAACGAGTTCGGAGCTGTCATCCTGCTGAAAACCCTGGACGAGGCACCGCCGCTCGCTGACCGTCTGGCTGCGGAGCATCTCGAAATCGCAACGCATGACGCCGATACCCTGGCCGGCCGGATCCGCAATGCCGGCGCGATTTTCCTCGGTGCTTTGACGCCTGAGGTGATCGGCGACTACGTTGCGGGTTCCAATCACGTCTTGCCGACGGCCCGCAGCGCGCGATTTTCCTCCGGACTCGGCGTGCTCGACTTCATGAAGCGGACGTCTATTCTGCGACTGGATGCCGGAGCGCTCGCACACCTGTCGGATGCGGCGATGATACTGGCTGAGGCCGAGGGGTTGGGCGCGCATCGCCAGTCGGTCGAGATCCGGCGCGCCAGAAAGTCGTGATGGCACCGCCATGGACGATGCGCAAAGCCCGAAGACTGGAGCGAACGCGCGGCGGCTGATCTCGATCGTTCTCGATCAGGCCTCCATCCGGCGCACGAACCCCAACATCGCGCACGAGCGCGAGGTGGCGATCTACGACATCCTGGACGCCAACTCGTTCGCACTCGAAGGTCGCGACGATGGACCCTACAAGCTCACGCTGGGCGTCGCCGAGGATCGGCTCGTGTTCAGCATCGGCAATGAAACGGCCGAGATGCTGGTCACACACATGCTGTCGCTGTCGCCGTTGCGGCGTCTGCTGAAGGACTACTTCATCGTCTGTGACAGCTATTATGATGCGATCCGATCAGCGCCGCCGTCGCGGATTCAATCGATCGACATGGGACGCCGCGCACTTCATGACGAGGGCAGCAAGCTGCTCGCCGAGCGTCTGAGGGGGAAAATCAAGCTCGATCACGACACGGCGCGGCGGCTTTTCACGCTGGTGTGCGCCCTGCACTGGAAAGGCTGAGCCGTGCAGGGGATTGCGGATCCGCCCGGTGCAGTTCTCTTCGCCTGCACCCTCAACGTGGTGCGCTCGCCGATCGCCGCGGCGATCCTGCGTCATCTCACGCAGCGCAAGATTTATGTGGAGTCGGCTGGGGTACGCGCGGGCGAACCCGATCCGTTCGTTACGGCGGTGATGGACGAGATCGGCATCGACATGACCCGGCATCGGCCCCAATCGCTGAGCGATCTCAACGATACGTCGTTCGATCTCATCATCACGTTATCGCCGGAAGCGCACCACCAGGCCCTGGAGCTGACCCGCACGATGTCGGTCGAAGTCGAGTACTGGCCGACATTCGATGCGTCGCTGATGGTCGGAACTGGCACTCGCGATCACGTGTTGGGCGCATATCGCTCGGTCCGCGATAGCTTGTTCCAGCGCATCAAGCAGCGCTTTCAGCTCGAAGGCGGCCCGACCATCTAAACCTGATTGCAAATAGGTCAGCATTGCTGACATAATATTGCGGTAAGATCATTGGAGAGAGAGTGGGCATGACACCGGCTGCGACTTGGGAGCCGCGCTACGCGACGCGTGCGGCTCGTATGAAGGCTTCTGAGATTCGCGAGCTCCTGAAGCTGCTGGATCAGCCGGATATCATCTCGTTCGCCGGTGGCATTCCCGATCCCGAGCTGTTTCCCGCCGATGCGGCGCGCCGGGCTTACGCCGACAGCCTGGGCTCGCCGGCACTGGCCGGACAGGCACTGCAGTATTCGACCAGCGAAGGCTACCCGCCACTGCGCGAATGGATCGCCGCCTACATGGGTAAGCTCAGCGTGCCCTGCCGTCCGGACAACATCCTCATTACGTCAGGCTCCCAACAGGCGCTGGAGTTCCTTGGCAAGCTGCTGCTATCGCCCGGTGATACGGCACTGGTGACGGCTCCAACATATCTCGGTGCGTTGCAGGCATTCTCCGCATTCGAACCGCGGTACGACACGCTGCGTCCGGAGGATGGCAACCGTACCGCCACGGCCTACGCGGAAACCGCCGGGGAAACCGGCCAGGTCAAAATGGCCTACGTCGTTCCCGATTTCGGAAATCCTTCAGGCGAGACTCTTTCTTTCGGGGCGCGCGAAAAGCTGCTCGATCTGGCCGAAGAGCTGGATATCCCCGTCATCGAGGACGCGGCTTACGCGGCGTTGCGCTTTTCCGGAGAACCGCTGCCGTGTCTGCAGGCACTTGAAGTCGCGCGCTGCGGCAGCATCGATACGTGCCGTGTCGTCTATTGCGGCACATTCTCGAAGACCATCGCTCCCGGGCTTCGGGTGGGATGGGTCTGCGCCGCCGAGCCCTTGATCCGGCGGCTGGTCCTGATCAAGCAGGCGTCTGATCTGCATAGCTCATCGCTGAACCAGATGGTCATGCACCGTCTGGCGACGGAGACATTCGACGCGCAGGTCGCCAAAGCGCGCAAGCAGTATTCGCGGCGACGGGATGCGATGCTCGCCGGACTTCAGCGTCATATGCCGTCGGGCGTGACATGGAGCAAGCCAGACGGCGGATTGTTCGTGTGGGTCACGCTACCGAAGGACATGGACGGTGCGGAACTGCTGCAGCGTGCTGTCGAGAAAGAGCGGATTGCCTTCGTTCCGGGCGGCGCGTTCTTCGCCGATGGCTCGGGCGCAAACTCTCTGCGGCTCAGCTTCTCGCTGGCAGATGAGGCGAAAATCGAGGAGGGCATCGCCCGTCTCGGACGGCTGATTCGCAGCGCGTAGCGGACAACTTGCGATCCGATTGACAGCCGGTACAGATCCAATTAATAACCGTCCGGTTGGTTATTAATTTTTGGATGTGGTGGCATGGCTCGCGTCAGAGTGATCGACCGGGAAGCCGTCCTGGACGCTGCGGAACGTGTGGTGAGCCGTGACGGGGCGACGCGCATGACCTTGGAGGCCGTCGCGCACGAAGCCGGGATCAGCAAGGCAAGCGTCCTGTACGACTACAAGACGAAGCAGGCGCTGGTCAAAGCGGTTATCGAGCGGCGCGTCGGGCGCGATCGTGAGCGGCTGCGCGATTGCATCGAAAAGCAGGGCGCTTCGCCGGATGCGGTTATGCGTGGACGGATCGAAGCGACGTCCCGCTTCATCTGCGATGCCGATCCTGCCGTCGTCCTCAATCTGATCGCTGCGCTGGCTTCAGACACCGACTTGCGAAGCTCGATCAACGAGGCCGTCCAGCAGCAGATCGACGAGATTCATAAAACGGCAACGCGGCCTCGCGCGGCAATGCTCGCATTTCTGGCGCTGGAGGGACTGAAATCGATGGAGTGCCTTGGTCTTTACTCATGGCCACAGAATGAACGCGAGCGGATGCTCAAGGACATCGAGAATTTGCTTCAGTGGGATGCGGTAGCGGTATCGGAAACCGCCTGACGACGTCGATCAGGATGACTGCCGCTGGGATCAACAAGACGGTTCGCCGGGAAATCTAAATGCCAGGACCATATTCGCTTACGCGCGCACTCTGCGCATTCGGTTTGCTGCTGCTCGTTTCCGCCTGCGATCAGGATGATCAGAAGGCGAAATCGGGAGCAGCAGCAAGTCCGCCTCCGGTTGCGGTGGCGGTCGTGACGACGCAGTCCGAAGATCTGCCCATCCTCAATGAACTGCCCGGCCGTATCGCGCCGACGCGGATCGCCGAGGTGCGGCCGCGTGTCTCTGGAATCGTAGTCGAGCGGGTCTTCGAGCAGGGCAGCATCGTGAAGGAAGGCGATGTGCTCTATCGGATCGATTCTGCGTCCTTCAAGGTGGAGGTCGATCGCGCGCGAGCAACCTTGAAACGCGCGGAGGCCGTGGAATTGCAGGCAAGCCAGCTTGCCGATCGCCAGAAAGAGCTGCGCGAACGCAACATTACCAGCACGCAGCAACTCGAGAGCGCTATAGCAGGGTTGGCGCAGGCCTCAGCCGATGTGGCCGCTGCGCGTGCCGGCGTTGCGGCCGCTGAACTCAACCTGCACTATTCCGAAGTCCGCGCCCCGATCACCGGGCGTATCGGCCGCGCGCTGATCACGGAAGGCGCGCTCGTCGGCACGACGACGGCCGACAATCTCGCGACCATTCAGCAACTCGATCCGGTCTATGCCGACTTCACCCAGTCCGCCAGCGAACTGCTGGCGCTGCGCCGCGCCTTGAAGGTCGGCGCGCTCTCCAGCGCCGATCCCGGCGAGGCCAAAGTCCGGCTGCTGTTCGACGACGGCAAAGAGTATGCCCATCGTGGGCGGCTGCTGTTTTCCGAGGCGGCGGTCGACGCGACCACGGGACAGGTGACATTGCGCGGCGAGTTTCCCAATCCGGATGGTGATCTGCTGCCCGGGATGTACGTCCGCGTGCTCATCGAGCAGGGCATCCAACACGAGGCCATCGCGATTCCGCAACAGTCGGTGCAGCGCGACGGTAGCGGCACATCGCAGATCTATGTGGTCAAGCCTGACAAGACGGCCGAGCTGCGTTCCGTCGCCCTGGGCCGTGTCATCGATAATAAGTGGGTGGTGGAAAAGGGGCTGAAGGTCGGCGAGGACGTGATCGTCGAGGGCTTCCAGAAATTGCGGCCCGGGGCCCCCGTCGCGCCGACGCCGTGGAAGACCGCGGCGCCGCCGGCGCAGGACGGAGCCAAGGCCTCCGCCAGCAAGCTTCCCGACACGAATTAATTAGAACCGAGGCCGAGGCGGACCCATGCCCAGCTTTTTCATCGACCGGCCGATCTTTGCCTGGGTGGTCGCGATTTTCATCATGATCGCTGGCGCGATCGCGATTCCGCTTCTTCCGGTTGCGCAGTATCCGAAGGTCGCGCCGCCGCAGATCACGGTGCAGACCAACTTCCCGGGCGCGTCGCCAGAGGACATCTATCAATCGGTGACGCGGCCGATCGAGGAAGAGCTCAACGGCGTTCCGGGGCTGCTCTACTTCGAGTCGACGTCGGAAGCCTCGGGCCGCATCAACATCACGATCACCTTTAATCCCGGCACGCCGATCGGCGAGGCGCAGGTCGAGGTTCAGAACCGCATCAGCCGCGTCGAATCGCGCTTGCCGCAAGCGGTCGTGCAGCAGGGGATGCGCATCGAGCAGGCAGGCACCGGGTTCCTGCTCGTCATCGCACTGCGCTCAACGGACGGATCGTCCGATGCCGTTGGGCTGGGCGACTACATGAACCGCAACGTGATCGGCGAGGTGCGGCGTATCCCCGGCGTCGGCAGCGCGCAGCTTTTCGCGACGCAGCGGTCGATGCGGATCTGGATGGATCCGGACAAGATGGTCGGTCTCAAGCTGACGTCGGCGGACATCATCGCGGCTATCCGTGCACAGAATGCCCAGGTCGCGGCAGGCCGGATTGGGGCACAGCCCAATCCTTTGACACAGCAGATATCGGCGACGGTTCTCGTGCAGGGCCAGTTGTCGACGCCGGAAGCGTTCGGCGCCATCGTGCTGCGAGCCAATCCCGACGGCTCGTCGGTGCGGCTGCGCGATGTCGCCACGGTTGAGATCGGCGGCGAGAGCTACAATTTCTCGACGCGCCTGAACCGTCAGCCGACGGCTGCCATCGGCGTGCAGTTGTCACCGACCGGTAATGCGCTATCCACGTCGCAGGCCATTCACGCCAAGATGGATGAGCTGGCCCGCTTCTTCCCGCCGGGGATCGAGTACAGCATTCCTTACGATACTTCGCCGTTCGTGGAGGTCTCGATCGAGAAGGTGCTGCACACGTTGCTGGAAGCGATGGTGCTGGTCTTCCTGGTGATGTTCCTGTTCTTGCAGAATTTCCGGTACACGCTGATTCCGACGATCGTTGTTCCCGTCGCACTGCTCGGCACGTGCGCCGTGATGCTTGCGACCGGCTTTTCCATCAACGTGCTGACCATGTTCGCGATGGTGCTGGCGATTGGCATTCTGGTCGACGACGCCATCGTGGTGGTGGAGAACGTCGAGCGCATCATGGCCGAGGAGGGGTTGTCTCCGCGGCAGGCGACGCGCAAGGCCATGGGGCAGATCACCGGTGCGATCATCGGCATTACGCTGGTGCTGACGGCGGTGTTCGTGCCGATGGCATTCTTCCCCGGCGCTGTCGGCATCATCTATCAGCAGTTCAGTCTGACGATGGTGGTCTCGATCCTGTTCTCGGGCTTCCTCGCCCTGTCGCTGACACCGGCACTGTGCGCGACGTTCCTCAAGCCGATTGCGCAAGGTCACCACGAGAAGCGTGGCTTCTTCGGCTGGTTCAACCGGAGTTTCGACCGGACATCGCGACGTTACAGCGGGCTCGTGAGCGGTGTCGTGCAGCGTTCCGGGCGGTTCATGATCATCTATCTCGCACTGCTTGCCGGATTGGGCTGGGCTTACCTGAGATTGCCGAGCGCGTTTCTGCCGAACGAGGATCAGGGTTATTTGCTTGTCGACATTCAGGCGCCTCCGGAAGCCAGTGCCAGCCGGACGTTTGAGGTCGTGCAGCAGGTCGAGAATATCTTCCTTGCGGAAGAGGCGGTGGAACGCGTATTCGCGATTTCGGGGTTCAGTTTCTCGGGCGCAGGTCAGAATGCGGCGCTCGCTTTCGTGACGCTGAAGGATTGGAGTGTGCGCGGGCCGGAAAATTCGGCTCCGGCCATCGCCGCGCGGGCCAATGGCAAGCTCATGCAGTTGAAAGACGCCATCACGTTTGCGCTGTCGCCTCCATCGATCCAGGGCTTGGGAACGACGAGTGGCTTCACCTTCCGGCTTCAGGATCGCGGCGGTGTCGGCCAGGCGGCGCTTGCCGCAGCCAGGGATCAGCTTCTGGCCGAGGGGAGAAAAAGTCCCATTCTGGCAGGGCTGCGTGTCGAAGGCTTGCCGGATGCCGCGCAGGTGATGCTCGTCATAGACCGGGAGAAGGCGAACACGTTCGGCGTGACGTTTGCCGATATCAACTCGACCATCTCGGTCAATCTCGGATCGAGTTACGTCAACGACTTCCCGAATGCCGGCCGCATGCAGCGCGTCACGGTGCAAGCCGCCGATGGGCAACGGATGCAGACGTCGGATCTTCTCAATCTCAACGTTCGTAATGCGAGCGGCGGCATGGTGCCTCTGTCGGCATTCGCGCGCGTCGAATGGCAGAAAGGACCGGCCCAGATCGTTGGCTATAACGGATACCCGTCAGTGCGTATCGGCGGGCAGGCCGGGCCCGGATATTCGTCGGGTGATGCGATCGCCGAGATGGAGCGGCTTGCTGCGAGCCTTCCGCCCGGCTTCGGATACGAATGGACGGGCCAGTCATTGCAGGAAATCCAATCGGGCTCGCAGGCGCCTTACCTGATCGCGCTCAGCATCGTGTTCGTGTTCCTGCTGCTTGCGGCGCTGTACGAGAGCTGGTCGATCCCGCTGTCGGTGATGCTCGTCGTGCCGCTCGGCGTCATCGGATCGGTTCTCGCGGTGACGTTCCGCGGTATGCCGAATGACGTTTACTTCATGGTCGGCCTGATCGCGATCATCGGGTTGTCGGCAAAGAATGCCATCCTGATCATCGAGTTCGCGAAGGATCTGCGCGCCGAAGGCAAATCCGTGTTCGATGCGACGGTCGAGGCCGCGCACCTGAGGTTCCGGCCCATTCTGATGACGTCGCTGGCGTTCACGCTGGGCGTCGTTCCGCTGGCGATTGCGCGCGGTGCCAGTGCGGCCAGTCAGAATGCGATCGGCACAGGCGTGCTCGGCGGTATGATTTCGGCGACGGTTCTCGCAATCTTCTTCGTGCCGGTCTTCTTCGTATTCGTGATGAATATTTTCGGCAAAGCGGCCCAACCCGGACAGAGTGATGAGGCCGAGGGTTCGCGGGCATCGGAAGAAAGCCACGCATAAGCGTGACCGGAGTGCACAAATAAATGAGGGCGTCTTTCACGTGAAAGACGCCCTCATTGCTTGCGGTCGGGAACTGTTACCAGCTCACCTGCAGGCCGGCGCGGCCGCCGACGGAGTTCTGGCTGCCGCGGTGCCCGTAGGAGTCTTCCTTCACCGTGAAGCCTACGCCGCCGCTCAGAGCCCAACGCTCGTTATGCCCAACGAGGTTGTAGCCGAGCACGCCCATGCCGGAGAAGCCGAGCGCGACATTGCCTTCCCAGAAGCCGACGTTACCGGCGAACCCGAACCGCTCTCCGGCGACGAGGTCGGGATTTTCCAAGGCGATCGCGATGGCAATGCCGCCGCCGAGTTCACTGAACTTGTTGAAGAGCAACCCGCCATCGGAGGCGAGGTTGCCAGACGCGTCGGTCGTCACGACTTCCAGCGGGCCACTCTGGCGAGCACGGCTTTCCGAAGAGGTGATGCCCCCCATCGTGTAGGTATTGTAGGATGTCCCGAACACCTGCTGATTGGTCCACGTCGCTGTCGCGCCGGCACCGAAGGCTGCAGAGCCCGACGGTGCCGCCGATGCATTGTGGCCAACCGCGGTGGCGTTGTTGCCGGTCGCCTGTGCGCCCTCGCCGAATGCCGCCGAGCTGTAGCCGGTTGCACGGGAGTAATCACCAATCGCCGTGCCGCCGTGGGATGCGTAGGCGTAAGTCCCCATTGCCACCGAGCCGGTCGCCGTAGCGCCGGTGCCGATGGCGATGCTGTCGCGGCCCGTCGCCGAGGCGCCGTAGCCGATGGCCGTTGCGCGATTGGCGCTAGCGTTGGCTCCGGTACCGACGGCGATGGTGTCGTTGGCATCGACGCCGTTGCCGGCCGCGGTTCCGATCGCGACATTGTTGCGGCCTTCGACGCCGTTGCCCGAGTAGAGGCCCATCGCGGTGTTGCCGATGCCCTGGACGGCATTGCCCGACGACATGCCGTAGGCGCTGTTGCCGATCCCGGCGACGAAGTTGCCGGAGTCCGCGCCACCGGCGCTATTGCCGATGCCGAGAACGGCGTTGCCCGAGCCCGAGCCGAACGCGTTGTTGCTCTCGCCGGCGACCAGATTGCCAGATCCCGATCCACCGGAGCTGTTGCCGACGCCGATGACACGATTGCCGGAACCCGAACCGCTGGTGCTGTTTCCAACTCCGAGCACTTCATTGCCCGAGCCGGAACCGCTCGAGCTATTGCCGATACCAGCTACGAGATTACCGGAGCCGGTGCCGCTGGTGCTGTTGGCAAAGCCTGCGACACCGTTGCCGGACAGACTGCCGGATGCGGAATTCAGGCTGCCGAAGACGGCGTTGCCGGATCCGGAACCATAGCCGCTGTTGCCGTCGCCATAGACGAAGTTTCCTGATCCGGTGCCGCCGGCGCTGTTGCCATCGCCAGTGACAAGATTGCCGGACGCCGTGCCGCTGGAGCTATTGGCATCGCCATCAACGCCGTTGCCCGAAAGCGAGCCAGAAGTGGAGTTGAGCGTTCCACGAAGGACGTTGCCGGAGCCCGTACCGTAAGCCGTATTGGCGCTACCGAAGACGGCATTGCCGGACCCAGTGCCACCGGAGCTGTTGGCATCGCCCTCCACGACGTTACCGGATCCGGTGCCGCTGGAGCTGTTGCCGTCACCGAAGACGCCGTTGCCGGAGAGCGAGCCGGAGGTGGAGTTGAGGCTACCGAACACGAGGTTGCCCGCGCCCGTTCCATAAGCGGTGTTGGCGCTGCCGAAGACG
>JAFAFW010000097.1 GCA_023423275.1 Pseudomonadota bacterium
TCCGAAGGCGGTGCCCTTGGCATCGGCGGCGGCGGTGGCGGCGCAGGCGGATTCCTGACCGGACGCGGGACAGCCAACTTCCTGACTCGCGTGACGGCGGGCCTCGCGGCTGCCTTCTTCGTGACCAGCACGCTGCTGTCGATTCTGGCGCAGCAGGGCACATCGCCAACGTCCGTCTTCGATCAGCAGCAGCCGGCAGGCCAGACCGCTCCGGCTCAGCCGGGCCAGCAGCCGGAAGGTGCCGCTCCGCGCGGTGGTGTTCTCGACCGTCTGCAACCGGGCGGCGCTCCGGCTGTCCCGCAGACCCGCTGATTTTGTTTCTCAACCCGGGCGTGCATGATTGCGACCGGGAGTTATCCTTGCCTCGTGCGGCTTTGCGCGTCGTGGATGAGACGCAATAACCGCTTCGAATCGTGAAGTCTTTGTGTATTCTGCAAGCCCATGCAACGGTACATCTTCATTACCGGCGGCGTGGTCTCCTCTCTCGGCAAAGGCCTCGCATCGGCGGCGCTTGGCGCGCTTCTTCAGGCTCGCGGTTATTCCGTCCGCCTGCGCAAGCTCGACCCCTACCTCAACGTCGATCCGGGCACGATGAGCCCGTATCAGCACGGCGAGGTGTTCGTCACCGATGACGGCGCAGAGACAGACCTCGACCTCGGCCATTACGAACGCTTCACCGGCGTGCCCGCGAAGCGTTCCGACAACATCACCACCGGCCGCATTTACCAGGAGATCCTGGCGAAGGAGCGTAGGGGCGACTATCTCGGCGCCACGGTGCAGGTCATTCCGCACGTCACGGACGCGATCAAGCAGTTCGTCACGTCCGGCAACGAAGGCATCGATTTCGTACTGGTCGAGATCGGTGGCACGGTGGGTGACATCGAGGGCCTGCCGTTTTTCGAGGCCATTCGCCAGTTGGGGAATGATCTGCCGCGCGGCTCGTCGATCTATATCCACCTGACGCTGCTGCCCTATATCCCGAGCGCCGGCGAGTTGAAGACCAAGCCGACCCAGCACTCGGTGAAGGAGTTGCGCTCGATCGGCATTCAGCCCGACATCCTGTTGTGCCGCACGGATCGCGAAATCCCGAACTCGGAACGACGCAAGATCGGGCTGTTCTGCAACGTGCGTGAGGAAGCCGTGATCGAGGCGCGAGACGTCTCGTCGATCTACAACGTTCCGCTCGCCTATCACGAGAAAGGGCTCGACCGCGAAGTCCTGGCGGCGTTCGGGATGACGGACGCGCCCCAGCCGAACCTCGAGCGCTGGCAGACCATCAGCCATGCCGTGGCCAATCCGGAAGGCAGTGTGTCGATTGCCGTCGTCGGCAAGTATACCGAGCTCAAGGATGCCTATAAGTCATTGATCGAGGCGTTGATTCACGGTGGCATTGCCAACCGTGTGAAGGTCAACGTCGACTGGATCGAAAGCGAGACGTTCGAGCGCGAGGATGCTGCGCCGTTCCTGGAGCATGTGCACGGCATCCTGGTGCCGGGCGGCTTTGGTGAACGCGGATCGGAAGGCAAGATCCAGGCAGCCCGCTTCGCGCGCGAGCGCAAGGTGCCGTATTTCGGGATCTGCTTCGGCATGCAGATGGCCTGCATCGAGGCGGCGCGCAATCTTGCCGGTATCAAGAACGCCAGTTCGACCGAATTCGGAGAGGCGACGGAGCCCGTCGTCGGCATGATGACGGAATGGATGCGCGGGGATCAGCTCGAGCAGCGCAAATCGGGCGGCGACCTCGGCGGCACAATGCGGCTGGGTGCGTTCGAAGCGCGCTTGAGTGGAAACACCAAGATCGCGGCCATCTACGGCGACACGACCATCTCCGAGCGGCATCGCCACCGTTACGAGGTGAATACCAAGTACCGCGAAGCGCTTGAGCAATCGGGACTGCTGTTTTCAGGCATGTCACCGGATGGCCTTCTGCCGGAAACCATCGAATACCCCGATCACCCGTGGTTTATCGGTGTTCAGTTCCATCCGGAGCTGAAGTCGCGGCCCTTCGAGCCGCACCCGCTGTTTGCAGGCTTCATTGCTGCGGCCGTCGAACAGTCGCGTCTCGTGTAAGGGCTTTCGACTTCGATTGTGGCGATTCGGTCACGGACATCATGAAACATGATGTCCTCTGGATCACGGAAACTTGTTTTCCACGATTTCATCACGCTAAGTCTGAGGACCTGTGGAGAAGCTGTGGATATCGAAGGCTTCTGCTCGTCGAGGCCAGCGAGCATCACAGTCCCAGGCCGTGCAGCGAGAGGCTGCTGCATGCGCCTGGGAAGAGACTTGCCGTCAGCCGTCGTGGCAGCGAACGGCGGCAGGAAAGATCGAGGGTCGAGGGACGATCCTAGCGAGCCGGCGCACGGGGGTGTCAGCCGGTTCCTGTCGGGGGGAAAGGCCGAGCAGTGTCAGGCCCGACCAAAGGCCTTACGCAGCTCGGCCTTCGCGTTTTCCAGAACGCGGCGTTGCTTCTGGTCCAGCGTGCGGCCCGCGCGATTGACGTAAAACGTGAGCATCGACATCGCCGACTGATACGGCGTGCCTTTCCGCCGTTTGCTGGCCTCGGCCGAGTGCTTGAGCGATTGCGCGATCTCCTTCGGATCGTTTTTCGCGAAAACGTCAGCTTCAAGATCGAGAGCATCGCTGTGCTGTGTCACCTCCTGCGACCACTTTCGAGCCGGGGAGGGGGTGCGTTTCGCTGTAGATTTGAGCGATTTCTTTGACTTTTCGGGCGTCGCCATGCCGGAACCCCGCGGTTTGCCGGGAACGTAATCAGGCAACGAGTGCATCCTGCGATTGTTCCGCGGCAGTTTGCGGTTCCACTGCGCTCCCGCATCGTGCCATGGTCGGGCCGACGCCGAAGACCATGCCATGGCGTCCAGGAACTGAAGGAGAATTCGATGCCGCGCGGATTGGACCACATCGTTATCGTTGCTCACGATCTCGATGTCCTATCGGCATTCTATCGCGGGTTGGGATTCAAACTCGGCGCGCGCAATACGCATCCGTGGTTGACCCAGAACCACATCGTGCAGTTCCCCGGCTGTTTTCTTGAGCTCGTGTCCACGGCAGAGGACTTCGTCAAACCGGCCCCCGATGCACCGGAGGCAGGCTTCGCGCTTGGTGTTGCCAATTACCTGGACCAGCGCGAGGGGGCAGCCATGCTGGTCCTGGAAAGTCCGGACATCAAAGCCGATCATGCGGAATTCAAAACACGCGGTATCGGCAAAGGTGAGATCTTCTGGTTCGGCCGCAAGGGACGCCGTCCCGACGGCAGTGAGGTGGAACTGGCGTTTTCCGTCACCTTCGCTGATGGCTCGTCCGTGATACCGGGGCAAGGCTTCTTTGTATGTGAGCAGCACTTCCCGGACGCCTTCTGGAATCCGGCCTTCCAACAGCACGACAATGGCGTCTCCGGGATCAACGCAATCGTCATCCAGGCGCCGCAGCCGGAGGCGTGCATGGACTTCCTCCTCGCGTTCAGCGACGCCAAGACAAGTCACCCGATGACCGAAGGACGCGCGATCGAGACGGGACGTGAGCGGATCGAAGTGGTCACCGAAGCCGGACTGCGGGCAATCGTCGGCAATGGTGCCCCGGACGTTGGAGCAGGCCCCGCGTTTGCAGCCGTTCGCTTTGCCAGCAAAGATTTGAGCGCCACCCGTGCCGCGCTTGAGAAAGGCAAGACGCCATTCACTGAGCTGAACGGGCGGCTTATTGTCGGCTCCGAAGCGGCGCATGGCGTGGCGCTCGTTTTCGAAGCTGTGCAGTGAGCTGCGAGATCGCGAAACGGAGCCGCCGGGACGGGCTATAAGGTGCCGCCATGAGCAAAACTGATTCTCTCACCCCCGATACCGTCGTCACGATTGGTTCCGTGACATTCGGCAACGACCGGCCGATCTCAGTCTTTGCTGGGCCATGCCAGATGGAGAGCCGGGCACACGCCTTGGAAATGGCCAGTGCGTTGAAGGAGATCTGCGCCCGGCTTGGCCTCGGTCTCGTCTACAAGACGTCCTTCGACAAGGCCAACCGCACGTCTCTGGGCGGGCGCCGGGGGATGGGTTTTGAAGCGGCATTGCCGGTGTTCGCCGAAATCCGCGAAAGCCTCGGCCTTCCGTGTGTCACCGACGTACACGAACCCGGGCAATGCGCTCCGGTGGCCGAGGTCGTGGATGTTCTTCAGATCCCGGCGTTCCTGTGCCGGCAGACCGACCTGCTCATCGCGGCCGCTAAAACGGGGCGCGCTGTGAAGGTCAAGAAGGGCCAGTTCCTCGCGCCGTGGGATATGAAGAACGTCGTTGCGAAAATTACCGGCAGCGGCAATTCGCGGGTCCTGCTGACCGAGCGCGGGGCAAGCTTCGGCTACAACACGCTGGTCGTCGACATGCGCTCACTGCCAATCATGGCCGAGACCGGCGCACCCGTGATCTTCGACGCCACCCATTCCGTGCAGCAGCCGGGCGGGCAGGGGACATCTTCCGGGGGTGACCGGCGCTTTGTTCCCGTGCTGGCGCGCGCGGCAGTCGCTGTCGGCATTGCAGGGCTCTTCATCGAGACGCATGAAAACCCGGACAATGCGCCATCGGATGGGCCCAACATGGTTCCGCTCAATCAGTTCGAGGGGCTGATGTCGGAACTGATGGCGCTGGATCGCGTTGCGAAAGGCCGGCAAGGTTCGGTCTAGGCGCGCTGTCGTTGATCCTGTAGTTTGACTGGACAGCAACACTTTTGTCACAACTGCGGCCACATCCGGCTGTCAGGACCACCAGGGCTTGACGCGTCCCCGTGATGCCCCAATAGCTCGAACATGCTGGGGGGAATCGCCTTCATGAAGCGGATCATTTGCGTTGGCCACGCCGCGCTCGACCGCATTTACCGGATCGAGACATTTCCAAAATCGCCGTCCAAGGTCCGTGCTCTCGAGCACGTCGAGAGTGGCGGCGGCATGGCAGCCAACGCTGCGGCGACCATCGCGAAACTCGGTGGCCGGGCGGAGTTGTGGAGCCGCGTCGGCGACGATGATTCAGGCACGAAGATCAAGGCCGGACTCAAGGCTGCTGGCGTCGATGTCCGCTCGCTCCAGTCTTTCGAAGATGGCCGGACCTCGACATCCGCGATCACCGTCGACAGCAAGGGTGAGAGGCTGATCGTCGGGGCGCGCGACATCAACATGCCCTCCGGGACAAGCTGGCTGCCGATGGAGCGCATCAAGGGCGCATCCGCGGTCCTCGCCGACGTGCGCTGGCTGGAAGGGCTCCGGGTCGCCTTTGAACGCGCGCGCAACGAGGGGATTCCCACGATCCTCGATGCGGATCTGGGCGCACGCGAAGCCTTGACGGAAGTCCTGACGCTCACGGATTACGCGATTTTTTCAGGCGACGCTCTGAAGGACTTTGCTCCCGAGGGCGGCACCGGAGCCCGTTTGCGACGCGTGCGACAGTACGGTCCGAAATATGCCGGTGTCACGCTGGGTGCGCGTGGATACCGCTGGCACGATCAGGACGGGCCGGGCGAATGTCCGGCATTTCCAGTCGATGTGGTCGATACGACCGGGGCGGGCGATGCTTTCCACGGTGCCTTCACGCTGGCGCTCGTCGAGGGAAAACCGGTTGCTGAATGTGCGCGCATCGCCTCGGCGGTTGCGGCGATGAAATGCACGCGCCTGGGGTCACGCGCAGGCTTGCCGACGCGCGCCGAACTCGAGGCTTTCCTCTCCACGTGAGGCTTGCTTTGACCATCTTGATTGGTCAATCCACGGGATAGGGACCGATTAGCCGATGTTCTCGGCGTAGACGCGATGCGCTGGCGCCGCTAAATGGGGTCCGCGCCCGTCGGTCTGCCGGACGATCGGGCGCAATCTGCGGTGCCGGTAAGGAAGAGGACCCCTCGAATGTCAGGCGCGCAACCGACAGCCCCAGGCAAAGCCAATGCAAGCCATGCCGATATGGCCAACGCCATCCGTGCGCTTGCCATGGACGCCGTGGAAAAGGCGAACTCCGGGCATCCGGGTATGCCCATGGGCATGGCCGATGTCGCCACCGTGTTGTTCTCGCAGACCCTGAGATACGACCCGGCCGACCCGGCCTGGCCAAACCGCGACCGTTTCGTGCTGTCGGCCGGTCATGGATCGATGCTGCTCTACGCATTGCTGTACCTGACCGGCTATCCAGGCATGGACATCGAGCAGATCAAGAACTTCCGGCAGCTCGGATCGAAAACCGCCGGTCACCCCGAATTCGGCCATGCTGCTGGCATCGAGACCACCACCGGACCGCTCGGCCAGGGGATCGCGACCGCTGTCGGCATGGCGCTCGGCGAGCGGATCTGGAATGCGCGGCTCGGCTCCGACATTATCGATCACCATACGTATGTGATTGCCGGTGACGGCTGCCTGATGGAAGGCATCAGCCAGGAGGCCATCACGCTCGCAGGCCACCTCGGCCTCGGCAAGCTGATCGTGCTGTTCGACGACAACGGCATCTCGATCGACGGCCCAACAACATTGTCCACCTCGGAGGATCACATCACGCGCTTCCAGTCGGCCGGCTGGAACACTGTCGCGATTGATGGCCACGATCCAAAAGCGATTGCGGCAGCACTGGAGACGGCGCGGACCGACAGCAGCAAGCCGTGGCTCATCGCCTGCAAGACCGTCATCGGCTTTGGTGCACCAACCAAGCAGGGCAAGTCGTCCACACACGGCTCACCGCTCGGCACCGAGGAAATCGCCGGGGCACGCGAAAAGCTCGGCTGGCCGTATCCGCCTTTCGACATCCCGGCACCGATTTTGAACGCGTGGCGCAGCGCCGGGGCACGCGGCGGTTCGGTTCGGTCGGCGTGGACAGAGAGATGGAGCAAGCTCGACGCGCAGGTTCGCGAATCCTACGCGCATCCCGTTGGCGCGAACAACGATGCTTTCCGCAAGGCGATCGCCGAGGCCAAGCGCAACGCGGCAGCGGAAACAGCGAAGAAGGCAACGCGTCAGTGGTCGGAAATCACGCTCGGGCATCTGGTGCCGGTGCTTCCGGGCATGATCGGCGGGTCGGCCGACTTGACCGGCTCCAACAACACGAAGGTCAAGGGGCAGCCCGAGATCAAGGCCGGTGACTTCTCCGGCAGCTATATCCATTACGGCATCCGCGAGCATGGCATGGCAGCCGCCATGAACGGACTGGCACTGTACGGCGGCCTGATCCCGTACGGCGGCACGTTCCTGGTGTTCAGCGACTATTGCCGCCCGGCCATTCGCCTCTCGGCGCTCATGGGCCAGCGGGTCGTCTATGTGATGACGCATGACTCGATCGGTCTCGGGGAGGATGGTCCCACGCACCAGCCGGTCGAGCATCTCGCCAGTCTGCGCGCGATGCCGAACCTCAACGTCATGCGCCCCGCTGACGGCGTGGAAACCGCCGAATGCTGGGAGATTGCAGTTCAGCCCGACAAGACACCGAGCATCCTGGCGCTCACGCGTCAGGGCGTGCCGAACCTGCGCACGGCCCATACCGACGAAAACCTCAGCGCCAAGGGCGGATACGTTATCCGCGAAGCAGGCGGCAAACGCGATGTGACGCTGCTGGCGACCGGATCGGAAGTCGGGCTTGCCGTCGAAGCTGCGGAAGCACTGGCGAAGGACGGCATCAACGCGGCCGTCGTCTCGCTGCCGTGCTTCGAATTCTTCCGCGCGCAGCCGGAGGGCTATCGGCGAGACGTTCTCGGCACGGCGCCGCGTATTGCCGTTGAGGCGGCGGTAGCAGAGGGCTGGCACGAATGGCTGGATAAGGGCGATGCCTTCATCGGCTTGTCCGGCTTCGGTGCGTCCGGCCCTGCGGCGCAGGTCTATCAGCACTTCGGCATCACCGCCGCGCACGTTGCCGAGACGGCACGGAAACTCGCTGCAAAACGGTCCTGATCGAGGAGGCAAAGACATGAACCTCGACAAACTGAAGTCGACCATAGGTACCGAGGTCAACGGCAAGCGTGTCCTCGTGCGCGCCGACCTCAATGTTCCGATGCGGGATGGCGAGGTCAGCGACGCGACGCGCCTGGAACGGCTTGTCGGCGGCATCCTTGATCTGGCCGCGCGCGGTGGGCGTGTCGTGCTGATCTCGCACTTCGGCCGTCCCAAGGGGGCACCCAATCCTGAGTTTTCCCTGAAGCCGGTGGCCGCGCGCTTGTCCGGCCTGCTCGGCAAGCCCGTCGTATTTGTCGGCGAGGGCTTCGGGGCTGAAGCCGCAGCCGCAATCGACGCCCTGCAGCCCGGCGACATCGCCGTGCTGGAGAACCTGCGATTCCATGCAGGCGAGGAAAAGAACGATCCGGGATTCGCGCAGGACCTGGCCCGGCTTGGTGACCTCTACGTCAACGACGCGTTTTCGGCGGCTCACCGCGCGCACGCTTCGACCCATGCCATCGCTGAGTTGCTGCCGGCCTATGCGGGGCCGCTGATGATGGAGGAAATCAACGCACTCCGGTCAGCGCTCGACAAGCCGGATCCGCCGACCGCGGCGATTGTCGGTGGCGCCAAGGTCTCGACCAAGATCCCCGTGCTGATGAACCTCGTCGCCAAGGTCGACAAGCTCATTATCGGCGGCGGCATGGCCAATACGTTCTACCTGGCGCAGGGCGTCGATGTCGGCCGGTCGCTGGCCGAGCCCGATTTCAAGGATACGGTGCACGAGATCATGCATGCCGCCAAGGCGCGCAGTTGCGAGATCGTGCTGCCGCCGGACGCCGTGGTCGCCAAGGAATTCAAGGCAGGCGCCGCGTCCCGGGTCGTGCCGATTCTGGAAGTCCCGAGCGACAGCATGATCCTGGATGTCGGGCCGAAGTCGGTCGAGCATTTCACGGACGTGCTGTCGCGCTGCCGGACACTGCTTTGGAATGGCCCGCTCGGCGCATTCGAGATCGAACCGTTCGGCGAGGGCACGTTCGCGCTCGCCCGCGAGGCAGCACGTCTCACCAAGGCGCGCAAGCTGGTGTCGATCGCCGGCGGCGGTGACACGGTCGCGGCGCTGAACGCGGCAGGTGTGACCGATCAATTCAGCTACGTCTCGACGGCGGGCGGTGCCTTCCTCGAATGGCTCGAAGGCCGCGAGCTACCGGGCGTGGCGGCCCTTGCCCGTGGCTGAGGGCTGGCCGCGCGCGGTCGTCTTCGATCTGGACGGCACGCTGATCGACAGCGTCGGCGATATCGCCGATGCGCTGAACGCCGGGCTCCGACACTGCGCTCTGGCGCCTATTCCGGATGAACAGGTGCGGCTGATGATCGGAGGCGGCGCGCGGGTTCTCGTCGAACGGGTGCTCGCCTCCGTCGATCGTTCGGCGGATGCCGCCCTGACCCAGCGCCTGCATGACTATTTCCTCGATGCCTACGCCAGCGGCTCGGTCGCACGGACCACGATCTATCCGCATGCCCGGGAATTACTCGAGGACCTGGCGTCACGGAGCGTCAAACTTGCCATCTGCACCAATAAGCCTGCCCGCATAACGCAGGATGTTTTGGTGAAGCTCGGCCTCCGGGACCGTTTCCTCTCCGTCGTCGGCGGCAGCGATGATCTTCCGAAGAAGCCTCATGCCGCCATGCTGCTGGCGGCCTTGGACGCCGTCGGAGCGTCTTCAGGTGAGGCGGTCATGATCGGCGACAGCGCTGCCGATGTCGGTGCGGCGCGCGCTGCCGGCGTACCTGTGGTTGCGGTCAGCTACGGCTATACCCGCGTTCCGCCGCGCGACCTTGGCGCGGATATGCTCATCGAAAATCTGACTGAGGTGATACCCGCACTCGACCACCTGGGAAAACTGAAAAGCTTATGAAGGATCTTTGATTGCAGATGGTGCGCCAACCGCATAGATTCGAATAGTTATAAGGAAAAACGGATTTTGCGGGAGGGTCGGACGTGCGACGGTTGCTGTTTCGGGCTTTGCTGGCAACCGTGGCAGGCCTCTTTGCGAGTATCGGCCCTCTGGCCGCGCAGGATGCCGCGACCGAGCGGGAGCTGGAACGCTATCGTCAGATGCTGAAGGAGGACCCCTGGTCCAATCCCGGCAATCTGGATGCCGACCGCGGCGAAGGCCTTTGGACCACCAAGCGCGGTCCCAATAACGTCTCCTTGGAACGTTGCGACCTCGGCAAGGGCCCAGGTGTCGTCGATGGCGCGTTCGCAGAGCTTCCGCGCTATTTTTCCGACGCCAATCGCGTGATGGACGTGGAATCCCGCATCGTCTGGTGCATGGAAAAGCTGCAGGGTTTCGACCGGAAAGACGTTGTCAAGCCGCTCCCAGGCGGTGGCCAGCCGACGACGGACGTGGGTGCGATCGCGACCTACATCGGCTCGAAATCGAGCGGCCAGAAACTTGCCCCGCGTCTGGAGCATCCCAAAGAGAAGGAAATGCTGGCGCTGGGCGAAGCCTTGTTCTTCCGCCGTCAGGGGCCGATGGATTTTTCCTGTTCGACCTGCCACGGCGAGAAAGGGAAGCGCATCCGTCTGCAAGGACTGCCGTTCCTGTCCGAGCCTCAGGAAGCCCAGGCCGTCATCGGAGAATGGCCAGCCTACCGCGTCTCGTCCACGCACGTCATGACGATGCAGCACCGCATCTACGACTGCTTCTGGCAAATGCGGCTGCCGAAGATCGATTATGGATCGGACGCCACCGTCGCGCTGACCATGTATCTCAACGCGACGGCCGCGGGTGGCGAGATCGCCATCCCCGGATTGAAGCGCTGAGGGGAGGGTGTGATATGAAACCGAGTATCATTCTCCTCGCAGCGATCGCCGTGGCAGGCACCGGCGCGGCTGTCGCCCAGCAGAAGCCAACCGTCTCACCCGCCCGCGTCGATCAGGTCATGCGGGACAGCTTCAAGAGCGCGACACCAGAGTGGCAGCAACGGCTGGTGCAGGACCAGACGATGAAGGAGTGCACGGCGACCCGCAATCAGCCTTCAGCCGCGCAGGCCGATGCCATCATGGCGCGCGAGAAAGCCATCATCGTCTATCCTGCAGACGGCAAATTCATCGGTGATTGGAAGAAAGGCGAAAAACTGGCGCAATCCGGCTATGGCCTGCGCTTCAGCGACTATCCGCCGACGCGGGAGAACGGCGGCAATTGTTATGCCTGCCATCAGCTCGACAAGAAGGAGTTGAGCTACGGTACACTCGGCCCCAGCCTGCAAGGATATGGCAAAACGCGGAATTTCTCGGCTGAAGACGCCAAGGCCGTCTACGAGCGGGTCTATAATCCGCAGGCGCACCTCGCGTGTGCGCACATGCCCAGATTTGGCGCAAACAAGGTCCTCACCGTCGAGCAGATCAAAGACGTCGTGGCGCTCCTTATGGACCCGGAAAGCCCGGTCAACAAATAGGCGGATAGATCCCCGCTGAATGAGGTTATGATCGCCGGTGGCAGTCTCAACACGCCGCCGGCTTATCGTGACAGCCAAGGCACAGCATGACGACACGGCGAGGGTTCCTTCAGGTCGCGGCCGCGGCCGCCGCGCTCACGGGGCTCGGCGGGCGTTTTTCGCGCTTGGCCGCGCAGCAGGCGCTGACCTCCCAGGATCTGCTGCGGTTCTCGCCGAAGGGACAGGTGACGCTTCTGCACATCAGCGACCTGCACGCGCAGCTTCTCCCGATCTATTTCCGCGAGCCGTCGATCAATCTCGGCGCGGGTGGCATGAAGGAGCTTTATCCGCACATCAGCGGCGACGCCTTCCTGAGCGCCGCCGGGATCTCTCCGAAATCGCTCGACGCCTATATGCTTTCCTCAGTCGATTTCGAGGGGTTGGCCGGCACGTACGGCAAGGTCGGCGGCGTCGACCGGATCGCGACGCTCGTCAAAGCCATCCGCGAGGAACGCGGTGCTTCCCGGACGCTCCTGCTCGATGGCGGTGATGCGCTTCAGGGTTCCTACACCGCCTTGCAGTCTCGCGGCGCGGACATGGTCGATGTGCTTCTGAAGCTGGGCGTGGAGGCGACCACCGGCCATTGGGAATTCACGCTCGGGGCCAACCGGGTTGCCGAACTCTACGGCTCGTATGATCACACAGGGACCGCACCGCTGTCGTTCCTGGCCGGGAACGTCGTCGAGACCGATTTCGAGGAGCCCGTGTTCAAGGCCGCCCGGATGTTCGAACGCGGCGGCTTGCAGATTGCCGTGATCGGCCAAGCGTTCCCCTACACCCCGATCGCAAACCCGCGATGGATGATGCCGGTATGGTCGTTCGGCATCCGCGAGGAGGCGTTGCAACGCAACATCAATGCGGCGCGTGCCGCCGGCGCCGATCTGGTCGTGCTGCTGTCACACAATGGCTTCGACGTCGACCGCAAGCTGGCGACACGGGTGGACGGCTTGGATGTCATCCTGACCGGACACACACATGACGCCCTGCCGTTCGTCGTCAAATCCGGCAATACCCTGCTGGTGGCGTCGGGGTCGCACGGCAAGTTCCTGTCGCGGCTCGATCTGGACGTGCGCGACGGCCGCATCGTGGGCTTCAACTATGCGCTGATACCCGTTCTGGCCGATGTCATCCCGTCCGATGCCGATATGGCGCGGCTGGTGGAAGACATCCGCGCCCCGCATCGCGCCATGCTGGAAACGGAGCTGGCCCGCACGGAGTCGCTGCTCTACCGGCGCGGCAACTTCAACGGAACGCTGGATGACGTCATCTGCGACGCGATCATGGCCGAACGCGATGCCGAGATTGCCTTGTCACCCGGATTCCGCTGGGGCGCGAGCCTGCTGCCCGGGCAGGCGATTACCTGGGACGATCTCTACAACGCGACGGCGATGACATACCCTTCCTGTTACCGGACCGAGATGCCGGGAATGATGTTGCGGTATGTGTTGGAGGATGTCGCGGACAACCTGTTCAATCCCGACCCTTACTACCAGCAGGGCGGTGATATGGTGCGGGCAGGGGGCCTCGGCTTCACCGTCCATGTGGACGAACCGATGGGCCGGCGGATCTCGGATCTGACGCTGCTGAGAACCGGCGAGCCGATCGACCCCGCCAAGACGTACGTCGTCGCAGGCTGGGCATCGATCAACCAGGCGGTCGAAGGCCCCCCGATCTGGGATGTCGCGGCGGCGCATCTCAAACAACGCAAGGTTGTCCGCGTCGAACCCAATACCAACATCAAGGTCGTACGCACCAACGGTTGAGCGGTCCGCCGTTCCCTGGACACCTGCTGGGGCCACAGCTAAAAGACGAAACGCCTGAAGCTGCCGGCGCGGGAGTTCGGAGCGAGCGGCCGGTGTGCCAGCCGGGCGCCCGATACCTTCCGGGGGGTGCCTTCATCAGCCGTGGTATTGCGACACGGCAGGCCAACCAGTGGGTTGACCTGTTTCGCGTCAAGCCGCGGGACGATCACTTAGCCGACGAGACCGAACACACATGACCGGCGTCAACGAGATCCGCAGCGCGTTCCTCGATTTCTTCAAGGCCGAGGGGCACGAGGTCGTGCCGTCGTCACCGCTGGTGCCGCGCAACGACCCGACGCTGATGTTCGCCAACTCCGGCATGGTGCAGTTCAAGAACGTCTTCACCGGCGTCGAGAAGCGCCCGTACTCCACGGCGACCACGGCGCAGAAGTGCGTGCGAGCGGGCGGCAAGCACAACGACCTGGAGAACGTCGGCTACACCGCGCGCCATCACACCTTCTTCGAGATGATGGGCAACTTCTCGTTCGGCGATTACTTCAAGGAACGCGCCATCGGCATGGCGTGGCAGCTGACGACCAAGGTGTTCGGCCTGCCGAAGGACAAGCTGCTGGTTACGGTCTATCACACCGATGACGAGGCGTTTAACCTCTGGAAGAAGATCGCCGGTCTGCCGGATGAGCGCATCATCCGCATCCCGACCAGCGACAACTTCTGGCAGATGGGCGACACTGGCCCGTGCGGCCCGTGCTCGGAAATCTTCATCGACCAGGGCCCGGCACTGCAGGGCGGTCCTCCGGGCAGCCCGGACGAGGACGGTGACCGCTTCCTGGAATTTTGGAACCTCGTGTTCATGCAATACGAGCAGGTGGCGGGCGGTGAGCGCTCGCCGCTGCCGCGTCCGTCGATCGACACCGGCCTCGGCCTGGAGCGCATGGCCGCGATCATGCAGGGTGTGCATTCCAACTACGACATCGACCTGTTCAAGGCACTAATCCGATCGTCCGTCGAAGCCATCGGCGTCGATGCGGAAGGTCCGCGCAAGCCGAGCCATCGCGTGATCGCCGATCACCTGCGCGCCTCGTCATTCCTGGTGGCCGATGGCGTGCTCCCGTCGAACGAGGGCCGCGGCTACGTGCTGCGCCGGATCATGCGCCGCGCGATGCGTCATGCGCAGTTGCTCGGTGCGAAAGATCCGGTGATGTACCGCCTCGTGCCGACGCTGGTGCGCGAGATGGGCGCGGCCTATCCGGAACTCGTCCGCGCCGAAGCCCTGATCACCGAAACGCTTCGGCTTGAGGAAACGCGCTTCCGCAAGACGCTGGTGCGCGGTCTGCAGATCCTTGATGAGGAGAGCGCCAAGCTCGGCGCGGGCGATGTGCTGTCCGGTGACGTGGCGTTCAAGCTGCACGACACCTACGGCTTCCCGCTCGATCTGACGCAGGACGCGCTGCGCGCCCGCAAGATCAAGGTCGACAGCGAAGGCTTCGAGGCGGCGATGGAGCGCCAGCGTGCCGAAGCGCGCAAGAACTGGGCGGGCTCCGGCGATACGGCGGCGGAAACGGTGTGGTTCACGCTGCGCGAGAAGCTCGGCGCGACCGAGTTTCTCGGCTACGACACCGAGACGGCCGAAGGCGTCGTTACCGCGCTGGTCAAGGATGGCAAGGAAGTCAAATCGCTGAAGAAAGGCGAGAGTGGTTTCGCGATCCTGAACCAGACCCCATTCTATGCCGAAAGCGGCGGCCAGACCGGCGACCGCGGACTGATGACGGGGCAGGGCGTTCGCTGCGATGTCTGGGATGTCCAGAAGCGTGCTGACGGACTCTTCGTGCATTCGGTGACGGTCGAAGATGGCACGCTCAAAATCGGCGCGGCGCTGGAACTGAAGGTCGATCACGCGCGCCGTTCGGCAATCCGCGCCAATCACTCCGCGACCCATCTGCTGCACGAGGCGCTGCGCCTGACGCTCGGCGATCACGTGGCGCAGAAGGGCTCGCTGGTCGCGCCGGATCGTCTACGTTTCGACTTCTCGCACACGAAGCCGATCACGGACGAGGAACTGGCGAAAATCGAGGACATCTCAAACGCGCAGATCCTGGCCAACGCCCCGATTGAAACGCGCTTGATGGCTGTCGATGATGCCATCGCGTCGGGCGCCCGCGCGCTGTTCGGCGAGAAATACGGCGATGAAGTGCGCGTCGTCTCCATGGGCACGCGCCAAGGCAACAAGACATTTTCAGTCGAACTGTGCGGCGGCACACACGCCGCCCGGACGGGCGATATCGGATTGGTGCGCGTGGTTTCAGAAACCGCGTCGGCGGCTGGCGTGCGCCGCATCGAGGCACTGACGGGTGAGGGCGCGATGGCTTATCTCGCCGCCCAGGATGCGCGCGTGCGCGACGCTGCGGCCGTCCTCCGCGTGCGGCCGGAAGATGTCGTGGATCGCGTCAAGGCGCTGATGGACGAGCGCAAGGCGCTCGAAAAACAACTCGCCGACGCCAAGCGCCAACTTGCGCTCGGTGGCGGCGGAGGCAATGGCGCCGCAACGGGCGATGCCGTCCGCGAGGTCGGCAAGGTGAAGCTGCTGGCGCGGAAAGTTGAAGGGCTCAATCCGAAAGACCTGCGCGGGTTGGTCGATGACGGCAAGAAGCAGGTCGGTTCAGGTATCGTTGCCATCGTCGGCGTGACCGAGGATGGCAAGGCGGGTCTCGCCGTTGGTGTGACGACCGATCTCATCGGTTCTTACAGCGCTGTCGATCTGGTCAAGGCGGGAGCCGAGGCCTTGGGTGGCAAGGGTGGCGGCGGCCGCCCCGATATGGCCCAAGCCGGGGGTCCCGACGGCGGTAAGGCGGACCTCGCGCTCGAGGCCATCGAACAGCGGCTCGCAGGCGCGGCCTGACGACTTCGCATTCGAACCAACGAATGCACGTGGCTCCCCCGCGCTCGGTGGCGCGGGCTTGAGTTCCTGCGTATTCTTCCTATTCTCGTTGTCGGACGTTCAGTCGGATCGAGGATCGCCAATGTCGATCACCCGCCGCACCATGGTCGCCGGTTTCATGACGGCGCCGCTCGCTGCCTATGCGCAGGATCCGAAGATGCTGGAGCGGCTCCGAGGCGATGCGGGGCCAGTCGTCCTGTCTGACGATCAGGTGGCACAACGCTTCACTGCGAGCCCGGCTCCGGCGGGTCCAGCAGGCAGTTGGCAGGCACGCGCACCGCTTCCAATCCCGCGCTCGGAAATGGCCTGGGCGACAGCCACGCGGGGCCGGATGCACGTCATCGGTGGCTATGCCCAGCAAGCCGTGAACCGGCCCTATCATCATGTCTACGATCCGGCTCAGGACCGCTGGGAGGACCTGGCGCCGCTGCCGCTCGGCGCCAACCACGTGGCGGTGGCGGCCACGGACGACACTGTCTATGCCTTCGGCGGCTTCATCCAGCAGAACCGCGATCCCCACCGCGAGACATTCGCCTACGACCTGGACAGCGATCGGTGGCGGGCATTGGCGCCATTGCCCCGAGCGCGCGGCGCGGCCGGGCTCGCCATCGTAGACGGAAAACTCCATATGATCGGCGGCGCCCAGGGCACCACCGACCGCCGCAGCATCGCGTGGCACGAAATCTACGATCCGAAGGCGGATAGCTGGGAAACGCTGGCGGACATGCCGGGCTTTCCTCTCGATCATCAGGGCGTCGTGGTGGTTGGCGCACGCATCCATCTGATCGGCGGCCGGATCAACACGTTCGCGACGAATGTCGGCCATCATCAGGTGTTCGATACCAGGACGGGAAAGTGGGCAATGAAAGCCCCGCTTCCGACACCGCGTTCCGGACATGGCGCCGTGCTGCTCAATGGGCGCATCTGGTGCATGGGCGGTGAGGAGACCGGCAAGGTGTTCGGCCAGCTCGAAAGCTACGATCCGGCCACCGACCGCTGGCAGAGCCACGCCCCCATGATGACGCCGCGTCACGGCCTTGGAGCGGCCGCGGTCGGCGGCAAGATTTACGTCGCGGGCGGTGGCGTTGTCGTCGGCGGCGGCATTCAGTCGTCGATCCATGAAGCTTTCACGCCGGCTTAGCAACATGATCGACAGGCGTGCCGTTCTCGGACTATCGGGCCTCATGGGATGCGTGGCGGCCGGCCTCTTGATATGGCCGCACAGCGCCCTCGGCTTTGGCCCTGTCACGCTGCAGGAGACACGCCGAAAGACCTTGGCCGCGCTCGGTCCGGCGTCCATCGCCGAGAGACTGTGCGGCGGAATGCTTGGCGTGCTTTACAGTGTCCACGACCAGAGCTTCGAAACCGCGGACAATGATGCGATCCCCGTGATGGCCATGTTTGGCAAATCCAGTGATCGCGTCAGCGAAATCAGCGCCGCCCTATCCTGGCCGAATGGCGGGGTGTCCTTCAAGAATTGGGGCAGGCTGGTCATTGCGCAGGAAGCGGAAATCGGGCGTCGCACGCACGCCCGACCTCGTACGATCGCGGCCATGGAAGACGATATCGCGGTGGAAACCAGCCGCGAGTTCAAGCGCGGAGATGCGACCGTGACGTTAAGGTCGCGCTGGATGCGGCGCAGCGGTGCAACCTTCTCGCGGATTCACCTGCTGGCTGCGGGCGAAGCCAGCGTCATTGCGTGAGCACGGCTGTGCTGCGAGCCTCGTTCGCCAGCGGCGCGACGACGTCGATGCGGTTTGTCCAGACGTAGCCGTCGAACCCTTTGGGAACCCGTGCGAATTCCTCGCGCGTATCGATGCCCGCGACTCCGAATTCCCTGAACATGACCGGGCCGACCAGGATCACGTCGCTGCCGACTGACCGCATGCGGGCGACGAACAGATGCGGCCATCCCCATAGGAAAGGCGCGACGTTGACGGGGACCATCACTTGTGTGTTCCGGCACGATCGGGGAACCCGGCCAAGCCAACCCAGCGAAAAATAGCGTAACAGGCAATTTTTGAGCCCGCTCCGCGTCCAGGTGTTGATGTCGGGCATCCGCTTCTTGGCCGCGCGGGTTGGCTCGTCACCGCCGTAAGCACCCCACACGGAGTCCTTCCATTCCGGATGTGCACGGATCAGATCGGCCAACATGCCGCCTTCGCGCGGCTCGCGGCTCTTGAAGTTGACCAGGAAATGCTGGCCGGGCAGAGCCGCAAACACCTCTTTCAATTCCGGCATCAACCCGACGCCTTTACCCCGGAAAGGATAGCTTTGTCCGTCAGGCGTGTAGCCGTAACCGATATCCAGGGTCTTGAGGTGCGCCATGTCATGGCCGCGTGTGTCGCCATTCCCATCGGTACGGCAATTGAGGGTCCAGTCATGGAACACCGCGAACTGACCATCCGTCGTCGAGTGGACGTCGATCTCGACGATGTCGGCCCCGGCCTCGAAGGCCGCCTTCATCGACGCGATCGTGTTTTCCAGATAGCTGTGACTGGGAGGACTTATCCGCGCGGCGGTGCAGGTATCGCGCTCCAGGTCATCGCGATTGAAGGTCTGATGCAGGCCGCGATGTGCGATAATCCGGACCTCAGCATCGTCCCGCGCAACCGCACGCCAGCTCGCATTTCCGAAATAGACGGCGGCTGCGATCAGCAAAAGCACGCCGACCGCGATGCTGCGTTTGCGCTTCATTCGCTATCCCCTCGTGGTCCGATGCGAAACAGCCGCGCGATTGCGGCATCGTCATGACACGAGAAGGGCTCATTATTGCCGCAGGAGGGCTTCGTCTGTTGCGACGTGATGCTAAAATCGCAACATTCCGCAACAGCCTCTCAACGGATCGCAACAGTGCGCAAGCTTATCCTCGCGGATCTCGTTCCCGTCGCAAAAGGGAGCATCCGTGACGTCTACCGTCATCCGGACGATCCGGGCCTGCTGATCAAGGTGATCCGCAAATCGACGCAGGATGAGAAATTCGGCAGTGGACGTCGCTGGTACAAGGCGAGCAAGCGGCGGTACGGACACCTGATCAGCTATCTGCGCGAAATCCGCGAGCACATCGCAGTGAACGCATCAAACGCGGGCCATCCCGACTACCTGCAACGGATCGTCGGATTCGCGGAAACGGATCTTGGCTTGGGACTTGTGGTCGAAGCGATTTTTGCCCCCGATGGCAGCTACGCACCGACACTCTCGAAGCTGATTGCCGAAGGCCAGATGACGCCTGCAATTCAGGAGGCGTTCGAGCGATTTTGCAGTGCGGTGACACAGACGGAGGTCATCATTGCCGACCTTCACGTCCATAACGTCGTCTACGGCTCACCGGACGGTGACAATCCCCGATTCATCCTGATCGACGGGGTCGGCCATAAAACGCTCGTTCCGCTTGAGCTGGTCAGCCAGCGGATCAACCGTTGGAGCAATCGCCAGAAGATTGCGAAATTGCGCGCCCAGGTGGCTGTGCGGAGCAGTGGTGGCCTGGGCGGCGGCGCCGTTCAACAGCGCCGCCGCATAACCGCGTAAGGCGCGTATCAGGCCGCGCCCATCGCCTTCTTCAGGTTCTCATCGACCTTGTCGAGGAAGCCGGTCGTGGACAGCCACTTCTGGTCGGCACCGATCAGCAGCGCGAGGTCCTTGGTCATGTCGCCGTCTTCGACGGTACCGACGCAGACCTTCTCCAGCGTGTCGGCAAACTTGGCCAGCTCGGGGTTGTTGTCGAGCTTGGCGCGATGAGCCAGGCCGCGGGTCCAGGCGAAAATCGACGCAATCGAGTTGGTCGACGTCTCCTTGCCCTTCTGGTGCTCACGATAGTGGCGCGTGACGGTGCCGTGCGCCGCTTCCGCCTCGACCGTCTTGCCATCGGGCGTCATCAGCACGCTGGTCATCAGGCCGAGCGAGCCGAAGCCCTGGGCCACCGTGTCGGACTGCACGTCGCCGTCGTAGTTCTTGCACGCCCAGACGTAGCCGCCGGACCACTTCATGGCCGAGGCGACCATGTCGTCGATCAGACGATGTTCGTAGGTCAGGCCGCGCTTCTCGAATTCCGCCTTGAACTCGGTGTCGTAGATCTCCTGGAACAGCTCCAGGAAGCGGCCGTCGTACTGCTTCAGGATGGTGTTCTTGGTCGAGAGATAGACCGGATAATTGCGGTTCAGGCCGTAGTTGAGCGAGGCGCGAGCAAATTCCTTGATGCTCTCGTCGAGGTTATACATGGCCATCGTCACGCCGCTGCCCGGGGCCTTGAACACTTCCTTCTCGATCACCTTGCCGTCGTCGCCGACGAACTTGATCGACAGCGTGCCCTTGGTCGGAAACTTGAAGTCGGTGGCGCGGTACTGATCGCCGAACGCATGACGGCCGATGATGATCGGTTTGGTCCAGCCGGGCACGAGGCGCGGCACGTTCTTGCAGATGATCGGTTCGCGGAAGATGACGCCGCCGAGGATATTGCGGATGGTGCCGTTCGGCGACTTCCACATCTCCTTCAGGCCGAATTCGGTCACGCGGCCCTCATCCGGCGTGATGGTGGCGCACTTGACGCCGACGCCGTGTTTCTTGATGGCGTTCGCCGCATCGATAGTGACCTGATCGTTGGTCTTGTCGCGGTACTCGACGCCCAGATCGTAATACTCCAGGTTCACGTCGAGATAGGGATGGATCAGCTTGTCCTTGATCAGCTTCCAGATGATGCGGGTCATCTCGTCGCCGTCGAGTTCGACAACGGTACCGGCTACCTTGATCTTCTGCATGTGCTCTGTCTCACCAATGCGCGCTGGGGGTCAGAAATGGCGCGGAGGGCACGCCCGCATCTCGCAGGCGCACACCGGCTGACGGCGTGATAGACGGAACGGACGCGGAATCCAAGTGGAGGAAGGTGCAACGGCGCGCAAAAGCCGGGCTCCCAGCGTCGCAGATCAGAGCACCTTGCCAGGGTTAAGGATGCCGTTGGGGTCGAAAACGGCTTTGATCCGCCGCATCATGTCCATCTCGACGGGACTTTTGACCCGTTCCAGTTCCGCCCGCTTCATGCGGCCGACCCCGTGCTCGGCCGAGATCGACCCGTCCATTTCCGCGACGAGACCATGAATTTCATGGGTCATCGGTTTCCAAAGGGCGAGGAACTTGTCCTTATCCATGCTCGGCGGCTGCGAGATGTTGTAATGCACATTGCCGTCTCCGAAGTGTCCGAGCGGGATTGGCCGGGCGCCGGGGCAGATCCGCTCGACGATGGCGTCGGCCCGCGCGATAAATTCGGGAATGCGCGCGATCGGCACCGAAACGTCGTGCTTGATGTTGCCGCCCTCGGGCTTCTGCGCTTCCGAGATGCCTTCGCGCAGCCGCCACAGATCGCGGGCCTGTGTCAACGAACTGGCCAGAATGGCGTCCGCAAGCAGCCCTTGCTCGGCAGCTGTTCCCAGGATGTCTTCCAGCTCGCGTGCCGCTGTTCCATCTGGCTTGGCGCCGGATATCTCCAGAAGCACGTACCACGGGTGTTTCTGCGCGAACGGATCGCGTGTGCCCGGCACGTTACGAGTCACGAATTCCATGCAGATCCGCGGAATGAATTCGAACGCCGTCAAAGACCGTCCCGCGGCATCCTGCGCCATGGCGAACAGCTCGAGGGCATTCCGGATTTCGGGCAGCGCGACCATCGCGGTCGCCTTCTCGGCGGGCCGGGGAAACAGCTTCAAGACAGCCGCCGTGATGATGCCGAGGGTGCCCTCAGACCCGACGAACAGGTCTTTCAAATCGTAACCCGTGTTGTCTTTCTTGAGCGCTTTCAAGCCGTTCCAGATGCGCCCGTCGGCCAGCGCCACTTCCACGCCATAGACCAGTTGGCGTGTGTTGCCATAGGCCAGAACCCCGACACCGCCCGCGTTGGTGCCAAGATTGCCACCGATCCGGCAACTTCCCTCCGAGGGCAGGCTCAAAGGAAACAAACGGCCGGCCCGATCCGCTTCCGCCTGGCACTCGGCAAGCGTCAGCCCGGCTTCGACCGTCATATTATAGCCTACGGCATCGACGGCGCGGACCTTGTTGAGCCGCGCGACCGACACGACGATTTCATTGCCTGCTTCGAACGGCACCTGGCCGCCGACCAGCCCTGTATTGCCGGCCTGCGGGACGACCGCGACGCGAGCCTCATTGCAAAGTGCGAGAATGCGGGCGACCTCATCGGCCGTTCCCGGCCGCAACACCAGCGGGGTTTTCCCGAAGTAGAGATCGCGCCATTCCCGCAGATATGGGAGCTGCTGGTCCGGATCGGTGAGCGCATGTTCCTTGCCGACGACGTCCGTCAGCCTGGCAATCAGCTCCTCAGTCGGCGCGGCGAGGGCAGGGGAACGTAAATGCTCAGTCATGGACACCGGATCCGGTTGCGTTCCTCCCGCCTGGGAGCTGGACTGGAACGCTAGCACAGCCGCCACGGTAACAGTAGGTAACGCAACCCTGAAATGCGTTGGGCGGATGCCCCATTGACGGATCAACCTCTCAGATGTCATGCCAGACATATGGAGCATGCTGCATCCCGTCCGCTTGTCATGAGTCTGCCCAATGTTCTGACATATGGGCGTATTCTGGCCGTGCCGGGCATCGTTGCCTGTCTGTTCTTTCTGCAGGGCGATGTCGCGCGCTGGTCGGCGCTGGCGCTGTTCATCGCGGCGGGTGTGACCGATTGGCTCGATGGCTATCTCGCGCGCGCCTGGCAACAGCAATCCACCCTCGGCCGCATGCTCGATCCGATCGCCGACAAACTGCTGGTCGGTACGGTTTTGCTCATGCTCACGCATTTCAACACGATCACCGGCTGGCACGTGTGGGCCGCGGTGATCATTCTCTGCCGTGAGATCCTGGTCTCTGGCCTGAGAGAGTTCCTTGCCGAGCTCAACGTGAAAATTCATGTCACCCAGCTCGCCAAATGGAAAACGTCGCTGCAAATGGTGGCGCTCGGCGTATTGCTTGCCGGGCCGGCGGGTGACAAGGTGATCCCGGGCGTGACGTCCACCGGGCTTGCGCTGCTATGGCTCGCGGCCTTGCTGACCTTGTGGACGGGGTATGACTATCTGCGCGCCGCGGTGCGCCACGCCATCGAAAATTGAAACGGCGCGCGAGGTTGGCGCGATGACGGTCAGGCTACTCTATTTCGCCTGGGTGCGTGAAAAGGTCGGTCGCTCCGAGGAGACGGTCGAGCTGCCGGCGCATATAGAAACAGTCTCGGACCTGGTGACGTGGCTGAAATCACGCGGGGCCGAATATGCCTCCGCGTTCGCGCGGTCCGAAGTGATCCGTGCGGCCATCGACCAGCATCACGTCCGTCCGACGGCATCGATCCGCGGCGCGCGGGACATCGCGTTTTTCCCCCCCGTCACCGGAGGGTGAGCCATGTCCGTTCGGGTCCAGCGCGAGGATTTCGACGTTGGTGCCGAGGTTCGGGCGCTGTCAGCGGGGCGCACGGATATCGGCGCCGTAGTGACGTTCACCGGGCTGGTGCGCGGCGAGGCCAAAGGACAGCCGATCACGTCGATGACGCTCGAGCACTATCCGGGCATGACCGAGCAGGAGCTGGCCCGCGTTGAAGCTGAGGCCGCCGAACGCTGGCCGCTGCAGGCTAGTCTCGTGATCCATCGCTACGGCGATCTGAAGCCCGGCGACAACATCGTCCTGGTCGTCACGGCCTCCGCGCATCGTCAGGCTGCGTTCGATGCCGCCAATTTCCTGATGGACTACCTGAAATCGCGCGCGCCGTTCTGGAAAAAGGAAACCGGCGCGGATGGCGAAGGCCAATGGGTCGACGCCCGCGACAGCGATGCGGCGGCGCTGGATAAGTGGAAATCGTAGACTACTGAGCTTTCCCTCGTACACCGTCATTCCCGCGCAGGCGGGAATCCAAATCACGGGACGAGAGGCGGCGGCCACTGATCGGGCGCAACTGCGTCTGCGAAAACGGTTAGTCGATCCGATTGCCGAGACATGTTCTGGATTCCCGCCTGCGCAGGAATGACGGAGGGAATGGTGGGCACGGACGCGAGCCGACCTGGACTTACCGCCCCGTGCCCTGACGCGCCATATCGGCCAGGATGTATTCGACCACCCGGCGTGGCGACAGATCGATCGGCGCGATGATGGGCCATTCGTCCGTCCCCGGCTCTTCCAGCGTCTCGAACTGGCTTTTCAGCAGCGACGGCGGCATGAAGTGATCCGTGCGCCGCGCCATGCGATTGGCGATCAGCGGCATCTCACCCTTGAGATAGACCAGCCGCACATCCGGACGGCCATCCAGCAGCACCTTCCGGTATTTCCGCTTCAACGCGGAGCAGGAAACAACACCGTGCTCATGCTTTGCCCGGCGCTCGTCTATCCATGCGGCGATGGCTGCGAGCCAGGGCCAGCGATCCTCGTCGGTCAATGGAATGCCAGCCGACATCTTGGCGACATTCTCGGGCGGGTGAAAGCTGTCCGCATCGCGAAACGGCCAACCGAGCTCCGCTGCCAAGCTTTCGCCGGTCGTGCTCTTGCCGGAGCCGGAAACGCCCATCACCAGGATGACGCTCGGCAGATGCGGGAAGCTCTCGCTGTTGTCGGCCATCAGCCTGACTTCCCTGGCTCCACGTGCCCGCCGAAGCCTTTGCGCATCGCGGAGAGCACCTTCTCCGCGAACGTATGATCCTGCCGCGAGCGGAAACGCGTATAGAGGGCCGATGTCAGGACCTCCGCGGGAACAGCTTCCTCGATTGCGGCCTGAACGGTCCAGCGGCCTTCACCCGAGTCGTCGACATGCCCGGAGAACTCGGCCAGATCGGGGTCCTTGGCCAGCGCGGCCGCCGTCAGGTCGAGCAGCCAGGACGTGATCACGCTGCCCCGCCGCCAGACCTCCGCTACCTCACCGACGTCGATATCGAGCCGGTGCGCGGCAGGCAGCCGCTCGGACGACGCGTTGCGCATGATGTCGAAGCCCTCTGCCATGGCCTGCATCATGCCGTACTCGATGCCGTTGTGGATCATCTTGACGAAGTGACCCGCGCCGTTCGGACCGGCGTGGAGATAGCCCTTTTCGGCGCGTGACTCGCTGCCCTCCCGGCCTGCCGTGCGTTCGATCCCGCCGAGGCCCGGAGCCAGGGCAGAGAAAATAGGATCGAGCCGTTCGACAACGGCCTTGTCGCCGCCGATCATGAGGCAGTAGCCCCGTTCCAGCCCCCAGACGCCGCCCGACGTGCCGACGTCGATATAGGATATTCCCTTGGCGCGCAGAGCCGTTGCCCGCGCGATGTCGTCCTTCCAGAACGTGTTCCCGCCGTCGATGATCACATCACCGGACGACAGCAGCGCGCTCAACTGATCGATGGCATCCTGCGTTGCCTGACCGGATGGCAGCATGACCCAGACCGCGCGCGGCGCCTGCAGGTTGCCGACGAGGGTCGCCATATCCGCCGCTACCGAAGCGCCTTCACTCGCCAACGCCGCACCCGGCGCCGGGTCGCGATCCCAGACCACGCAGTCATGGCCGTTGCGCAAGAGCCGCCGGACGATATTTCCGCCCATTCGCCCGAGACCGATCACGCCAAGCTGCATGCGTCCTCCTGCCGGTCCGTTACCGGCTGCCGATATCCCAGTAATCGCCACGGAAATAGAGCAGCGGCTGAGCCTCGCCGCGCACCTGGCCATCCAGCACCGAGCCGATGAAGATCGTGTGCGTCGCGAAGCTGTGCTGTTCCGAAACCCGGCAATCGAGGGTCGCCAATGCGTTCGGAAGCACCGGCGCGCCCGTCACCATGGTCATCCACTCGCCTCGGAAACGGTCTTCGCCCTGGACGCCCGTCCGCCCGGAGAACAGCGCCGCGATCTCCTGCTGATCCGAGGCCAGGAGGTTGACGCTGAACGCCCCGACACGCCCAATCTCGTCGTGAGCGCTGGCCGTGCGGCGGATGCAGGCCAGAATGGTCGGCGGATCATCGGAAAGTGAGCAGACGGCCGTCGCCGTCAGGCCTCGCCGGGTTCCGGCCTCGCCCACGGCGATCACCGCCACGGCGCCAGCCTGGTGCCGCATGATCGCGCGATACGTTGCACCTTCGATTGCCGTCATCTGCCACCTGCGCATGCCCCTCGGCAGGGCATTAGCATAAACCTCGTGTGTTGCCGAACCCGGGCCTGGTCAGTCCTTGGTGCGGCCGGCCAGCCATTTCTTGAGATTTTCCGCCAACGCCGATTGCTGCTTGCGCATGCGCTCGCCAGCGGGGTGACCAATGGCCCGGCGGGTCGGTTTCGGTGCCGGGGGAGTAGGCTCGCGAGGCTGTGCTTTCGGCGGTTCATCAAGCTGCATCACACGGGCCACATCGGTCAGGAAGCGCGCGCCGTCATTCTTGGCAAGCCGCCCGGCGGCATCCGCCGTCGCATCCAGAAGCGGCGCCAGCCACTCCTGATCGGCTTTCGAGAAATCATGCAGGACGTAGTGAACCACGGCATCCTTGGCGCCGGGATGACCAATGCCCATCCTCACGCGCACATACTCGTTGCCGAGATGCGCCGTAATGGAGCGCAGGCCATTATGCCCGGCATTGCCGCCGCCCGTCTTCACCTTGATCTTGCCCGGAGCCAGGTCGAGTTCGTCGTGAAAGACGATCAGCTCATCGAGATCGATTTTGAGGAACCGTACGGCCTCGCCGACCGAGCGGCCGCTTTCGTTCATGTAAGTCGACGGCTTCAGCAGCATCACCCGCTCGCCACCGATGGTGCCCTCGGACGTTTCGCCCTGAAAGCGGCGGCGCCAGGCCGAAAAACCATGCTTGTCCGCGATCCGCTCCACGGCCATGAAGCCGATGTTGTGGCGGTTGCGGGCGTATTTATCGCCAATATTGCCGAGACCGACGAACAGTTTCATAGCCTTGAACCCCGGCCGTCCGAGCCTGCGTTGAAGCGTGAAGCGGAATGGCGCCGTTATCGAATCACTCTCGACGCCCTGCAAGCTCGCATCTACCGTTTGGCGAACATGGGGCAAAGCGAACATCACAGACATGAGCACGGATAGCGACGCGGGCAAGGCCTACTGGCCCAAAGCGGCGGCAAGCGCCATCGTCTTTCGCGACGAGACCGTGCTGATCGTCGAGCGCGGGAAGCCGCCCGTTCGCGGGGTGTGGAGCCTGCCGGGCGGCCATATCGAGCCGGGTGAGACCGCCAAGGATGCGGCGGTGCGGGAAGTTCTGGAGGAAACCGGCGTCACCTGCGAAATCCTGGGGCTCGCCGACGTGCACGACGTCATCTTTCGCGACGGCGTTGGAGCCCTCCGGCTGCACTATGTGCTGGCCGTTTACCATGCGCGCTGGATTGCCGGCGAGCCGGTTGCCGCCAGCGATACGCGCGATGCCCGGTTCGTGGCCCTCGATGATCTGCGGAACTTCCGGCTCACGGATGGTGCAGAACGGATCATCCGGGCCGCTGACCAGCGCCGGTCGGCCTCCTGACTTGACGGACTGAAATCGATTCCGCACGGTGGCGTCTCATCGAGCCGACACGGGATCCATGCGCTTCAACATCGCTTCGCTTGCCCGCAATGCCCTTGGGCTGGGACCGGGCTGGCCGCCTCAGTGGCGTTCCCCGGAGCCCAAGCCGTCCTACGACGTGATCATCATCGGCGCGGGTGGGCACGGCCTCGCGACCGCTTATTACCTCGCCAAGGAGCATGGCGTCCGCAACGTCGCGGTGCTCGAGAAAGGTTGGCTCGGCGGCGGCAACACCGGCCGCAACACGACGATCATCCGCTCGAACTATCTCTGGGAGGCCAGCGAGGGCATCTACGAGCACGCGATGACGCTCTGGGAAGGGCTATCGCACGAGCTCAATTACAACGTCATGTACTCGCCGCGCGGCGTCATGATGTTGGCTCATAATGTCCACGACGTGCAGGTGTTCAAGCGGCATGTCCACGCGAACCGGCTCGCCGGCATCGACAACGAATGGGTAAGCCCGGAAGAAGCGAAGGCCTTCTGTCCGTCGCTGAATATCTCGCCGGGCATGCGCTATCCGATCCTGGGGGCCGCCCTGCAACGGCGCGGCGGCACCGCCCGGCATGATGCGGTGGCCTGGGGCTATGCGCGCGGCGCCGACCGGCTCGGGGTCGATATCATCGAGAATTGTGAGGTGACGGCCATCCGACGCGGTGGTGACGGCGCCGTCGAAGCGGTTGAGACCACACGCGGCGCCATCCGGGCCAGGAAGATCGGCGTGGTTGCTGCGGGCCACACATCGGTCGTCATGGGAATGGCAGACGTGCGGATGCCGCTCGAAAGCTTCCCGCTGCAGGCGCTGGTCTCCGAACCCATCAAACCGGTCGTGCCGTGCGTGGTGATGTCGAACACCATCCACGCCTACATCTCGCAGTCCGATAAAGGCGAGCTGGTGATCGGCGCGGGCACGGACGTCTATACCTCCTACAGCCAGACAGGCGGCCTGCACATTGCGACCCACACGCTCGATGCCATCTGCGAGCTGTTCCCGGCATTCCGGCGGCTGCGCATGCTGCGCAACTGGGGCGGCATCGTTGATGTCACGCCGGACCGGTCGCCGATCATCGGACTGACGCCGGTGCCTGGGCTTTACGTCAACTGCGGATGGGGCACGGGCGGGTTCAAGGCGACGCCGGGCTCCGGGCACGTCTTCGCGGCGACGATCGCCAAGGGCGAACCGCATCCGATCGCGGCGCCTTTCACGCTTGAGCGGTTCACCACCGGCAACCTGATCGACGAAGCGGCTGCCGCCGCCGTCGCGCACTGAGGAGGTGACGCAGTGCTGCTGATCCGTTGCCCGTATTGCGGGATGGACCGTCCGGAAATCGAATTCCAGCACGCGGGCGAAGCGCATATCGCGCGGCCCGCCGATCCGTCGCAATCCTCGGATGCGCAGTGGGCCGACTATCTCTACATGCGCACCAATCCGAAGGGCCTGCATATCGAGCGCTGGCGGCACACGCATGGCTGCGGCGGATTCTTCAACGCGGTGCGGCATACCGTGAGCGATCGTATTCTCATGACCTATGCCGCGGGCCAGCCGCGGCCCGACCTCGCGCAGTTCCATGAGGACGGACGTTCATGAGCGGCAAGTTTCGTACGTCTGCTGGCGGCCGTATCGATCGCAATCGTCCGCTGGCCTTCACATTCGACGGCAGATCCTATCCCGGCGTCGCCGGAGACACGCTTGCCTCCGCACTGCTGGCCAATGGCGTGCATCTGGTCGGCCGATCGTTCAAATATCATCGGCCGCGCGGCATCCTGTCGGCAGGCGCCGAAGAGCCCAACGCGCTCGTCACCGTAACGCGCAGCGGCGGGCGGGTGACTCCGAACCTGCGGGCCACGCAGGTCGAGATCTACGATGGGCTCAGGGCGGAAAGTCAAAACCGCTGGCCGTCGCTCGCCTTCGATGCCGGTGCCGTCAGCGGACTATTCTCGCCATTCCTCGGCGCAGGCTTCTACTACAAGACCTTCATGGGACCCCGCCGGTTTGGCGCGGGGACATGGACGAAGGTGTTCGAGCCCCTGATCCGCCGTGCAGCCGGGTTAGGCCGCGCTCCAGCCGAAGCTGATCCGGATCGCTATTCGAACCGGTTTGTCCATTGCGACGTGCTTGTCATCGGCGCGGGACCGGCCGGACTGGCTGCCGCGCTGGCCGCGGCGGAGAGCGGGGCGCGCGTAATCCTCTGCGACGAACAGGCCGAGATGGGCGGCTCGCTGCTGGCGGCATCGAATACGCCGATTGGTGCTCAGTCGGCGAACGCGTGGCTCGCGGACGCTTTGTCCGAGTTGAGCAGCAATCCACGCGTCCGCCTTCTGCCGCGGACGCAGGCATTCGGATACTACGCGCAGAATTTCGTCGCGCTGGTCGAGCGCAAAACCGACCACGTGGTCTCACCGCCGCATGACGCGCCGCGCGAGCGGCTATGGCAAGTCCGTGCCAAGGAGGTCGTGCTCGCAACAGGTGCCATCGAGCGGCCACTCGTATTCCCGGGCAATGACCGACCCGGTGTCATGTTGGCCGATGCTGCGCGTACGTATCTGCAACGTTACGCCGTGCGGCCGGGCGATCGCGCTGTCATCGTTACCGCATGCGATACGGCTTATGCCGCTGCGCTCGAACTCCACGCGGCCGGCGTCGCGATCCCGATGATCGCCGATGTGCGCAAGAACCCGGACGGACATTTGATCCAGGCCGCCCGCGCCGCAGGCCTTCAGATCACCAACTCGGCGACGGTGATCGGCACACGCGGGCGCCTGCGCGTCAGCGGCGTGGCGCTGGGCCGCGTGCGCGACGGCGGCGTGATCGATCCGGCGGGCACCGTTGATTGCGACGCTCTGCTGATGTCGGGCGGCTGGACACCCTCCGTCCACCTGTTCTCGCAATCGCGCGGGAAACTGGCATGGAACGAAGCGGCCAATGCGTTCCTCCCATCGTCCTCGGCCCAGCGCGAACGGTCGGCCGGAGCCTGCCGGGGCACATTCGATGTGCAGGCCGCCCTGACCGAAGGCTACGCCGCCGGGCAGGAGGCCGCGCGCGCCGCCGGGGCGCAGGTCTCGGCCGGGCGCACCTTTTCCGCCTCGACACCGCAATGCGACCGGTCAGGGACGACGGGCGTGTGCCCCGTGTCCAGATCCACCAGCCTCGGCAAGGCGTTCGTCGACTTCCAGAACGATGTGACGGCGAAGGACATCAACAACGCCACGGCCGAAGGCTTCCGCTCCATCGAGCACGTCAAGCGCTACACGACGACGGGCATGGCGACGGACCAGGGCAAAACGTCGAACATCAATGCACTCGGCATCGTGGCCGGCGCGATGGGACGACCGTTGCCCACCGTCGGCCTGACGACGTTCCGGCCGCCGTACACGCCCGTCACGTTCGGCATCTTCGCCGGATACAATCGTGGCGACTTATTCGATCCGGTGCGCCGCACGCCGATCGATGGCTGGGCACAGGCGAACGGCGCAGTATTCGAGGATATCGGGACATGGAAACGCGCCCGCTATTTCCCGCGCCCCGGCGAAAACATGCACGCCGCTGTCGCCCGCGAATGCCGGATCGTTCGCGACGCGGTCGGCCTGTTCGACGCTTCGACGCTCGGAAAAATCGAGGTCGCCGGTCCGGATGCCGCCACGTTCCTGGATCGCCTCTATGTCAATGCATTTTCGACACTGGGTGTCGGCAGATGCCGGTATGGTGTGCTGCTCAACGAGGCCGGATTCGTGATGGACGACGGTGTGATCGGGCGTCTCGCAACGGATCGCTTCCATGTGACGACCACCACCGGCGGCGCGGCCCGCGTACTGCATATGATGGAGGATTACCTCCAGACGGAATTTCCCGATCTGAACACCTGGCTCACGTCGACGACCGAACAGTGGGCCGTCATCGCCGTGCAGGGACCTCAGTCGCGCGCGGTGCTGACGCCGCTCGTCGAGGGTATCGACATCACGCGTGAGAGCTTCCCGCATATGTCGGTCCGCAGCGGCCGGATCGCGAGTATCCCCTGCAGGCTCTTCAGGGTGAGTTTCACCGGAGAGCTGGGCTTCGAGGTGAACGTGCCCGCCAATCGCGCGCGAGAGGCGTGGGACGCGATCTGGGCCGAGACCCAGCGCCAGGGTGGATGCGCCTACGGCACCGAAGCGATGCATGTGATGCGTGCCGAGAAGGGGTTCATCATCGTCGGTCAGGAAACGGACGGTACGGTGACGCCGGACGACGTCGGTCTCGGCTGGGCGATCGGCAAAGCCAAGCCGGATTTCGTGGGCAAACGTTCTCTCTCGCGCACCGACATGATCGCGCCGGGACGCAAGCAACTCGTCGGACTGCTGACGCGCGAACCGGGCACGGTGCTTGAGGAAGGTGCTCAGATCACTCAGCAGCCTGATCCAGCGCGCGGAACCCTGGCGCTCGGCCACGTCACGTCATCGTATTGGAGTGACAAGCTCGGCCGTTCCATTGCACTGGCCCTGGTCACCGATGGACGGAAGCGGATGGGTGAACAGCTTTACGTCCCGATGCCAAATGGAAGTCTCGCGGTCGAAGTGACGGCGCCCGTCTTCTACGATCGCAAAGGAGAGCGTCTTGGCCTCTGAACCGTTCGCGCCGATCTTGGAGCTTCCGGGCTGCTGCCGCCTCACGTTTCGCGGAAACCGGGCTGCCGCGGATATTGCGGGCAGTGTGTTCGGGGTTGCGTTGCCCGATCGTCCGTGCCGTGCGAGCCACGCGGACGACCGTGCAGCCTTATGGCTCGGGCGTGATGAGTGGTTGCTGCTGGCCTCTGCCAGCGAGACGGATGATCTCGTGGCCTCTCTGACGACCATGCTCGCGGAAACGCCACACGCCCTGGTCGATGTGTCCGACGCAAGCGTCGGGTTGGAAATCCATGGTCCGGGGGCGACCGATCTGCTGTCCGCGGGTTGCCCGCTGGATTTCGACCTCTCCGCCTTCCCAGTGGACATGTGCACGCGCACGTTGTACGGAAAGGTAGAAATCGTGCTCTGGCGCAAGCAATTCGACAGATTTCGGATTGACGTCCGGCGTTCGTTCCTGCCCTACATGCAGGGCCTGCTGAGCGAAGTCTTGCGCGAACAGGCGAGCGACTTGGCATCGGCTTGAACCGTCAAGCCGTCGCCGGAGGAATACTGTGGAAGCCGGCAGCGGGAGGGAACGCTGTTCCAGGGTATGAGTCTGGTAAGCAGTAGAGGCGATTTTCGATGTTCCGACGCAGCCTCATTATCATCTTCGTCCTGATCGCTCTGCCGGTGGCCGCTGCGACATGGGTCCTGGCGCCCGTCTTCATCGCTGTCAAGCCCACGGAGGAAGCTCCGCCCGCCGCGAAGCCCACCGAATCCACGCAGCCGACGGGGCCGACAGACGTCGCCAAACTTCGGGATCTCAAGGCGCTCGAACCGCGCACGCCAACCTCGGATCCGGCACGCTTCGACATCTCCCGCATCAATCCCGAGGGATGGTCGGTCTTTGCCGGCACGGCGCCGGCCAACGCGTCCGTCACCGTAACCGCCGATGGCGTGACCGTCGGGACGGCACAGGCTGATCAGAACGGCGAATGGACGCTTTCCGCCGACCACCGGTTTGCGTCCGCTGATCCCGTACTCGCGCTCGTCACCCGCATAGGCGGTCCGCCAGCATCGGCAGGGGCCATGCCGCCAGCCGCGAAGCCTGACGTCCAGGAGCCTACCAAGCCGGCTCAGGTCGCGCGCGCGGAACAACCTGCCACCAAGCCAGAAACACCGAAATCCGCAACTGCCCCACGACCGCAAATCTCGGCGGACGAGGCCAGCAAAGGCATGATGCGCAACCTCGAAAATCTGGTGGCTGCGGCGCGCACCGAGACGTCTGCACAGCAACCCGTACAGCCCGCTGCGACGGCCGAAGCACAGAACGCGGCCGCAGCGCCGATAAAGCCTGCCGCGGCGGCGACGCCTGAACAGCCGAAGCCAGCAGACCAGCAGACAGCCGCGGCTGTCCCGCCTGTGCAACCGTCCATGCCGCAAGCGCCCGGTCAGGCGGCAGCGCCGATGGACAAGCAAGAACCAGCCGCCGAGAAGCCTGCCATGGTCGCCGCCGCAGTGTCGGCGCCCACCGAGCCGGAGCCTCGCCGGACTCTGCCTCAGGCTGCCGCAGTTCCCGCCGCAGTCCCGGTGCCGGTTCCAATGCACTTCGTGTTTCGCGAAGCTACGTTCACCGAAGACGGACGCAAGGCTGCGGATCTTCTGGTCGAGTATCTCCGGCTGAAGAAGCCTGCCGCGATTTCAATGAGCGGTCACGCCGATGAACGCGGAAGTGACGGCTTCAACATGGAGTTGTCGCGCGAGCGCCTTGAAACCGTGGCGGCGTATCTTCGGGAGAACGGCTATACGGGAAAGCTGACCCTGACACCGAAGGGGCGTTCCGCGCCGTACACCGGTGTCGATCGCAGTTTGTATAGCCGTGATGCTCTCTATCAGCTCGACCGCCGTGTGGAAGTCTTGCTCGATACTGTGCCTGCACGTGCGGCCGAAGCCTCGAGTCCGACACGCAACTAATCTTCCGGGTCCGTGCCATTGAGGCGGCATGGCCGCGAGAAGGGAGACGCCGCTTTTCACGGTGGGCCAGCTTGCCTGGAACTTGAGCGCATGCCTCGCGTTGCCTCTCAAGATGGGTCAGGTCTCCCTCTTCATCCGGAAGCCTCATGCAACCTTCCTTCGTTGCGCGCGCAAGCCTCGTGAAAGCCTGGAACGGACGAAAAGTGGTCCGTTCGCTGTTGCTGCCTGTCGTGCTCGCATTTGTCTCTGTCGAGGGCGCGCGCGCTGAGGAGGTTCCGCCACTCAAGTCGGCCCCGGCCGAGACGTCTGCGAAGCCCCAACAGTCCAATGACGCCAACCCCAAGCCGGACGCGAAGGAAGCTGCGTCAAAGCCGGATGCGACGCTGCCCACACCGGTTTTTCTGGATCGGCTGATGATGGCCGAATCCGGTGGCCGCGCGGATGCCAAGAATTCGCGCTCCACGGCTTTGGGACCGTTTCAGTTCATCGAAGCGACGTTCCTCGACATCATGCGCCGGCATTATCCCTCCGATATCGCCGGCATGAGCGATGAGCAGATCCTGGCGCTGCGCACGAGCCTGGACCACGCACGGCGCGCCGCACTCGCCTACACGAACGAAAATGCCGCCCAACTCGCTGCCAACGGCCTACCGGCGACGTCCGTGAACCTGAGGCTGGCGTTCCTGCTCGGCTCAAGCGGCGCCGTACGCCTGCTGACGGCCACCCAGGACACACCGCTGTCGCAGATCCTGACAACGGATGCGCTGACGGCCAATCCCTTCATGGGGTCCATGACCGCCGCCGATCTGGTGCGCAGGGCACGGTACGACATGAGCGCGGATGTACGCGTCGCAGGCCTTGTGCCGCCGGGCCCGGTCAGACCGGCGATCCAGATCCGTTGCAAGATCGGTCTGGCGAGTTGCCGGAAATGGGTTGCCCTGCAGCGCAAGAAACTCGCGCGCGGCAAACCACAACGGCAAGCCTCGCAATAGCGGTTACTGCTCGGTGCTGATTGTCTTCACGACGCTGGACGTCGGCCGCCCGGCAACCCCGACAGGCCCCTTGATCTCACCGCGCGCGATCTCGTCCCATTTCGGGAGACTTTCCGCAGGCGCCTTCGCCTTCATGTGCACGATCTTGTAGCCCTTTGCCTTCAGCTCATCGAGAAGCTGCGACATGGCCTGCGCCGTCGACTTCTGGAAATCGTGCATCAGGATGATGCCCTTACCCAACCGGTCGAGCTTGCTCATCACCGTCTTCACGACCGTCTCCGGCTTGCGGGCCTTGAAATCGAAACTGTCGACGTCGTGCGAGAAGATCGCGATGTTGCGTTTGCCCAGATACTCGACCTGGGACTTCGGATCCTGCAGGTACGGAAAACGGAAGAACGGAGCCGGATCACTGCCCAGGGCCAGTTTGACCGCGCTCAATCCCTTTTCGATTTCCTCTTCCGCCTTCTTCGCGTTGGCGCGTCTCAGATTGGCGTGAGACCACGTGTGGCTTCCCACCGTGTGCCCGCGTTGGGCGACATCCTTGAGAATCTCCGGATGCCACAAAGCGTGCTTGCCGATGATGAAGAACGTACCCTTCGTGCAATGATGATCGAGCGCGTCGAGGACGGCAGGCGTGTTGTTCGGCCACGGACCGTCGTCGAATGTCAGCACAACCTCCTTGGCCTCGAGGAAGTCGTAGACCTTGTACTGCTCGAACCCGAAGCCGGGGCCGCCGGTGGTGTCGATTTCCACCGTCCGCGACACGCCGAGCGCATCAGGATTGCCGGGACAGGCTGCGAATGCGGATGTACCGACGAGTGTCGCCGCAAGCGCCAGAAATACTGCTCGTCGCATGAAAAATCCCCCGTCGGCTTGAGCCCGACTCGGCTGCGTGGCCGGTTCTTGTCCACGAGTATAATCAGGCCGATGGCGCCATGGCGAGCGCCGGGCTGCATCAAACCATGGAAAACCTTGCTGCACCGCGTGCCCGGATGCCGTAAGCAAGCCGGCAACAGGGAAATCAAGAGGACGGGAGAGAACGATGACCACAGTCGGCTTCATTGGACTGGGCCTGATGGGAGAAGGCTTTGTCAGCCGCCTGATCGAGACCGGACATTCGGTTGTTGGCTACGACATCTCCGCGGAGCGGCTGGCCGCAGCGAAAGCGCAAGGCGTGACCACCGCTGCTTCACCGCGCGCCGTAGCGGAAGCAACCGACATCATCCTGGCATGTGTGACGTCGACCGCGGCCCTCGCAGAGGTCATCGAGGGCAACGACGGAATTTTGTCCGTGGGCAATCGGGACAACAAGATCTTCGTCGATCACTCGACCGCGGAAATCGACACCACGCGGCGCCTCGCAGCGCGTCTCCACGAACGCGGCATGAGCTTCGTCGATGCGCCCGTCTCGGGCGGCCCCGGCGCCGCCCGCAGCGGCTCGCTGGCCATTATGGCGGGAGGTGACGATGCCGCCATCGCGAAAATCCAGCCCATCATGGAAACACTCGGGCGGTTCACGCACATGGGCGCGGCAGGTGCAGGGCAGGCGACCAAGCTCGTCAACCAAACCCTTGTTCTCACCAACTATTGCGTGATCGCAGAGGCCCTCCGGCTGGCGGAGACGTACGGTATCGACGCAAGCCGCATTCCACAGGCCCTATCCGGCGGATACGCCGGATCGAATCTGCTGCCCGTGATGATGGCGCGCATGATCGCCCGCGACTGGACGCCGACCGGTTACGCGCGACAAGTGCTGAAGGATCTTGAAATGCTCAATGAGGCGGCGAGGGGTCGCCATCTGGCCATGCCGATGGCGACCCAGGCGCTGACGATGTTCCGTATGCTCGTTGCCCAGGGCAAGAGCGAACTCGACGGCGCGGCCGTTCTGGAGATGTTCCCGCCCGGCGATCCTCCAGCCTGAGACCGGAGCCGGACCCGGGATCAACCCTTGGGAGCGCCTTCGATGTCCTGCACGGCTTTGGCGAGGAAGCCGTCCATGGTCGAGCGGATCTCCTGATCCGAGATAGAAACACCTTTGGCAGCAAAGTCATCGTGCAGTTTTTTCAGCACGTCCTCGTCGCCCTTCTGCGCCAAATCTGCCTTCCGGACAGCTTTAACGTAGTCGTCAACGCCATCACCCGTGATTCCAAGCCTCGCAGCGGCCCACTCAGCAAGCATTTTATTGCGACGCGACTCCGCCTTGAACTTCAAATCCTGGTCATGAGCGAATTTCTTCTCAAAGCCTTTTTGGCGTTCATCAAACGTCGTCATTCAATACTCTCCAGTAATCTGCGTTTCTGTTGCTTCCAGATGCCACAATCGGCGAAAATTGCTGGTCGATAGGGTGTAAGGTTACCGAGCCATAGACTGTGCCGCCTGTCGGATCAACGATTGCCGCGTCGTATTAGCCACGCGGCAACCAGACCTGCTGATGAGATTGTTTCTCCCCCCGCGTTCGGCTAGTGTCCGGCCAAGATCTTTCATCGGCGGCAGGCCCCTTTTGCCACGCCGTGCCGAGGTGTCGGCACGCTGCACTATTGGACAGTCCGGCCCCCGATTGGGATGCACGATCTCCCAAGAACAACGTTCGACCGACTTAGAGGTTTACCGCAAATGAACAGGCGCCGTCGCATTTATGAGGGCAAGGCCAAGGTTCTCTACGAGGGTCCGGAGCCCGGGACACTCATTCAGCATTTCAAGGACGACGCCACAGCTTTCAATAACAAGAAGCACGCGCTGATCGAGGGCAAGGGCGTCCTCAACAACCGCATCTCCGAGTACATCTTCGTGAAGCTCGGCGAGATCGGCGTTCCGACGCATTTCATGCGCCGCCTCAACATGCGCGAGCAACTGATCCGCGAAGTCGAGATCATCCCGCTCGAAGTGGTTGTGCGCAACGTTGCCGCAGGCTCGCTCGCGACCCGGCTCGGCATGGAAGAGGGCACGCCGCTGCCGCGCTCGATCGTCGAGTTCTATTATAAGGCGGATAACCTCAACGATCCGCTGGTCTCGGAAGAGCACATCACGGCGTTTGGCTGGGCCAGCCCGCACGAGATCGACGAGGTCATGCAGCTTGCGCTGCGCATAAACGACTTCCTCGTCGGCCTGTTTCTCGGCATCGGTATCCGTCTCGTCGACTTCAAGGTCGAATTCGGACGCCTGTGGGAAAACGAGCAGATGCGGATCATCCTGGCTGATGAAATCAGCCCGGATTGCTGCCGGCTGTGGGATGTCCAGACGTCCGACAAGCTGGACAAGGATCGCTTCCGCCGTGATCTTGGCGGCCTGCTCGAAGCCTATCAGGAGGTCGCGCGCCGCCTGGGCGTGCTGACGGAGAACCGTCCGCAGAAGGGTGCCGGTCCGGTGCTGGTCGCCTCGAATCCGCAGGCTAAGCCGCACTGAGGTCGTTTGGCGGCCGCGTCCCTCGAGGTGCGGCCGCTTCCTGTGCGCCATCTGAGCGCCCCCCGGGAATGAGGGTTGCGGAAGACGGTGCGGCCGCGCTATCGCCAATCGGGACCGGCCGCACTGTGAGGATATTGCGCCCATGAAGGCACGCATCACGATCACGCTGAAAAACGGTGTGCTCGATCCGCAAGGCAAGGCGGTTCAGAACGCACTCGGCTCGCTCGGCATCAACGGCGTCGACTCGGTCCGTCAGGGCAAGTTCATCGAGGTCGAGCTGCAGGCGGCGGACAAGGCGGCCGCGCGCGAAACCGTCGAGCGCATGTGCAAGGAATTGCTGGCGAATACCGTCATCGAGAATTACGCCTACGAGATCGAGGGCTGATGGCCGTCGCAGGCGCGACAGCCTCCAACGCCATTCTGGGTGACGCATCATGAAAGCCTCCATCGTCGTCTTTCCCGGCACCAACCGCGAACATGACGTCGCCGATACCCTGGAAGCCGTTTCCGGGCATCGTCCACGGTTGGTCTGGCATGGCGATAGCGAAGTGCCCGCCTCCGATCTGATCGTGCTGCCCGGCGGCTTTTCCTACGGTGACTACCTGCGCTGCGGCGCGATGGCTGCGCACTCTCCGATCATGCGTGACGTCGTCGCCAAGGCAAACAACGGCACACCGGTGCTGGGGATCTGCAATGGCTTCCAGGTGCTGTGCGAATCCGGACTGCTGCCCGGCGTTCTGATGCGCAACGCCTCGCTGAAATTCACCTGTAAGGATGTGTGGCTGAAGGTCGAACAGCCCGACACCATGTTCACTCAGCTCTACGCCAAGGGCGAGATCATGCAGGTCATCGTCGCCCACGCCGAGGGCAACTATTTCGCCGATACCGCCACGCTCGATGAGCTGGAAGGCGAAGGCCGCGTCGTCTTCCGCTACAGCGACCGGCATGGCAACGTCACGCCGGAGACGAGCCCGAACGGCGCGCAACGCAATATCGCCGGCATCTGCGACGCCCGCCGCCGGGTGCTCGGCATGATGCCGCATCCTGAAAATGCGGTCGATCCGCTGCTCGGCATGACCGACGGGCGCAAGATGTTTGAAAGCATCGCCGCCAGTCTGGTGGCCTGACAAACGTCGCCATCAAACAAGGGGGACCAATGCTGACCAAGCGCGCTATCACTGTCGTCGGCTGCCATGCAGAAGGCGAGATCGGTGACGTGATCACCGGAGGTGTGCTTCCTCCCGCCGGCGCTACGATGCTCGACAAGAAGCTGACGATGGAGCGCGAGCATGACCACATCCGTCGTCTGCTCATTCAGGAGCCCCGCGGATCGGTCGCCCGTCACGTCAACTTACTGGTTCCTGCGACGCGACCCGATGCCCAGGCCGGCGCGATCATCATGGAGCCGACCGAATATCCGCCGATGTCGGGCTCCAACACCATGTGCATCACCACGGTGCTGCTGGAGACCGGCATCGTGCCGATGCAGGAGCCCGAGACGCGCATGCGTCTCGACATGCCGGGCGGCCTTGTCGATGTCGTTGCCGAATGCCGGAACGGCAAATGCGTCAGCGTCACCATTGCCAATGTGCCTGCATTCGCGGCCAAGATCGATGCGCCGCTGGAAATCGAGGGCGTCGGCACGATCAACATCGATATTTCCTATGGCGGCATGTTCTACGCGATCGTCGATGCGCGGGCGCTCGGCTTTTCCGTCGAGCCGCACGAGGCGCGCGATCTCGCAGAGCTCGGCGAAAAAATCCGCATCGCTGCGCGCGAGCAGCATCATGTCGTGCACCCGGATTTTCCCGATATTCATGACGTCAGCATCGTGCAGTTCGCGATGCCGTTCCCAGGACCCGATCAAATCGTGCGCAACACCTGCATCGTTTCCCCGGGCCGCTCCGACCGCAGCCCGACCGGGACCGGCACATCGGCGCGCATGGCCGCGTTGCACGCGCGTGGGCTTCTGAACGTGGGGCAGGGGATCACGCACGAATCGATCATCGGGTCTCGCTTTGAAGGCAAGATCATCGGCAAGACCAAGCTGACCGACGGCACCGAGGCGATACAGACCACAATCAAGGGACGCGCCTGGATCACGGGCGTGCACCAGTACTTTATCGACCCCAGCGATCCCTGGCCCGACGGGTATGTTGTTTCGGATACCTGGGGAACGTCTGGGACCACGACACAGAGCTGATGGCCGCCGGTCTGGACTGTGGGGGGTGCGATTCCGTCCCGCGACAGCGACGCCATCGGTCGTTATAAGCTGTTCGCATCTGCAAATCCGAGCCAGCCGGACATGAACGCCACCGCCACGCCGATCACGCCCGAACTCGTTGCCGAGCACGGCCTGAAACCCGATGAATACCAGCGGTTGCTGGAGATCCTGGGGCGAGAACCCTCGCTGACGGAACTCGGCATCTTCTCGGTCATGTGGTCGGAGCACTGCTCCTACAAGTCGTCGCGCTTCTGGCTCAAGCAGCTTCCCACCTCGGGGCCGCAGGTGATCCAGGGACCGGGCGAGAACGCCGGTATCGTCGATCTCGGGGACGGATACTGCGCCGTCTTCAAGATGGAGAGCCACAACCATCCCAGCTATATCGAGCCCTATCAGGGCGCGGCGACCGGCGTCGGCGGCATCATGCGCGACGTATTCACGATGGGCGCGCGACCGGTTGCCAATCTCAATGCGCTGCGGTTCGGAGATCCATCACACCCCAAAACACGGCATCTCGTGGCAGGCGTTGTGGCGGGCATCGGCGGATACGGCAACTGCGTTGGCGTGCCAACAGTTGGCGGCGAGACGAACTTCGACGCTGGCTATAACGGCAATATTCTCGTCAACGCCATGTGCGTCGGGCTCGCGCGCTCGGATCGGATTTTCTATTCCGCCGCCAAGGGCGTAGGTCTTCCGGTGGTGTACGTCGGTTCCAAGACCGGACGCGATGGCATTCACGGTGCCACGATGGCGTCGGCTGAATTCGACGACAAGTCCGAGGAAAAGCGGCCCACCGTCCAGGTCGGCGACCCGTTCACTGAGAAACTGCTGATTGAAGCCTGTCTCGAACTGATGGCGGAGGACGTGATTATCGCCATTCAGGACATGGGCGCGGCGGGCCTGACGTCCTCGACCTCCGAAATGGCGGACAAGGGCGGCGTCGGCATCGAGCTCAATCTCGATGACGTCCCGCAGCGTGAGGCCAACATGACGGCCTACGAGATGATGCTGTCGGAAAGCCAGGAGCGGATGCTCATGGTGCTGAAGCCCGGCGCGGAACCGCAGGCCGAGGCCATCTTCCGCAAATGGGGCCTCGACTTCGCGGTCATCGGCCACACCACCGATACCGGCCGCATGATCGTGAAACACAACGGCAAGGTCGAAGCCGATCTCCCGGTCGACAAGCTCGCCAATTCCGCACCGCTCTATGAGCGCCCATGGGTTCCGACAGCCGTAGCCGGCAAACTCCTGCCGGAATGGGTGCCCGCACCCAACGGATTGCTCGGCGCGCTGGAAGCGATGATGGGCCACCCGGCACTCTGCTCGCGGCGCTGGATCTGGGAGCAGTATGACAACATGGTCCGGGGGCATACCGTGCAGCGCCCCGGTGGCGACGCGGCCATCGTGCGCATTCCCGGCACCAGCAAGGGCATTGCAGCCGTTTGCGATGTGACGCCCCGCTATGTCGCCGCCGATCCGGAAATGGGCACCAAACAGGCTGTCGTCGAAACGTGGCGCAATCTGACCGCGGTCGGCGCTGATCCACTCGCCATCACGGACAACATGAACTTCGGCAATCCGGAGCGGCCCGAGATCATGGGACAGTTCGTCGGGTCGGTGAAAGGCATGGCCGAGGCCTGCAAGGCGCTTGCTTATCCCGTCGTGTCAGGCAACGTCTCGCTCTACAACGAGACCAACGGCGTCGGTATTCCTCCAACGCCAGCCATCGGAGGCGTCGGGGTCATTCCCGACATTTCACGCACCGCGAACCTCGCCCTGAAAAAGGACGGCAGCCTGCTGATCCTCATCGGACGGGAAGAGGGGCATCTCGGTCAGTCGCTCTATCAGCAGATCATGACGGGCAAACTTGAAGGCGCTCCGCCGCCCGTCGACCTGTCGGATGAAATCAAGGCAGGCACGATGGTGCGCGCGCTGATCCGCGAGCAGGGCGTTCTCGCCGTGCATGATGTCAGCGATGGCGGATTGTTGGTCGCGATCGCCGAGATGGCACTCGCGGGCGAGCTTGGCGTCGAGCTGTTCCCCTACGAGGGTAAGCTGCCCACGCACGCTGCGTGGTTTGGCGAGGACCAGGGCCGGTATGTTCTCGAAGTCGATCCCAAGCAGGCGGAGACCGTCGCAGAGCGCGCGCGCCTTCTGGGAGTTCCGGCACGCGTCGTGGGGCGCGTCGGCGGTACGTCATTGAAGCTGAAGGCTGACAGCGAGCTGCCGCTGGCGCGGCTGCGCGATGCGCACGAGTCCTGGCTGCCGGACTATATGGGCGCTGGCGCCTAGATAGAGCCTGCCGATCGACATAAGAAAGGATCTGCCCCGCTCGTCCGGGCAGATCCTTCTCAGTCCATGAGCGGTAACAGGCAAACCGTCGCCGCCTTACATCATCCGTAAGCACACACGCATCAGCAGCTGCAGCCCGGGCTCCCGATGTTGACCGTCTTGGAGGTCGTGATGACACGCGCCGGCAGCATCCGCGTCTGAGCGACGTGACGCGTCTGGTTCTGAACGACGGTGCGATGACGCACGCGCGTCACAACGTTGACACGGTGGATCGGCTGGACGCGAGTGACAGTCACCACGCGATTGACGTGGCGGCGGACGTGCGTCCGGGTCACATCGCGATATCGGGTGGAGTTCGTAACCCGGTTGACCGTTTTATAGCGATAGCTGGTGCTGACGCTCGGGCCGCATTTGGTGCAATTACGTGATTGGGCCGAGGCCGGAGTTGCTGGCGTCATAACCGCAAAAACGCCTGCCAGCATCGTTGCTCCGATAAGGCCTCGTACGAACATTTTCATATCGATGTCTCCATGCTTCCAAAAACAACCACGCTAACGTCACCAGACACCGCGGGTTCCCGGATAAAATAATTGGCGCGTATTTCGTTTTGATCCGGGTGGTGCATATTCCGACAAAAAAGGACGCGATCGCTTTCGGGAGAAACGATCGTGTTAAAATCAGACATCGGCAATTTTCGAAAATTGCGTGAAATGAAAATAGACTGCCAGGCAACCTCCATTTCGTCATTGCAGAAACGAAATTAGGCGTTCCCATTGTTTTTGTGAGCATATTGCAACCGGCATAAAATGCCGCAGGGCATATTAGGCTTAATCTATTTCACGTCAAATCCCGTCTATTTTGTGCCAAAATCGCTCGACTTGATGGGCCCCGTACTCGCGTAACGGTTCAGGGGACCCATTCAAATGAAATATGCATTTCTTGCTGCGATCGCAGTAAGTGCTTGCCTGACGACCAACGCCAGCGCAGCACCGCAAACCAACTGCAGACCGCAGGCTGTCCGCGATCTCGCCCGCCTGGCACCCGACGGACATGCGATTTATACCGCTATCAGCGACAAGAAATTCTTTCTGAATTGGATCACATGCGACGACGTCCAGCTCGGGCTGGCAACCGCTGTCCACGAGAGCGTCCATTTCCTCACCGAGGAGAAAGACGCTTTTCCGCTGATCGGCGGCGACTTCATCAAGCGCGAGCATGCGCTCAGCAAGTTTTACGCGCCGCGTGCGGTCGCCCGGCATTTCGATCGCCGCAGTACGTATGTCGAAACCTACCTGATGCCGAATGCGGCGACCTCGGCAGATGATTTCCTGTTTCTGCTCGATGAGCTCAACGCCTACAGCCACGATCTGCACACGGTGACGCATCTCCAGACGCTCCACAAAGGCGAGGGGCAGGTGGATCACCGCGACGGCGTGACGGCCCTGATGGCTTTCGTCGCGGCGTACGTGCAGACGGCGAAGGAAAGCAAGCCCGAGACCTGGCAGGGTCTGCAGAAGCCGGAAGCCAGGAAGCTTGTCAGCACCCTCTGGGGGCAAGCCGAGACGGCTCTCAAATCGTCGTGCGGTATTCCCGGCATCGGCCGCGACGATCGCAAGTTCATCGGCTTCGTCTGCGACGCCAAGAATAGCAGCGCGCTGGGCGAGCTTCTCGGACGCCAGCCCGCATGCCTCAGCACCTGCTCGTCGCCGGATACGGCTGCGGCAGAAGGAACCACCGCGGTTCGCTGAGCAAGCGCTATTGCCCCGGTAGCCATCAACGGGCCACCGTTGGTGGCTACCGGCGTTTGAGATGCGGAGAACCCGCAGGCCAGGAGGGCTGGGCGGCCTTTCCCCGGTGTTGCGAGACGTGTATCCTTTCCCACGACGGCCCTTGCCAGCTTCGCACAGAGACGGATGCACGCCATGCCGATGGATGCCGGTGAAATCGAACGCCTGATCAAGGCCAGCCTCCCGGATGCCGACGTAAGTATCCGCGACCTGGCCGGTGACGGTGACCATTATGCCGCACACGTCGTCTCGAAGGCCTTCGCCGGCAAGACCCGGGTGCAGCAGCACCAGATGGTCTATCAGGCCCTGGGCGGCCGTATGGGTGATGTGCTACATGCGCTCGCACTGACGACCGCGGCGCGCAAGGATTGACTTGCCCCAACCCTCGACCCCATCTTCTGGGGCGTAGGCACCGTTGGATGCCTGACTTGGAGAGAGGAATTCATGACTGAGCAGCAATCCGTCCAGGACTGGATCGCCAAGACCGTCGCGGCGAACGATGTCGTGCTTTTCATGAAGGGCACGTCCAAGTTCCCGCAGTGCGGTTTCTCCGCCCAGGTGGCGCAGATTTTGGCCCACGTCGGCGTGGACTACAAGGACGTGAACGTGCTGGAGGATATGGGCATCCGCGAGGGCATCAAGGCCTTCAGCAACTGGCCGACGATCCCACAGCTCTACGTCAAGGGCGAGTTCGTCGGCGGCTGCGATATCGTCCGCGAGATGTTCCAGCACAATGAGCTGCAGCAGCTCCTGGACGAGAAGGGCATCGGCTACGACAAGAAGACGGCCGTCGCCTGAGGCCTCTGACCTCGCTGCCGCTCACATTCGATTTCTCGGCATCGCCTTGACGCCAGGGCGATGCTGTTGCGGCTAGAGGTGCGCCGGCCCATGACGGGGGGAGCGGGCGGTATGACGCTGGGCGGCCGTCGGTTTTTCCTGAGCCTCACCATCATCGGTGCCAGTGTCTGCCTTGCACTCGGCGTCAGCCTGCCGATTATCAAGCTGACCCGTTATGTCTTCTGGTCGACGGAGCACTCCCTGCTGTCGACCGTTCGCGTTCTTATTCGCGATGGACAACTGTTTCTCGGCGGCACGATCCTCGCCTTCTCGATCGTCTTTCCGGTTTTCAAGCTGCTCTATCTGCTGCTGGTTTCGACATTGCCGGTGACGGAGATCCGCCGCCAGCAGCGTCGGTTGAAGGCGCTCGAGTGGCTCGGAAAATGGTCCATGCACGATGTTCTCGTGCTGGCCTTGACGATCTTCTTCATCAAGAGCCAGGGGGTATATGATGCGGCCAGCCTGAGCGGCGTCTACTTTTTCACCGCCGCGGTCGTGCTGATGATCCTTGCCTATGCGTGGTTGCGGACGGACACGGGCCTTGCAGACGGCCTGCGGCCGACGCCGATCGGCCCGATTGCGCCGCCATCGCCGGTGCGCAACTTCGTCCTGAGCTTCTTGATCATCGTGGCGACGGTCTTCTTCGCGCTCGGCGTCATCCTGCCAGCGATCCGGTTCACGACGATCTACGTGTGGACCAACCAGCACTCCATCGCCACGATCATCTATGCCCTGTACGCCGACCAGGAGTACTTCCTCTGCGTCGTGCTGTTCGCGTTCTCGGTGTTCTTTCCGTTCCTGAAGCTGTTCTACCTGCTGACGCTGGTGACGTCGCCGGACCTGTCGCCGGAATTTCGCCGCAAATCGATCTCGACGATGGAATGGTTGGGCCGTTACTCCATGACCGACGTCATGGTGCTGGCGCTGCTGATTTTCTACGTGAACTCGTCCGGCTACACGGAAGCCTCGGTGCAGCCCGGAATCTATTTCTTCGCCGCCTCGGCGGTGATCACGATGCTGGCCTATGGCTGGGCGAATTCGATGTCGGCGCGTCCGAGACCGATCGGGATCAGTTGACATCCCAGGGCGGAGACCAAAACAAAAGGACCATCCCGAAGGATGGCCCCTTGAAAACGTTGAAGCTGTAGCGCGACCGGTTAGCGCGAGTAGAACTCGACCACCAGGTTCGGCTCCATGACGACCGGAAATGGGACGTCCGAGAGGGCCGGGATGCGGATGAACTTGGCGGTCATCTTGCCATGATCAGCCTCGATGTAGTCCGGAACGTCGCGCTCGGCGCTCTTGAGCGATTCGAGCACCATCGGTAGCTGGCGCGACTTCTCGCGCACCTCGATGACATCGCCGACCTTGCAGCGGAAGCTGGAGATATTCACGCGGCGGCCGTTGACCCGCACGTGGCCGTGGCTGATGAACTGGCGCGCGGCGAACGGCGTCGGCACGAACTTGGCACGGTAGACCACGGCGTCCAGGCGGCGCTCCAACAGGCCGATCAGGTGCTCGGAGGTCGAGCCCTTGAGGCGGGTCGCGGTCGCGTAGATCTTGCGGAACTGGCGTTCGGTGATGTTGGCGTAGTAGCCCTTCAGCTTCTGCTTGGCGCGCAGCTGCTGACCGAAGTCGGACAGCTTGCCAACGCGGCGCTCGCCATGCTGGCCGGGGCGGCTTTCACGCTTGTTGATCGGGCTCTTTGGCCGGCCCCAGATGTTCTCACCGAGGCGGCGGTCAATCTTATGCTTCGCAGTAACGCGCTTGCTCATTCAGGCACTCCAAATCATCAGGTTAGGCGGCGAACCGCTTGGAGCGCCCCCTCCTCTGCCTGGATTTCCCAAGCCGACAGGTGACGGTCCCAAAGAACCGCCACCACGGGTGCGCAAATCAAACACGGGCCTTTCGGCCCGCGCAGTCAGCTTCTACGGTGATTACACCGGCCCGTCAACCGTTTAGAGTCTTTCCGCCTTTGGCGGAATCGCTTGGCCGTCCCGCTCCCCCGTGGGAGCGGGTGGTTCTGACTAAACCTGAAAGGTCCTAGTCCAAAGGCCAGCCCGAAACCTATTTCTTAACGGTCGCGGTGCTTTGCTCGGTCGGATCGGTTTTCAGATAGGCCGCGATCAGCGCACTCACCTTCTTGCGCTGCTCGTCGGTGCAGGTGCCGACGGGGGATTTACCTTCCTCGACAACGACATCCTTGTCGCCATCCTTCTCGACCAGCCGGATTTTGCCGGTCAACATCATGACCGTCGTGAGGTGCAGCTGATTGATGTAGATCATTTGCTGCTCGGTCCATTTCTTCTTGGCTTCCTCGCGCCGCATCAAGGACCGGTAGTTATTGATCTGGTCCTCGATCAGCTCGCAGATCTGCGCGTGTGCCGACAGGCGGCCCACCATGATGACTTCGCGCGCCGTCTCCAGCGGAATCTGGACCGATGCCCGGTTCTTCTTATCGATCTCGACGGACTGACCGTTCGGCTTGGTGAACTTCGAGGGGGTCAGTGACCACGCATAGTCAAGGAACGCACGCACCGAGCGCTCGCTCAATTCCTGTGCCGCAGCGGCAGGCGCCGATAGAATCAGCAGTGCCCCGAGACCCAATCCGATCGCCCGAAGGCCCGCCATCTTCATATTGCCCATCCACGTCAGCCGTTGCACCCGCATGCCCTTCGCGGCCAGCATCCTACACTCCAGCTCTCAGTTCGCAGTCCAGAGTTCGTCAGTCAACCCACAGCAAGAATTTGGGTGGTTCGGCCCCAAAGTAGGCATAAACAAGGCACGTCACGTGGACGGCTTGCGGCCTGCTCCCTTGCCCCGACTGAGCGTTGCCACGATACCACGCAGTGTTCTCACTTCCTGCTCGCTCGCCTGCATGCGGGCGAACATCGTCTGTATGTTTCGCATAACCGTTTGGCGCTTATGCGGCGGGTTGAAAAAACCCAGCCGGTCGAGTTCGGCCTCCAAATGTCCGAAGAATCCCAGCAGCTCATCCTTCGTCGCGGGCAGGGAGCCGCGCATATCGAGGCCGGGCTGTTTGGGCTGCTCGTAGGTCGTAACCCGCCCGAGCGTGCCACCCTTGCTTTCTTTCAACCATTCGTAGCTCAAAAGCAGCACGGCCTGGGCCAGATTGAGGGACGCGAAGCGCGGGTTGACCGGGATCATGATCAGCGAATCGGCGAGCGCCACCTCATCGGTCTCCAAACCAGCCCTTTCGGGACCGAACAGGAACCCGCAGCGCTGCCCCGCAGCCATGCGCGCGCGCATTTCGCGCACCGCCTGCTGCGGCGTCAGCACCGGCTTTGCCAGATCGCGCTGGCGTGCCGTCGTGGCATAGACGTGATGCAGATCCGCCATCGCCTCGCGCAGCGTGGGAAACGCCGACGTGTCGTCGATGATGTAATTGGCGCCGGACGCAGCCGCGCGCGCCTTTTCGTTCGGCCAGCCGTCGCGCGGATCGACCAGCCGCAGGTCATCGAGGCCGAAATTCGCCATGGCCCGGGCCACCATGCCGATGTTGTCGGCGAGCTGCGGGCGCACGAGGATCAGGGGAGGGCTGGGGATCAGATCGCCATCCATCCCGGCCGCCATGGTCTTCGGCCGCGGATCGTCCCGCTTCTTCAAACGGCGAACCAGCCGGCGCGCCAGAAACCAGAATTCCTCACCCGCCCAGGTCTTCGCCAGGGTCTCCAGGGACGGAAACGCCGCCGGGGGCAGGGGACCGCCCAGTGTCACGGTCAGATTGGACTCTGTCAGCGTGATCTTGGAGAACTGCGCGCAAAACTGATCCAGCGACGTCAGGCCCAGCGCCTCGGTCCGCTTGCGGCAGCCGGGGCAGGTCGCGCCCGCCGCGACGCACGCCTCATCGGCGCAAAAATCGATCGCGGCGCGGATCTCCTCCGACGTTAATGCGGGTTCAGCGAGACCGGCAGCGGTCTCGAAACTGTCGTGATAGGCCGCGCGGATCACCTCGGCCACGGCACGTCCCGTCCCGGAGACGGTTGGGGCGCCCGTCGTGCTGTCTTTGGGATCAACGGATCGCATCACGCGTCGGCTGGCTCATTCTCATGCTGGCACTTACGGCCCCGGCGTAGCGAATGCAGGCGGGGAGGGCAATAGATCCCCATGCAATGACCGGCGCCTGGCTGTCCGTATCAGTAAATCAGCAGATCCGCTTGGGAGGTGGTCCAGCGCAGATCAGGCATCGAGGTCGGCACGCCGCCATCACCCAAATCGGCGACGTGACGGTATTTCGGCGCGAACAGAGACTTCAACGTCGCAATGCGAGGGGCGTCGCGGGGATCGGCGTTGAACTCCACCAGAACCGGCACCTGCGCCATCCGCAAACCCGCCATACCGTCCAGCACCGACAGCTCATGCCCCTCGACGTCGATCTTCACCAGCCCGACCTGGTTCGCTCCGATACCATGCTGCTGCAGCAACTCATCGACCGTCGCGGCCGCCACGCTGATGGCTCCGGCGGGATTGTCGATGAACTCTGGTTCGACGGAGTGCGCGCCGAAGTTCTTGCCGTGATGGGAGAGCAGTAGCGTGCCCGATGCTGCGCTGGCGGCGGCACAAATCGCGATCACCTGATTGTCGAGGCCGTTGATGGCAAGGTTCTGCGACAGGATCTCGAAATTATGCGGGTCCGGCTCGATCGCCAGGCCGCGCGCAAAGGCACCGGACCGCATCGCATAGACGGTTTGCGCCCCGATATTGGCCCCGACATCGATGAATACGCCATCGGGACGCAAGCGGCCTGATTGGCGCAACAGATGCAGCGCCCGGTCGAGTTCCCGCTTTTGCCACGGACGCCCGCTCAGCAGCTTCAACGCCACCTTGTCGTCGCGTGGATCGACGTACAGCATATGATCGACGAACGGCACGAGACAGAGCACGCCGGGCGCCAGATGCTGGTCCAGCAGCCCGCGGAGGACCCGGTTCCTGACTCGGCCATTCGAAGATGCAAGCGCCATCAGTCCGCGCGCGGCGCTCGATGTTAGGCGCCGGCGCAGTCGCAACCAACGTGAGGACTCGATCGGATCGGGCGGTTGGGTCACAGGTTCGGCTCGCGTACGGAGTACACCCCCTAGCGCGAGCGGAACCGTTTTGCCAGAAGAGTCGTGTCAGCGCACCGCTGCGCTGAAGGCGGCCCTGAGTTCGGCAATCTGTGCCGCAACCGGATTGACGGCTTTGACATCGGGATCGGCAACAGCCGGGGCCAAGGCCATGTCGAGCCGCATGATGCGATCGCCGAGGGCGAAGCTCTCCTCGATCAGCGCCCGCAACGTCTCCGGCAGATCCGCGAAATTCGCGATATGACTGGGACGGCCGGACGCGCGAAGCTTGAGGCGAGCCCGCTTGCGCGCGGCCTCTTCTTCGCAGATCTCGCCTTCTTTCAACGAACGGCGGATGAGGAGCCATGATGCGAGATCAAGCAGACGGCTGGTCAGCCGCATGCTTTCAGTCGCATAGGTGACGGCGGTTGTTGGCTTCAGCGCCTTGGCCTCTTTGCGGCCGGCGCCGTCGAGATAAGCGGCTGTGCGTTCCACAAGGCCCATGCCCTGTTGGAAGACGCCGTCGAATTGATCGGACGACGTAAATCGCTGTCCGAACGAAACGGTGACACTCCGTGGACTGGGCTGACCCCAGCTGCGCGACTCAATACCCATGACCAACTTCGACACACGCTACTGTTGATATCACCATAGCACGCCTCAGCGCCTTTGGTCAGGTTTAACATTCCCCCCGGAGCAGGCATTTTTCGGGCAACACGGACAACATCCACAAAAAAAGAATCGGCGAGATGCCGTCTCTCGATTGTGCAGACGTCGAACGGTACGCATTGCGGGAGAACACGATCCGGGGGAAGCGGATCATCGTCAGATTAGGTGCTTGGCCCCTAACGTATCGTAAATCTTCGAGAAAAAATGGAGCAAGCTCCTCGTCATGCCGCCGCGCTGGCAAGGCGGACCGTATCCGTCTCGACCAGGAATTCCGCCACACGCGCAATCGAAGCGGCATCCTTGAGCAACGGTGCGTGACCTTGAGCATCCACGAGGAACGACGCGCAATTGGGATGACGCGTCCGCATCCGTTGCACGGTGGCATCGCTCAGGAGATCGGAATTTTCCCCGCGCAGGACGAGAACGGGCACGTGGCTCAGCGCTTCGAACTGCGGCCAGAGTTCGGGAACCGGGCCGTCGGCCAGCGCGAACGAGCGGTCGAGCTGTGCGTCATAGCCGGGTGCGGGCCGCCCGTTGCCTTCATTGAACCATTGCCGGGCGACCTCAGCCCATTCCTCGTCGGTCACGTTGGGAAACGCACGGCGGTTCATGTCGGCCAACAGGCGGGTCGCATCCTCCCATTTGGCCGGCAGCGGCACCTTGCCGACATAGGCCTTGATGCGCGTCAGCCCTTCGCGCTCGATGACGGGGCCGATGTCGTTCAGGACCACGGGACCGATCGCATTCGGCTCGGCGGCGGCCAGTACCATCGTGACCAGACCGCCGCGCGACGTGCCGACGATGGCCGGCCGGTCGAGGCCGAGCATCATCAGGAAATCCTGCACATCGAGCATCTCGATGGGGATGGCGTAGTTGCGCCAATCGCGATCGAACTGCGACCGCCCTCGGCCGCGCAGGTCCAGCGTATAGACCGGACGCGCATTCGCCCCCGTGGACAACGCCACGGCCAGATCATGGAAGTCGCGCGAATTGCGGGTCAGCCCCGGGAGACACACCGCCGGGCGCAATCGAGAGTTCGGTGCGGGGTAATGACGCCCGTAAAGCCTCAGGCCGTCGCGGACCGTGAAGAAGATGTCTTCCCAGGCGTCTTGCGTCATCTGCCCCTCGCGACCAGGCGGGCTGAGGACTAGACCTAATCAGGTGCCGTGTCCGATCCTGCAACGCGGCGCGCCCTGACGAGATCCTGCCCGATCCCCTCTGCGCCATCATGGCCGAGTCGCTCCCGATAGACCTGCACGTTCGAGAGCACCTTCTGCACATAGTCACGGGTTTCTTCGAAGGGGATGCGGAAGATCCAGTCCACCGGATCGACATCGGGATCGCGCGGATCGCCGAACTGGCGGATCCACTGGCGCGTGCGCCCCGGGCCTGCGTTATACCCCGTCAGCGCCAGGATATAGCTGCCGTCCACGTCAGCCATCCGGTCGCCGACATAGGCGCTGGCCAGCATCGCGTTGTAAGACGGATCACGCATCAGGCGCTTGATATCGCACTTGATTTTGTAGTCCCGGCAGACATGGCGCGCCGTCACGGGCATGACCTGCAGAATGCCGCGCGCGCCCGCACCCGACATGATCGTGGTGTTGAACTCGCTTTCCTGGCGCGCCAGACCGAGCAACAACGCCGTCTCCGGCGGATCGCGCAGCGGCTTGTAGGCAGGGAACGCGTGAATGGGATACGCGTACGGCACGAGGTTCATGCCGCGCGTGACGCCAAGCTTGCCGATGCGCAGGGACATCTGTGTGTCGCCCAGCGCCTCGGCCAGATGGGCCACCATCGCCACCTCGGCCTCGCTGTCGAGATGGCGGCTCAAATGACCGAGAAATGCACGTGCGATGCCGCGACCGACGTCCGCCTTGACCGCGATCACGGCCGCGACGGCCGCATCGAGGCTGTTGAACTGATCTGCCTGAGCAGACGTCGGAACTGCCGGCGGGCTCACCAGGCGGGTGTTTCCGGTCGCCCCCAGGTGCGCACGCGCGAGATGGCCATGGAACGTATCGGCGTACTGCGCCGCCGCTTCGAAGTATCCCGATGCCTTGCTCTTATCGCCAAGCGCTTCGTGCGTCCGTCCAAGCCAGTACAGCGCGCGCGAACGGCTCAGCGGTCCGTCGGAACCCGCCTCGTTCTTCTCGAAGAAGGGCAAGGCGGAGCGCGCGTCATTCAGATAGCGCAGGGCGAGCCATCCCGCCATGAAGGTCTGGTCGTTGAGCGGATTGACGCTGAGCGCCCCGGAGTCGCGCACGAGATCGAAGGCGATCTTCGGCTTGCCCGCCTGCAACGCGCCGTAGGCGGCAGCCCGGCGTTGAAGCCACCAGCCGTCCGGGCTGACGATCTTGTTGGTATCCGTCGGCGCGGTGAGCAGGATCTTCCAGGCGTCCTCATCCTTGTCGCGGTCACGCAGATACTGCACGCGCTGGAAGGCCAGCCCCCAGTCCGCGTCGCCATCGGCGGGAAGTGCGGCCATCAGCTTGCGCGCCGACTTTGCGCCCGCGAAGACGGCAAGCCGTGCCTCCGCCTTCTTTTTCTCCGCGTCATCGCCAAGATAGGGAACGAGACGCCGGGCGGCGGAGATCCGGATACGGCGCTCACTTGCCCAGCGCACCTCGTCGACAAGCAGCCTGTCGAAGCGCCACTTGTAGTCGGCCGTCGTCAGCAGGCGCGCGAATCGCTGCTGGAAGCCGGTTTCCAACTCGTCCGCGAATTCGTATTCGCGCCAGGCTTTTCGGGCCAACTCGGCAGCCTTGGCCTCGTCGCCTTCTGCCAGATAGGCGGAAGCCAACGCCGCGAGGCCGGCGCCGGTTTCGGGGATCGTCTTTTCGAACGCCCGCTTGATGTCGCGCGAACTGCCGCCCCGCACGAACAGCGCTTCTTCGAGCCGCTTGGTGAGAACGGACTGGCTCGGCCAAGCCGGATTAGCGTCCAGGAACGCGCGATATTCGCCGATCTCCCCCCTGCCGGCGCGAAGCCGGAACCAGTCCACCAGCTTGCGGGCGACGGGATCCGAAATCTGCTCATGCTTCGGTTTGGCCTCAACGACATCGCCTTCGGCGTATGACGCCATCGCACCGCGAATGAGTTCGGCATCCTTTTCGGATACGACGTGATCGCGGACGGGTGCGATCGCGGCATCGAAACGTTCGATCCGGTCAGCTTCGCGGGCCGCTGCGGGGGCTTCAAGGATCGGCTTCGCGGCGATTTTCTGGGAGGCGTCCGATTGCAAGGCAGGCGCCGCCGACGGCGCCGGGACGAGGGGGCCGGCAGCGCGGACCAGCGGCACGGCAACGATTGCCGAGGCCAGTGAAGTGACGAGTATCAAACCCCGAAGGGGTGAGGTGCGGATCAATACGTAAGCCTTGTCTCTCGACCTGTCAGCGTGGTGATGGTTACTCAACTGTATCGACGCCGGCAGATCGTTTACCCGACTGCCAGCATAGCGAGCGCATCGCCTTGCCTATGCTTGCCGAAGCGCATAATGTCCGTGATCCTGTTGGGAGGCACGGCAGGTTGAAGCTTGAGTTACCTGCGACAAGGTAACAATCACACACGTCAGGTTCAAGTTTCCAAGCCCTGACTGTGACCGCAGGTTTCAAATTTGCTCAACGCGATCTGCTCAAGGAGCGGCATCATGTTTAAGGGATCGTATACGGCACTGATTTCGCCGTTCACGAACGACGTTTTGGACGAAACTGCATTTGCGCGGGTTGTAGAGTGGCAGATCTCCCAGGGGACGAATGGGCTCGTGCCTGCCGGTACGACCGGTGAAACCCCGACTTTGTCGTATGAAGAGCACAAACGCACCGTCGAAATCTGCGTCGAGGTGACGAACAAGCGGGTTCCGGTGATCGCCGGTGCAGGCTCCAACTCGACTGCCGAGGCAATCGAATTCAGCCAGCACGCCAAGCAGGTCGGAGCGGACGCGGTTCTGATCGTGATGCCGTACTACAATAAGCCGACTCAGGAGGGCATGTACCTCCACATCAAGGCAATCAACGACACCGTCGATATCCCGATCGTTCTCTACAACGTGCCGTCACGTACGGTCGCCGACATGTCGGTCGAGACCATGGCACGCTGCGCCAAACTGAAGAACGTCGTCGGCGTCAAGGACGCCACTGCAAACATGGCGCGCGCCTCGCAGCAGCGCCTGGCCTGCGGCACGGACTTCGTGATGCTGTCCGGTGAGGATGCCACCGCGATGGGCTTCAACGCCCACGGCGGACAGGGCGCCATCTCGGTGACGGCGAATGTCGCACCGGCGCTGTGCGCGGAATTCCAGGCGGCGTGCCTCAAGGGCGATTTTGCGAAAGCGCTAAGGCTTCAGGATCAGCTCATGCCGCTGCATGATGCGATGTTTGTCGAGACCAGCCCAGGCCCGGTGAAATACGCGGCCTCGCGCCTGGGTCTATGCAACCCTGACGTTCGCCTGCCACTGGCGCCGATCAGCGAGTCCTCGCGCAAGGTAGTCGACGCGGCGCTGGTCCGCTGCGGATTGCTGCAGGCCAAAGCCGCGGAATAGCGAGCGTTACGCTAAGAGCAGGAGTGCTACGAGAATGGCGGCCAAATCTGATGGCGGCCGCCGGCTGATCGCTGAGAACCGGAAGGCACGCTTCGAATATTTCATCACCGACACTTACGAGGCCGGCATCGTCCTGACGGGCACGGAGGTCAAATCGTTGCGCGCCGGTCAGGCCAACATCACGGAAAGCTACGCGGCCCTTGAAAACGGCGGGTTCGCGCTGATCAACGCCTATATCCCCGAATACAAGCAGGCCGGCCCGTTCTTCAATCATGCGCCGCGCCGGCCGCGCCGCCTGCTGCTGCATATGCGCGAGATGCACAAGATGGCGCTTTCCATCGATCGCCAGGGCATGACGCTGGTTCCGCTGGAGCTGTATTTCAACGAGCGCGGAATGGCCAAGCTCAAGCTCGGGCTGGCGCAAGGCAAGAAACTCCACGACAAGCGTGAGACGTCCGCCAAACGTGACTGGCAGCGCCAGAAAGCGCGGCTGATGCGTGAGAAGGGCTGACCCGACCAGAATAGCGG
>JAFAFW010000070.1 GCA_023423275.1 Pseudomonadota bacterium
CGGTAAATCAAGCTCAGGGCCATGCTGTGGGTATCGGCGGGACGATGGGCAAGGTTGAGCACCGCCAGCCGCCCGGACGCGATGTCGTCCTCGACCGTCTCCCGGGGCATGAACCCCCAGCCGAGGCCGCCTCTTAGCAGCGCCTGCTTGGCGCCGAGATCCGCCGTGCGCACCTGACGCTGCGAAAGGACGGCGAAGTTGCGTCCTTCCGTGCGCTGGCTCCTGTCGGTTAGCACGATCTGGGGATGGGCATCAAGAAGGTCTTTCGGAATGGGTGCGGAGTGGCGGGCGAGGGGATAATCCGGCGCGGCCACCGGCTCCACCGTCACAGACTTCGGCAGGGGAATGAACTCGAGACCGGCGGGGATGTCAGGCAGCGATCCCTGCACGCCAAGCCCACAGGCTCCCGACAACACCAAATCGGGAACTCCGCCCAAAGCCTCCACCCGCAAGCTCAGGCTCACGCTTGGGAATGTTCGCTGAAACTCGGCGACCAGGCTGACCAGGTCCCGGGTCGGAAACATGATGTCGAAGACCATCGAGATCTCGGCTTCGAGCCCCTCGCCCAATCCCTTGGCGCGCGCCTTCAAGGCATCAGTGGCTTCGAGCACGACCACAGCATCGGCCACCAGTGCGCGCCCCGCATCGGTCAGGCGGGGGCGCCAGCCGCTGCGGTCGAACAGTTCAATCCCGAGCACACCTTCGAGGTTGGCGATCGCGTAGCTGACCGCGGACTGAGCCCGGCTGAGCTTGCGTCCTGCCGCGGAGAAGCTTCCCGTCTCGGCAACGGCAGTCAGAACTCTGAGTTGATCGAAGGTGAGAAGGTCAATCATCATCTGATCCATAGATAGAGATGATCTATATTTTATCTCTGCCATAGATCATGTCGAGGGGTCATATTGATTGCATCGGACAGGCCATGAGCGGCCCGTCGAAACCACCGAAAGGAAAATCATCATGTCCGAACTCTACAGCCGCCTCTCAAAAGACGACGCCGCCGTTCTGCTGGTGGACCACCAGACGGGCCTCATCTCAGGGCTCGTACGCGATTTCACGCCTGAGGCGTTCAAAACCAACGTGCAGGCCCTTGCCGATACCGCGAAGTTCTTCAACCTTCCGGTGATCCTGTCGACCAGCTTCGAGCAGGGCCCCAACGGTCCGTTCCTGCCTGAGATCAAGGCCATGTTCCCGGACGCGCCACTCATCGCCCGACCGGGCCAGATCAATGCGTGGGACAACGAGGATTTCGTCGCGGCCGTCAAGGCAACCGGCAAGAAGCAACTGATCATCGCCGGGGTTGTGACCGAGGTCTGTGTCGCCTTTCCGGCACTCTCGGCCCTGAAGGCCGGCTACGAGGTTTTCGTCGTGACCGATGCCTCCGGCACCATGAACGAAGTGACGCGCGACGCGGCGTGGTTCCGCATGTCGCAGGCCGGCGCCCAGCTCACGTCCTGGTTCGCGGTGGCCGGCGAGCTGCAGCGCGACTGGCGCCATGACGTGGAAGGCTTCGGCGCACTGATTTCCAGCCATCTGCCGGGTTACCAAAGCGTGATCGGCAGTCACATGGCCGGCCAGTCTTCAGCGCAGGCTGCCAACAAGGGGTGACCTCACGCCTCGAGCGAGAATGCCGGCTGAGGTCCAGGCGTCAGCCGGCCAAGGGAGCGCGCGCCGCCACGGCGCCAGCCTGACCTTGATCAACAACCCAAACCATTGCGGCGTGGCGGGCTTCTTGGACCGCCCCCGCCCCACAGGGAGACCGATCATGCAACTCACCGGCATCCATCATCTCACTGCCGTCACCAGCGACGCGCCGCGCAATCACGCCTTCTATACGCAGACACTCGGCTTGCGGCTGGTGAAGAAGACCGTCAACCAGGACGACGTCAGCGCCTATCATCTGTTCTACGCCGATGGGGTTGGAACTCCTGGCACCGACATCACCTTCTTCGATTGGCCCGCGGAGCGTGAGAAGCGCGGCACCGGCAGCATTACCCGCACCGGCTTGCGGGTTTCCGGCGCCGACACGCTGGCCTGGTGGCAGCAGCGCTTTCAAGACTTGGGGGTGGCCCATTCCGACGTCGTCGCGCGCGATGGTCGGCTGACCCTCGACTTCGAGGATTTCGAAGGCCAGCGCCTCAGCCTGATCGATGACGGCGGGCAGGGCGAGGCGCATCCCTGGGCGCGCAGCCCCGTGCCGGCGGAGCACCAGATCCGTGGCCTCGGCCCAATCACCATCAGCGTGCCCGAGTTGCAAGCGACCGAGCGCGTACTCACGAAGGTCATGGGCATGACGCGGGTCCGCGACTACGCAACACCCGGGAATAGCAAGAGCCGCACCCATGTTTATCAGATGGGTCCTGGCGGTGCGGCGGCCGAACTCCACGTGGCCGTCGAGCCCGATCTGCCGATGGCGCAACCCGGAGCAGGAGGCGTGCACCACGTCGCCTTCCGCATTCCCGACACCGATTATGAAGGCTGGGCGGAGCGCCTTGGTCACGCGCGCCTGCCATCGAGCGGTCCGGTCGATCGCTTCTGGTTCCGCAGCCTCTATTTCCGCGAGCCGAACCGCATCCTGTTCGAGATTGCCACCGACGGACCAGGCTTCGCCACTGATGAACCAATGGAGACGCTTGGCGAGACGCTGTCCCTGCCGCCGTTCCTGGAAAGCAAACGCCAGCAGATCGAAGCCGGCCTGAAGCCGCTCTGAGAACTCAGGCAAGAACGCCCAAAGGAGGAGAGCATCATGGGACTGCTTGTCGACGGTGTCTGGCAGGATCAATGGTACGACACCAAGAGCACCGGCGGGCGCTTTGTGCGCAAGGATTCCGCGTTCCGGAATTGGGTCACGCCCGATGGCTCACCCGGCCCAAGCGGCACGGGTGGGTTCAAGGCCGAACCCGGCCGCTATCACCTTTACGTCTCGCTCGCCTGTCCCTGGGCGCATCGCACGCTCATCTTCCGCAAGCTCAAGGGGCTCGAGGACATGATCAGCGTCTCGGTCGTGCACTGGCTCATGCTGGAGAACGGCTGGACCTTCGAGGAGGGCTCAGGGGTCGTGCCGGATCCGATCCACGGCGCCCGCTTCCTGTACGAGGTCTATACCAAGGCCCAACCTGACTACACTGGCCGGGTCACGGTGCCTGTGCTCTGGGACAAGGCGACCAATCGCATCGTGAACAACGAGTCGTCCGAGATCATCCGGATGTTCAACGCCGCCTTCGATGCGTGCGGCGCAGAGGCGGGCGACTTCTATCCGGAAGCTCTGCGGCCGCAGATCGAGACTTGGAACGCCCGCATTTACGACACGGTCAACAACGGCGTCTACAAGGCCGGTTTCGCCACCACGCAGGCGGCGTACGAAGCCGCTTTTGCCGAGCTGTTTGCGACTCTGGAGGTCCTCGAGGCGCACCTTGGCGCGCACCGCTATCTGTTGGGAGATCGCCTGACCGGAGCGGATTGGCGATTGTTCACGACGCTGGTGCGGTTCGATCCGGTCTACGTCGGCCACTTCAAATGCAACCTGCACCGGATCGCCGACTATCCGAACCTGTCCGGCTACCTGCGGGACCTCTATCAGGTGCCGGGCGTCGGCGAGACCGTCAACATGCAGCATATCAAGGCGCACTACTATCAAAGCCACCGCACCATCAACCCGACCGGCATCGTTCCTGTAGGCCCAGCGATGGATCTGTCTCTGCCGCACGGACGAGGCTGACAGCAGGCGCGTCGCAGAGCTGTGGCAGTGGCTACCGTCCTGCATTGCGGCGTGGATAGCATCAAGACGATCGGTGGCGTGGCCCAATTGCAACGAGATGGAACAATACCGATCGAATGTTCCAGGGTTGCCGCAGTGCACCCAGCTTCAGCAAAGGACAATGATTTCAGGCACTAAGTGGAGTGTTTTGGTATACAATTTCGGAGCGGGGGCAAGGGACCGCCAGAGACACTCCAAGCTAATGATGTTGCACTGAAATCGGCCTGCGGTTAAGGGGATGTGGGACGCGTTTCGCGCCGCCCTCGGGGGCGCATTCTCGTGCGGGTTTGTGTATCGCGGGCGGCGAATGAGTAATAGCCACGTCACCGATCTTTCATCCCTCTATGCGGCTGAGCACGATCGCCTCACGAGCCTGCTCGTGAAGCGCGGCGTATCGACGTCCATGGCAGCGGACATCGTGCATGACGCGTTCGTCAGAATGCTTCGCACGCCCGCGAACGATCTGGCCAACGCCAGGAGTTATCTGTTCAAGACAGCAACCAACATCGCCATCGACGAGTACCGCAGGCAGCGCCGTACGTCGCGCATTATGGAGCCGGATCCGGATTTCGGGCTCTCAGTACCCGACGCGGCGCCGCAGCCGGATGCCGTCCTCATCGCGTCCGACCAGATCGCTGCGCTTCATCGAGCGCTGGCCGACCTGCCGCCGCGTACCCGCGAGGTCCTGCTGCTCAGCAAGTTCGAGGGCCTGACGTACGTCGAGGTCGGTGAGCGGCTCGGTATCGCCAAAAATACCGTGATGGCCCATCTCGCGAAAGCGATCACCATCCTTCGGAGCCGGCTGCGCGACGTTTCTTCGCCGACGGTGTAATGGGTTTTCACCTTAGAATCGTCTTACTGGATAGGGTGGGCGGATCTCCGGCGGAGATCGTTGCCCATCGACCAACGCGGAGCGCTGTTCTCGTGCTGCAGGGCAATGAACCCTACATTTGCGGAACCGAGGCATGACACTCGATGATGCTCATTCGCCCGACGAGGCGGCCGTTCGATGGTTCGTCATCCTGCGCGATGAGGACGTCACCGGTGAGCAGCGGCGGGCATTCGAGCTTTGGCTGGCGGCAAGCCCCGCGCATGAGGCGGCGTGGGCCGAGGTCGAGAAAACGTGGGCCGTTCTCGACGCATTGGCGCCAGAGACGTCGCCGGCAGAAGTCCGATCCGGGCGCGAGCGGGCCGATAATATCGCACGTTTCACTCCGCGCCGCGCGCCGGTACCTGCTCGCCGCTCGGCATGGAGGCGAATCGCAGCGGCCGCCGTCGTGTTGATCGCTATCGGCGTTGGATGGCAATCACTGCCCGTGGGCCTTTGGTCGGATTATCGTACCTCGATCGGTGAACGCAGGGTCGTGGCCCTCGAGGACGGCTCAGAGGTCGAGCTCAGCAGCGCGAGCGCTCTCGACGTCGATTACAGTGCGGCCGAGCGTAAAGTCACATTGGTCTCGGGAGAGGCCTTCTTCACTGTGACGAAAGACGCGCGGCGGCCTTTTGTGGTCGCAGCGAAGGGCGGCGAGATCCTCGTCCGTGGAACGGCCTTCAACGTCAAGATCGCCGGCAATGTTGCTGTTTCGGTCACAGAAAGCGTCGTGGATGTGAAGGCGGCTTCTCGCGCGCCCGTTCGCGTTACGCAAGGGCATGGCGTTCACTACAGCGATCAAAGGATATCGGCGGTTGCCGAGGTGAATATCGAGACGGTCCAGGCATGGCGGCAGGATCAGCTGGTCTTTCATGATGTAAGGCTTGCCGATGTCCTCGCCGAGCTGCAGCGCTATCGCCGCGGCTATATCCAACTCCTCGACAGCAATCTCGCGGATCGTCGCGTGACGGCGGTTTTCGATGCACGACGCCCCGATGCGGCGCTTGAGACGATCGCGGACAATCTCGATCTGCGTCTCTATCGCGCCACTGATTTTCTGATTGGAATAGCTTCAAACTGAAGCGCAAAAAAACTTCCAAACCGAGTAATTACTTTTTGCCCGCCCATCGTCTCCAGGAATAGGAGATCGGTACAGAGTCCGTTCTCCTGTGCGAGTTGGGGAACGGGGTGAGTTATGTTGAGTCGGCGTTCGAGTGGTGTGCTGTTGAGATTGGCGGCCGTGTTGATGTTGGGAAGTGCGATCGCGCTGGTGCCGCCGGGAACAGCCGTTGCACAATCATCGACCCCGGCAATCCTCAATATTCCGGCACAGCCGCTTGCGCAGGCTCTGATCGTGTTCTCGCAACAGACGCGGATCGAAGTCTTCGTTCCCTCTGCTGTGGCCGCGGGCAAGCGTTCTACGGCGGTTCGCGGATCGCTTTCCCCGCAAGCAGCCCTGCAGCAGCTTCTGTCCGGTACAGGCCTCACGTACGCGTACAACGGAACGACGTTCTCGATCAGCGATCCCAATGTTGGCGGCAATAACGCCACGGCGACGGTCGATGGGGCTGTAGCTCTGGACACGATTGATGTGTCGGGTGGAGGGCAAGGCTACAATGCGGACAGCACGTATGAGCAGCCAGCTTCCATCGCCTATATTTCCAGCGAGGATATTCAGCGTTTTCGTGGCACCTCGACGGGCGACTTCCTCAAAGGCCAGCCTGGGGTGATGACCGGCGATAACCGCAATAGCGGTGCCATAGATATCAACGTCCGCGGGATGCAGGGCGAAGGCCGTGTGGCCACCGTGATCGATGGTTCGGTTCAGCAAAGCACGGTTTATCGCGGCTATTCCGGCGTGGCGTCCCGTGTCTATCTCGATCCGGACCTGATCGGCGACGTCGTCATCGAGAAAGGCCCGAGTGCGGCGCCGGATGCTGTCGGAGCCACAGGCGGTGTCGCTCGTATATCCACGCTGCAGGCCAAGGACATTCTTCGGCCGGGCGAGGATCAAGGCTTCCGCGTTCGCGCCTCGACCATTGGCAATACGGCCTCCGTACCCCCGGAGGGCACCTTGGGTACGGGCAATGGGACCGCGGAAAGGTTCGATCGGCCCAGCCTCTTCGACACCATAAACAGCGGCAGCGGAAGCCTTGCCTACGCGCAGCGCTTCGGTGACCTGGAAGTCGTCGCTGGCTATGCGCGGCGCAGGATCGGCAACTATTTTGCGGGAACGAATGGGAGTGGGCCGGATGAAGGAGGCCTGAACCACTTCGGGCGCGGAGAAGAGGTTCTGAATACCTCCCAGAACAATACGTCCTATCTTCTGCGTGGCGTCTACAAATGGGGGGATGGGCACAAGCTGGACGCCGCGTACGTGCGCTACGAGAGCGACTTCGGCGAGATGATGCCGTCGCAGATCATTCGCTTCGGCGGTGCCGAGCAGGCCCCTCTCAGTCGCGTGGAGGTGGATACCAAGACGCTGCGGTATTCGTGGAACCCTGCGGACAACGATCTGATCAATCTGAAGGCAGACGTATGGCGCACCGGGAACTACACGCGCATTGAAACACCTTACCGGTTCGATATCGGGGGGATCGCGCTAGGCTATAATGAACCTTACCTCAGCCAATCCAATCGTTGGGGCGTGAATGTTTCCAACACGTCGAGCTTTTCTGGAAGCTGGGGCGCCCTGGATTTTAGTTACGGTGCGTCTTATTCGAATGAACGTCTCAAGCCCGTGCCGGATGAGGAATCTATTCTGGCATCGCGCGATGGGGAAAAGGAAGAAAAGAGCGCTTTCGCTGCCGCCGAGTATCGCCCGTACGACTGGCTGACCCTGAACGGCGCCCTCCGCTATACGGATGCGCAATCCGAGGACTTTGCCGAGTTCCGAGACTGCCATACGACGCCGTGTATTGTCGGAACCAATAAGGAGCAGTCTTCCGGATTTGCGCCGATCGCTTCGGTGATAGTTGAACCTTTGCAGGGGCTTCAGCTTTATGCGCGTTATGCCGAAGCGATCCGTACACCCAGCACTTTCGAATCAACAAGAGGCTGGTCTGCCAACCCTCTTTTATCCTCGTCTCTGTCTCCGGAGCACTCCTACAGTCGCGAAGTAGGCGTGAACTTTCAGCGCGAGGATGTGTTTACGGGCGCAGATAAGCTGCAGCTGAAAGTTGCCTATTTTGACAACAAAGTCGAGGACTACATCACGCGATATGACGTCAGCTACTATTTTGCGAACATCCCGCTGGTGCGCTTCAAGGGTGTGGAGTTTTCCGCCAAGTACGACTCCGGAAAAATATTTGGCGGCATATCATTGACGAAGTACATCGAGACCGAATTTTGCGCCATGGATGGGTTTCCCGAGGTGCTTACATGCCGCGAGAATGGCAGCCCTGCAGGCTACGGCCAGATGCACTTGCCACCGGAATTCAGTGGATCCCTCATACTGGGAGCGCGCTTTTTCGAAGAGCGGTTGGAGCTCGGCTCGCGGATCACTTATGTCGGAGAACGGCCCCCGACACGGTTTAGCGGCGCTTTTACAGCCACGATCGACTGGGAAGCCTACACCCTTGTCGATCTATTCGGCAGCTACAAGCTCAGTGACGATTGGGCCCTTGATTTCGCGGTCGATAATCTCACCGACCAATATTACATGGACGCGCTCAATCTCGGCCTGATGCCGTCTCCGGGGCGTACGTTGCGCTTGGGCTTTTCGGGAAAATTCTGATAGCTGCTCGACATACAGCGGTACAGGACGATGTCCTGTGCCGCTGGCGGAGCCGGGATTCAGCGGAGGTTCAAGACTCACGCCGCTTCGCCGGTGCAACCAAGCGATCCAGGCACCATCGCAGAAAGTGAGGTGCTGGCTTCAGTCGTTCAGCGGTCTATGTTTGATTGGCATCATCGGTCTGGCTCACGGCACGTCATCCGAACGCGCGATGCCGCCTTCATTTTCGAGGCGTCCAATCTGCCGCGTATCCAGCCGTGTGAACTTCAATCTGACCCCTGCACCCATCCCATCGCCTTCGGGAATAACGATGACGCCGAAGGTTTCGAGTGCGCTAAGGAGAGCTTCGGCGTGTGTCTCTGGCAGCCAGGCAGCACCATTCGCTTCGAGAAGCAGGATCGTATCAAGAGGGATCGCCGATGCCGCCGCCAACTCCGCGTGACTTATTCCGGACAGTGTACGACCTGCTGCAAGCACACGTCCCGTTATCTTTTCTGCTGTCATGAACCTGCCCTACCGACTTGCCGATCGAGAACTTCAGCTCATCGGCCTTGATACGACGTCCCTCCCGGAAAAGCCAGTTTCATTGGGCCTTCACCAATGACGCACCTGCCTCGAAATCGTCGTGGCAACGCGCAGGGCTGAACATCATCACGTCCGCCGCGTCCGTGAAACGCTTCCTTGCCATGGTGGCACCGGTCCGAACGCGCGCGCGAAGAAATCGATGGCGGCCCGTACCTTGGCGGGCGGACGGCGTGCCGAAGGGTATACGGCAAAGACCCCATCGAGTTCGATCGGCGCGTGATCGAGCTTCAGAGGAACAAGCAGGCCCTCCCTGATCTCGCGGGCTACCAGAAACTCCGGCTGATAGACGATGCCGTGGCCGGCGATCGCTGCAGCCACGAGCACATCACCATTGTTGGCGCGCAACGTGCCTTTGACAGCGACGCTTGCCTTGCCCTTCTGTCCAAAGAGCCACCGATCAGCGCCGGCAGTTTTCGAGAGGGTGTAACCGAGGCAATCGTGATGAGCGAGTTCTGCGATGGTTTTGGGTTTGCCTTGTCTCTTGAGGTAGGCGGGTGCGGCGCAAACGATCATGCGGCACGTGGCGATCCGTCGGGCAATCATGCTCGAATCCCCCAAGCTGCCGATGCGCACCACCAGATCCCACCCCTCTTCGATGAGGTCGACATACCGGTCGTTGAGCCCCAGGTTTATCATGAGATCGGGGTAACGCGTCGAGAGCTCAGGGAGAATCGGCGCCAGCTCGCGGATGCCAAACGAGACTGGCGCGTTGAGCCGTAGCGTTCCGCGCACATCGAACGTTTCCCGGGCGGCCTTGGCATCGGCCTCTTCTATGTCGGCGAGGATGCGCTCGGCGGAGTCCAGGTAATCGCGCCCGGCTTCCGTCAGCGATAAGCGTCGCGTGGTCCTATGCATCAGCCTGACACCCAGCCGCTCCTCAAGTGCCGCGAGGTGTTTCGTTGCCATGGTTTGCGACATGCCGAGCGCTCGCGCCGCTGCCGATAGACTGCCGAGCGCTGCCACCCGCGCAAAAACCTGCATCCCCGTTACACGATCCAGCATTTCATCCTCACACCACAGGTGTGATATAATATTCCGCATTGGTAGATTATCAAACTGCATTGCGAGGAGCATATTCTGGAAATCGGAGGGGCGAAGCGTTCCGTCACCGCTCCATTCATCCCTGGAGGTCCCATGGCACACACGCCCGCCATCAAAAACATCGAGCCTGGCCTCACGACCCGATCTGTCGACCCCGGTACTCGCATCGGCCACGTCCACCTGAAAGTGTCCAATCTTGATCGCGCGCTCGCCTTCTATTGCGGTGTGCTGGGCTTCAGCCTCAAGCAGCGTTATGGGCGGCAGGCGGCTTTCGTCGCGGCCGGCGGCTACCATCACCACATCGGCCTCAATACCTGGGAGAGCGAAGGCGGCTCGCCACCGCCACGAGGCAGCACCGGACTTTTCCACCTGGCCATCGTGTATCCGACGCGCGCCGCTCTTGCCGACGGGCTCCGGCGCTTGAGGGAAGCCAAGGTTCCGCTCGACGGCGCGAGCGATCACGGAGTCAGCGAGGCGCTCTATCTTCGCGACCCCGACGGCAACGGCGTCGAACTCTATTGGGATCGCGATGAAGCGGAATGGCCGCGCGCGGCCGATGGGGAGTTGGCCATGGTTACGCGGCCTCTCGATCTGGACAATCTGCTAAGCGAGCCCGAATCCACAGGAGCAACGTCATGACCCAATACGATATCGCCGTTATTGTCGGCAGCCTTCGCAAGGACTCGTTCAACCGCAAGCTCGCTCGAGGCTTGGTCAAACTTGCGCCTGCAGATTTCAAATTCAAGGACGTGCAGATCGACGACTTGCCGCTCTATAACCAGGATGAGGATGCCAATCAGGCGCCGGCTGTTAAACGGCTCAAGGCGGAGATCGCGGCCGCCGCAGGCCTTCTCTTTGTCACGCCTGAATACAATCGCTCGATTCCCGGCGTCCTCAAGAATGCGCTCGACAATGCCTCGCGGCCCTACGGCCAGAGCGCGTGGGCAGGCAAACCCGCCGGCGTGATCGGCGTGTCGATTGGCGTCATCGGTACGGCGCTCGCCCAGCAGCATCTGCGCAATATCCTCGCCTACCTGGATGTGCCGACACTCGGTCAGCCGGAAGCCTTCATCCAGGCGAAGGACGACTTGTTCGAAGCCGATGGCAGCATCGGCGTGGCAAGCCGCAAATTTCTGCAGGACTGGATGGACCGTTATGTTGCGTGGGTGAAGCAGCACGCGGGGAAAGATGCCAAGACTGCGTGATCGCCGCACTGATCCGCACATTTCTGGCGAGCCCGGCCGGGAATCACGGCGTCGTGTCTTACAAGACGCGACGCCAGCCAACGCCACCGCGCCCTGGAAGGGCAGGACTGCCCGCGTCGCAAAGCAAGTTCATTGGCAGGTCCTGTTAGCGCTGCATGCAGCAATACCTATGCGCGTGCTGAGTTGACAGTCCTCAAACTTATATGACAACCTGCTAAGCAGACTTGGTGGGCCTTATGGGCATGGCTCGCGGTTTCCAGGGGTGGTCCTCGTTTCATGGGACAGTTAAGAATTGATGGTGAGCGGTTGTGGCGTGCTCACATGGATCTCGCCAAGATCGGCGCGCTCGATAATGGTGGTGTGTGCCGCCTCGCGGCCTCGCCCGAGGATGGGGCGGGACGCGACCTGTTTGCAGCCTGGTGTCGGGACGCCGGGCTTGAAATAGATATCGACCAGATCGGTAATATGTATGCGCGGCGTCGCGGGCGCAGGAATGACTTGCCGCCCGTGATGATCGGCAGCCATCTCGATACTCAGCCGACCGGCGGTAAGTTCGACGGGGCCTTCGGCGTTCTCACCGGCCTCGAAATTGTGCGCTATCTCAACGAGAACGGTATCGACACCGATCACCCCATCGAGATCGTCAACTGGACGAACGAGGAAGGGTGTCGCTTTCAGCCTTCGTCACTGGGTGCGGAGGTCTACGCGGGCAATGTCTCATTGGACGAGGCGCTGGCCCGGGAGGACCTTGACGGCAAGCGTCTCGGTGACGAGTTGCGGGCTATCAATTACCTCGGCAAGGCACCGGTCACCGGACGCGCGGCAAGGGCCTATCTCGAAGCGCACATCGAGCAGGGGCCGATCCTGGAAGAGGAAAATTGCCCTGTCGGGATCGTCGACGGCGCGATGGGAATCAACGCCTACGAAGTGAATTTGGTCGGTCAGGAAGCCCACACCGGGACGACGCCGATCGACCGCCGCCGGGATGCCTTGCTTGGCGCCGCGAAAATTACAATTGCCGTGAATGAACTTGCGCGCCGGTATGAGCCCAACGGACGGGCTACGGTTGCGCATCTGCGTATCACGCCGAATGCGCGTAGCGTGGTTGCGGGGCGCGTGACGTTGACCTCCGACTGCCGCCACACCTCGCCTGAGGCGTTGCAGCGCATGAACGATGAACTGCGGAAAATTTTTCAGGATGTGTCACGCGATAACGGCCTGACGATGGAGGCGCGCATCTATTGGAGTGTTCCGGCCCGCCGCTTCGATCCGTCATGCGTTGCAGCTCTGACGGAAGCCACCAAAGAGCTGGGGTATACCTACCGCACGCTGTCGAGTGGCGCTGGGCACGATGCGATCCCGGTCTCCCAGGTGGTCCCCACCGCGATGCTGTTCGTTCCGAGCAAGGGCGGCTTAAGTCACAACGAAGCCGAGTATACCAGTCCCGAGGAGTTGGCGGCAGGATGCGAAATCATGCTCGGCGCGGCACTGAAGCTCACGAAGGCAGGTTGAGGGTTCATCGTCGGACTTTCCCCAGAACGGTTTAAATGCATCGCAAGCCGAATGTACATCACCTCGTGCAACTTGGGCCTAGTCTGACCGAGCAGGTCACCGAGATGTTGCGAGAGCAGATAACGGGCGGACAATATAAAGAGGGCGAGAGCTTGCCGTCCGAACAAAACCTTTCACTTGAGTTTGGCGTGAGCCGCGCGGTCATTCGCGAGGCGATGTCCCGTCTGAAAGCAGATAAGCTGGTGATCGGCAGGCAGGGGCGGGGAGCGATTGTTGCGTCGACCATCGGCAGTCGGTCTTTTCGGCTCTCCAGCGAAACCGCTGACGACGTAGAGGGTATCGTCAAGGTCACCGAGCTGCGGATGGGGCTCGAAGTTGAAGCGGCCGGGCTCGCGGCCGTCCGGCGTCAACTCAAGCATCTGCGCGAGATGCAGAATGCCCTGAATGCATTATCCAAGGCTGTTACGGAAGGTTCCGTGGCTCGAGGCGTGGACGCAGATCTGCGATTTCATCGAGCCATCTGTGACGCGACGGATAACGCCCATTATTCCGCATTCTTTACGTTCCTCGCTCCCTTTTTGAAGGCGGCTCTCACGGTCACGCGGCGCAACTCCATGCAGCGCCCAAGCCGTATCGCCGACGTCGAGGCGGAACATCATGCCATCTATGCTGCAATTCACTCCGGTCAGATAAATGCTGCGCGAGATGCGGCTCGAGAGCACGTGGTCAATACGTTGACGCGATTGCGCTCATTGGGTGATGCGTTGGAATCGGATGGAGTTTTGACGCAGCACCTTCCGTCCACAGTCGTCGAAAAGCGGAATAAAAGGCACTGACCGGCGCTTGAAGCCAGATTGGTCGAACGTCCCTTTGATTGAAACACGCAGAAGTACAAGAGGTTGAAATGGGCACTCTCATGCGGCTGACTTCACTGTCGGCATCTCCGGAGCGAAATGAAAATCACCGTATTTGCAGCGTTATTTTCTCGCAAAAGGACTTGGTGGACAGCAATATTCTTGGGGTAGAACGGTCAACGTACTTTCCATCCGGAAAATCGCCGATCCATGCTGAAGATCATTCGGAGGAGATCATCTATTTCCGCCGGGGACGAGGAAAGGTGCTTTTGGGGAAAGAGTACGTGGATGTCGGCCCGGGTAGCGCTGTCGCCATCCCGTCTGGCATCGAGCACCACGTCGTGAATTCCGGCGAGGATGTGCTTGACCATATCCTGATCGGTGTTGAAATCGGCGGATGCCCTCTGCAGGCCGACTACGTTGCAAAGACGGATGACTGTCTCCCGCAGGAGCAGACACGCGGCCTGAGCCGCCTTTCATGTCGAAAGTTGGTCGTGGATCAAAATCAGCGCAGCCCGGAGATCACTCTGGCGGCCGTCGAGAACATATATACGCTCTCGGCGGGGTTCGCCGTTGCTCATGTCAAGCTCGCGGGAACTGAATACGAATGGCAATATGCGCTTGACGCATCGAGCTGCATATGGATTCCCGCTGGTGTCCCGCATTCGTTCCGAAATATAGGCGACACGCCGCTGCATATCGTGAATTTTGCTTCGCGTACGCTTTAGGTGCGCAGGCAGGGAACAAGTGCAAGAAAAGGCAGCAAAAGATCAATAAACGGGCCACAAAAATAGTGATCTTTATTTGATCCCCATGCGGGCTCGGGTAACTTGAAAACGAATGCAACAAATTGCGGTCGTCGCGCAGAAACTCCGGCCGGATTGAAAATCAGGAGAGTATTCATGATGTCTTGGTTCGCTTCCCGTTATCTTTTGAGCGCAGCGGTATTGGCGTCCTTATCCATCGGATCCGCAGCATCGGCACAAGAGAAACGCATTGCGGTCGTCCAGGCCCACCAGGAATCGCGGTTTCGTGTTGAATTGAATAGCGGTGCAGAGGAAGAAGCCAAGAAGCTCGGCGTGAAACTGACGATCTACAATGCGAACAACAATCCGGCGCTGCAGAACGATGCCATGGAGACGTATGTCAACGATAAGGTCGATGCAATCCTGGTGCTCGCCATCGACGCCAACGCGATCAAGCCGTCGATTGAAGACGCAGTAAAAGCAGGCGTGCCGGTTCTGGCAGTCGATACCGTGGTCGACGGCGCGAACCTTGCCAATATCGGCGTCGATAACAAGGACGCAGGACGCGATATCGGCCGCCGTGTCGGAGAATATCTCAAGAGCAAGGGCGGTGGCCAGGAAGTGGGTATCGTCGGCGCGCTGAACTCCTTCATTCAAAATCTTCGCCTGGATGGTTTCAAAGAGGGCCTCGCCGAAGCCGCTCCGGATGCGAAAATCGTGGGTGCAGTCGACGGTCAGAACGTCCAGAACATCGCCCAGAACGCTGCAGAGGGCCTGCTCGCCGCTCATCCCAATCTGGCTGTCGTCTACGCCACGGGCGAACCGGCATTGGTCGGGTCCATCGCGTCGATCAAGGCGCGGAGTGCTCAGGACAAGATCAAGCTGTTCGGTTGGGATCTGAATGCGCAGGCTGTCGCGGGGCTGGATGAAGGCTGGATTGGAACGATCGTCCAGCAGGAGGCGCGTCGGCTCGGGACTGTAGCGGTTGCAACGGCCGTTGATTTGCTGAATGGCAAGAAGATTCCCAAGAGCGTCAGTGTGCCGGTCTCGTTTGTGGACAAATCAAACGTCGATCAATTCCGCGCACGGTTCAAATAAGGAGCGGGTTTGATGACGCGCGAAGTGAGGGACTTTGGCGCTGTTCCGCCTCGGGTCGAGATGCGCGGAATAGTCAAGACATACGGGCCGATCAGGTCGCTTCGCGGCGTCGATCTTACACTCGGGCCTGGAGAAGTGCTTGGGCTTGTCGGCGATAACGGCGCCGGCAAGTCCACCTTGACCAAGGTTCTTTCCGGGGCGGTAGCTCCCGACAGTGGTCAGATCATAATTGATGGCAAAGAGGTGCGCTTCACCAGTCCCGCGGATGCCCGGCGCAATCGCATCGAGATGGTCTATCAGGATCTGTCTCTCTGCGACACCGTCGATGTTGCCGGCAATCTCTTCATGGGGCGTGAGCTGACAAAGTCGGTTGCAGGTATTCCGCTGCTTGATCACAGGCAGATGCACGAGCGTTCGCGGGAAATGCTTCAAGGTCTCGGCATAAGGATTCCCGACACCCATGCGATGGTCGGCAATCTGTCCGGTGGCCAGCGGCAGGCAATCGCGATTTCGCGCGCGATTTCGTTCGACCCCGTCGTTCTCATTATGGACGAGCCAACAGCGGCATTGGCGGTCGCCGAAGTCGAAGCGGTCCTGGAGATCATTCGCAATGTCAGTGCTCGCGGCGTCAGCGTTATTCTCGTGACACACAGGCTTCAGGATTTGTTCCTGGTCTGCGACCGCATCATGGTGATGTATGAAGGTACGAACGTAGCCGCTCCCAAAGTGCCTGAAACCAGCTTGGGCGAGGTTGTGGAGCTTATCGTCGGGCACAAGTTCGAAGCCGCGTCGGCTCGCGCACATCATTGAGGGTCGATCATGTCCACAGTCAGCAACGCCGCAGCCGGGCGATATGTGAAGCAGAACTTTTGGCGCCAGGCGATTACCGATTATCCGGGCGTCATCAGCATCGGTGCCTTCGTTCTGGTCATCGGCGTTATTTTTTCTCTGGTCACCGATAATTTCCTGACCGCGCATAATCTGCTGAGCGTTCTCCGGCAGGCCGCGCCACTATGTATCGCTGCCGCTGCGATGACATTCGTCATTACAACTGGTGGGATTGACCTCTCCGTCGGATCGGTCGGCGCGGTTGCGGGGGTTCTCGCGTCAACCGCTCTTACGACATGGGGCATGCCTGATGTCGCGGCGATGGGAATGGCCCTCCTTGTCGGAGCGTTGATCGGCTTGGTGCACGGATACTTGATTGCCTATCAGGGAATCCCGCCTTTTATCGTTACCCTGACATCGCTGTTCATCTATCGCGGCGTTGCTCTGCTCGTCACCGAGGGCTATTCGATCCCGATCAAGTCGGACAATATCCTGAGCTATATTGGCCGCGGGTGGCTTTTTGGCATTCCAGTTCCCGTTATCCTGGCGATGGTCGTGCTGGCTGTCGCGTACATGGTCCTCAATCACACACGCTACGGACGTTACGTTACTGGCATTGGCTCCAATGCCGAGGGTGTGCGGCGCTCCGGAATCAATGTTCGACGCGTCAAGACGCTCGTCTACATTTGGAGCGGCGTTGCGGCGGCGTTCGCCGGGTTGATTCTGACATCCCGGCTCGGCAGTGGTTCTGCAAACCAAGGGGTCATGTTCGAGCTGGATGTGATCGCCGCCGTCGTCCTTGGCAGCACGAGCCTGTTTGGGGGGCGTGGCACGATCGTCGGCACGATCTTCGGAGCCCTTGCAATTGCGATGATCATGAACGGCCTGATCCTGGCGCATGTGTCTCCATATTATACGCAGATTGCGACCGGCCTGATCATCGTGATCGCGATCTGGTTCAACACTTGGCTGCTTGGGCGGCCGGTGCAGCGCTCACTTTAGGTTGAATGCATGATCACGGGCTCGCTATTCCGGCATCCTGATCCGCTTCCGATCGGCGTCGATAGCGGGCACGTCATGACTGTGCTTGGTCCAATTCCCGCCGGGCAATTGGGAGTGACGTTGATGCACGAGCATATTCTTCTCGATGCATCCAACAAATGGCGACCACCTTGTGGATGCTCCGAGCGGCATTTCGCAGAGCGTCATGTCACTGCGGAAATGAACGGGCAATTGCGCCTCAATCCCGTTGGAAACCTTGACAACTGCCGGCTGCTCGATGAGGACGTCGCGAGAGACGAACTCATGAAATACAAGGAGCTCGGTGGTCAAACTGTCGTCGACGCGACAAATATCGGCTGTGGCCAGGATCCGGAGGCCTTGCAGCGGATCTCTCGGTATACAGGTCTGCAGATCATTATGGGATCTGGATATTATCTCGAGGCGTCGCACCCGCAGTATGTGCGCGAGGCGTCTGTCGACGATCTCGCAGAGCGAATGGTCTATGACGTGGGTGGTTTGTCGAATCGTCCGCGCGTTATTTCGGGAATGATTGGCGAGATCGGTGTTTCTCCCGATTTCACGGCAGCGGAGGAGAAATGTCTGCGAGCTGCTGCGCGTGCAGCCAAACGCACACGCGTTCCGTTGTCCATTCATCTCCCCGGATGGCTGCGCTTCGGCGATCGCGTGCTTGACATCGTCGAGGAGGAGGGCGCGGATCTCAGGCACACTATTTTGTGTCATATGAACCCAAGCCTTCGTGATGAAGACTATCAACACCGGCTCGCGCGTCGTGGAGCGTTTCTCGAATACGATATGATCGGGATCGATTTCTATTTTGCAGAGAAGAACGCCCAATCACCATCGGACGAGGAAAATGCGATTGCCATTCGGCGTTTAATTGACAACGGGTTTTTGAAGCAGATCCTCATATCTCACGATATCTTTTTGAAGTCGATGCTGACGAAATACGGCGGCCATGGCTATGGCCACATTCTCCGCAGCTTCGTGCCACGTCTGCGGTTGCACGGAGTGACGGACGAGCAACTTGAAGACCTTCTCATCAGGAATCCGGTTCGGGTCTTCAAGTCAGAGCGCGCAGAGTCGTTGGGCTAGCTTGTCGCGAACGCTGCAGTTGCGGGACTTCTGAGTGTCGACCTCGCGCGTCGCCCCAGCCACGACACCAGACATAGGAAATATGGAAATCACCTTCCTGAGGCGGCTCAGTTGAAGCCGGTGCCGGACGACGCAGGCCGGAAGGATACCCATCTTGCTCTCTGCCTGGGCACGCGGGAGTGGGGGGAGGGTCTGCCGGAACTGGAGAAGCCCATTGCGTACGTAACGGGCAAATGGCGATCCCGGCAGGACTCGAACCTGCGACCCTCTGCTTAGAAGACAAGCCTTCCGAGCCGACTGCACCTCTTTCCAACTCCCACCATCCTCACTAAATGCCCAAAATACAGGGGC